>JAGXHC010000198.1 GCA_024636405.1 Sulfitobacter sp. | reverse complement strand
CACGTGATGGCGTTCTTTGATCTGGTGAAGGGTTTCATTAAAGACAACGCCGGGCAGGATGCGGAATTTGACGCGGCTTTCCTTGATCCGCTCAAGGCGGCAAGCAAGGATTTGCAGTCGGCGGGGATGTATTTCATGCAAGACGGCATGAAGAACCCCAACAACGCGCTGGCCGGGTCAAATGACTTTATGCATATGTTCGGGCATGTTTGCCTGGGGCTGATGTGGGCCAAGATGGGCCTTGCCGCAAAGAAGGCGCTTGCCGACAGCAGCGGCGACGCCGCATTCTATGAGACGAAACTGGCAACGGGCCGCTATTACATGGCGCGGCAACTGCCTGCGACGGCGCTGCACCTGATCCGTATTCAATCAGGCGCGGATACCGTGATGGCGCTGGAGGCCGCGAATTTCTGAGACACATGGTGTTCATGTACTATGTCGCGCGCGGGGGAAATGTTTCGCGCGCGAAACAAATTACATTATTAACAAAGGGTTAACATGCCAAAACGCTTTCGCCTGACCCGCCGCTTTCCCGTTGCCATGACCGAAGACGGCTACCGCCGCCTGAAAAAATTCAGCAAGGATGCGGGCCTGGACGAAGGTGAGGCGCTCTCGTTTTTGTTTGAGAACTTCAAATCGGTCATCAATGAGGAAAACCTGACAGCGCGCCTGCGGCTGTTCAACTCTGAAATTGACGATCGCAAACGCTGAGACCTTGGGAGGGCCGGATGAAAGACCACCAGACCACGACATCCAGCTGGATGACCGACGAACACCGCATGATCGCGGACATGACCGCGCAGTTCATCAACACCGAATGGGCGCCCAAATTTGAAAAGTGGCGCAAGCAGGGTCAGATGGACCGCGAGACATGGGCACAGGCGGGCGCGCTTGGCCTGCTTTGCCCGTCGATCCCCGACGAATACGGGGGACCCGGCGGCGATTTCGGCCATGAGGCCGCGATCCTGATCGAAGGCTCGCGCGCCAATCTGGCCAGCTGGGGCAACGGGATACATTCCGGCATCGTGGCGCATTATGTGCTTGCCTACGGCACCGAGGAGCAGAAAAAACGCTGGTTGCCCAAGATGGTATCGGGCGAATTGATCGGTGCGCTGGCGATGACGGAGCCGTCAACAGGTTCGGACGTGCAACGCATCAAGACCAAGGCGATCCGGGATGGCAATGCGTACCGCCTGTCGGGACAAAAGACCTTTATCACCAACGGCCAGCACGCCAATCTGATCATTGTCGCGGCCAAGACGGACCCGGCCGAAGGGTCAAAGGGCGTGTCACTGGTTGTGGTGGAAACCGATGGCGCGGACGGGTTCCAGCGCGGGCGCAATCTGGATAAGATCGGGCTGCATGCGGCGGACACATCAGAGCTGTTTTTTGATAATGTGGCGATCCCGCCAGAGAACATTCTGGGCCAGCAGGAGGGTCAGGGATTTTATCAGATGATGCAGCAGCTGCCGCAGGAACGGCTGATTATCGGTTGCGGTGCTGTGGGGGCAATGGAAGGCGCGGTGGCGCGCACGATCCAGTACTGCAAGGAACGCGAGGCCTTTGGCGGGCCGCTGACGCAATTCCAGAACACAAGGTTTCAGCTGGCCGAAGCCAAGACCAAGACCGCGGTTTCGCGCGCCTTTCTTGATGAATGCATCTGCGACCATCTGCGCGGCGAACTGACAGTGGAAAAGGCGGCGATGCAAAAGTACTGGCTGACCGATACCCAAGGCGAAGTGCTTGATATCTGTCTGCAAATGCACGGCGGCTATGGCTTTATGCAGGAATACGCGGTCGGCGAGATGTGGGCCGATGCGCGGGTACAGCGGATTTACGGTGGCACCAACGAAATCATGAAAGAACTGATCGGGCGCAACCTGTGAAATTTGCCCCGGACGATGATCCGGGGCGCAAAGGGAGAGAATAGCAACATGACCATCAAGCTTCACTGCTTCGGCGAATCCGGCAATGCCTATAAGGCGGCGCTGGCCCTGCAACTGTCCGGCCTAGACTGGGAACCGGTCAAGGTGGATTTTTTCGGAGGCGAGACCCGCACACCCGATTACCGCGCCCAGATCAACAACATGGGCGAAGCGCCGGTGATGATTGACGGCGACCTGCGGTTGACCCAATCAGGGGTCATTCAGGACTATGTGTCCGAGAAATCGGGCAAGTTCGGCGGACGCGATGCCGCTGAACGCCGCGAGATTTTGCGCTGGGTGCTGTGGGACAATCACAAGCTCAGCTCCAACGCGGGCATGACGCGGTTTTTGATGAATTTCCTGCCTGAGGACAAGCAGCCAAAGGAAGTCATCGGTTTCATGCAGGGTCGGCTTAAGGCGGCATATGCGGTCCTGAACGATCACCTTGAGGGCCGCGACTGGATTGTAGGCGACAGCGTGACCAATGCCGATCTGTCGTGCTGCGGCTATCTTTATTATCCCGAACCGTTTGGTTTCGACCGCAGCGAATGGCCCCATATCGACGCATGGCTTACGCGTCTGAGCGAAACACCGGGCTGGAAGGCCCCGTATGATCTGATGCCCGGCAGCCCCGCTGACCGCGCCTGAACAGGAGAGATTACATGACCCAAGACGCTTATATTTATGACGCGCTGCGCACCCCGCGTGGCAAGGGCCGCGCCGATGGCAGCCTGCACGAAGTCACCTCGCTGCGTCTCAGCGCGCAGACGCTGAATGCCGTGAAGGAACGCAATAACCTTGAAGGGCACGCCGTTGAGGATGTGATCTGGGGCAATGCCACGCAGGTGATGGAACAGGGCGGCTGTCTGGCGCGCTCTGCTGTGTTGGCGTCGGATCTGGATGAACGTATTCCCGGTCTGTCGATCAACCGTTTCTGTGCCAGCGGCATGGAAGCGGTCAACCTTGCCGCCAACCAGATCAAGGCCGGTGCGGGCAGTGCCTATATTGCCGGTGGCGTTGAAATGATGAGCCGTGTGGCGATGGGCAGCGACGGTGCGGCGATTGCGGTAGACCCGACGCTGGCGATGGACAAATATTTTGTCCCGCAGGGCATTTCTGCGGACATCATCGCGACCGAGTTCGGCTTTAGCCGCGATGATGCGGATCAACTGGCCGTCAAATCGCAGCAGCGCGCAAAGATCGCCTGGGATGAAGGCCGCTTTGACAAGTCCGTGATCACCATCCGTGATCAGAACGGGCTTACCATTCTGGACCGTGATGAATACATGCGCCCGCAGACCGACATGCAGAGCCTTGGATCGCTGAACCCCGCGTTTCAGGCCATGGGCGAGGTCATGCCCGGCTTCGACAAGATCGCGCTGATGAAGTATCCGCATCTGGAAAAGATCAACCACATCCACCACGCAGGCAATTCGTCGGGCATCGTGGACGGGGCTGCCGCCGTGCTGATCGGCAACAAGGAGTTTGGCGAAAAGTACGGGCTGAAGCCGCGCGCACGCATCCGCGCCACGGCAAAGATCGGAACCGATCCGACGATCATGCTGACCGGGCCGGTGCCGGTGACGCAGAAGATCCTTGCCGATAGCGGCATGAACATCAGCGACATTGATCTGTTCGAGGTCAACGAAGCATTTGCGGCCGTGGTATTGCGGTTCATGGATGCTTTTGGTGTGGACGACAGCAAGGTCAACGTCAACGGCGGCGGCATTGCCATGGGGCATCCGCTGGGTGCTACCGGTGCCATGATCATCGGCATCCTGTTGGATGAGATGGAGCGGACCGACAAGGAAATTGGCCTTGCGACGCTGTGCATTGCATCGGGCATGGGTGCGGCCACCATCATCGAGCGCGTGTGATGGGAGATCAATCACACCCGTTCCATGCGGTCGCTGCGTTGGCCGCAACTCGCGGGCAGGACCGCGTCAGGATCAAAGTGGCTCAGAACGGTGATTATGTCCGCCTCTACGCGACAAATCCGCCGCTATTTTTCAAGCACCGCAATGATCCCAGCGATCCGGTGGACCGCGCCGAGTTCAACGATTTCAAGCGCATTCTGCTGAGCGAGGAGGACTGCGCCAGCGGCCCCAAGGCGACGCTGGCGCTGATCGAAAGCCTGCTGGGAAAATTCGCTGACTATGATGCTCAGCGTCCTCAGACAAAACCCAAATCCGGGAGAGACCAATGACCGATTTCACCATGAAGACCGATGCCAAGGGCATTGCCACCATCACCTGGGACGTCGCCGACCGATCCATGAACGTGATGTCCTTTGATGGACTGGGCGAGTTGGACGGCCTGATCGACGACGCACTGGCCGATGAAGCCGTAAAGGGCGTGATCATCACCTCGGGCAAGGAAGGATCGTTTGCGGGCGGCATGGACCTGAACCTGCTGGCCAAGATGAAGGCCGACGCAGGCGATGATCCGGCCAAGGGTCTGTTCGAGGGCACGATGCAGATGCACAAAATGCTGCGCAAGATTGAACGCGCGGGCATGGACCCCAAGACCCTGAAGGGCGGCAAACCGATTGCCACCGTGCTGCCCGGCACCGCTGCGGGTATCGGTCTGGAACTGCCGCTGGCCACGCACCGGATCTTTGCGGCCAACAATCCCAAGGCGCGTATCGGCTTGCCTGAAATTCTGGTGGGCATCTTTCCGGGTGCGGGCGGGACCACGCGCATGGTCCGCAAGATGGGTGCGATGGCTGCATCGCCGTTCCTGCTGGAAGGCAAGATGGTGTCCCCCGATGCCGCGCAGAAGGCCGGGATCGTGGATGAGGTCAGCGATGATCCGATGGCTGCGGCCCGCGACTGGGTGCTGAACGCGAAGGGCGCCGATCTGGTGAAGCCGTGGGACGCAAAGGGCTATAAGATGCCCGGCGGCGCGCCCTATCACCCTGCCGGTTTCATGACGTTTGTCGGTGCCAACGCCATGGTCAACGGCAAGACCCAAGGCGTCTATCCGGCGGCCAAGGCGCTGCTGAGCGCGGTTTACGAAGGGGCGATGGTGCCGTTCGACACCGCCCTGAAGATCGAGGCGCGTTGGTTCACCAATGTGCTGATGGACCCGTCATCGGGCGCCATGATCCGGTCGCTTTTCATCAACAAGGACGCGCTGGAAAAAGGCGCCGTGCGCCCCGATGGCGTGCCGGACCAGCGCGTCAAGAAGCTGGGCGTTTTGGGCGCGGGCATGATGGGCGCGGGTATCACGCTGGTTTCCGTGCAGGCGGGCATCGAAGTGGTGCTGATCGACCAGACGCAAGAGGCGGCGGACAAGGGCAAGGCCTATAGTGCCGCGTTCTTTGACAAGGGCATTGCGCGGAAAAAATCCACACCGGAAAAGAAGGAAGCGGCACTGGGCCTGATCACCGCGACCACCGATCTGGACGCGTTGAAGGGCTGTGACCTGATCATCGAAGCGGTGTTCGAAGACCCCAAGGTCAAGGCCGAGATGACGCAGAAGGTAGAAGCCGTGATCCCGCAGGATTGCATATTCGCCTCCAACACATCGACCCTGCCGATCACGGATCTGGCCAAGGCATCGTCGCGTCAGGAGCAGTTCATCGGCATCCATTTCTTTTCGCCTGTCGAAAAGATGCTGCTGGTGGAGATCATCAAGGGCGCGGAAACCGGCGACCGCGCTGTCGCCAAGGCGTTGGATTACGTGCGCCAGATCCGCAAAACGCCGATCGTGGTTAACGACGCGCGGTTCTTTTATGCCAACCGCTGTATCATACCTTACGTCAACGAAGGCGCGCGCATGATCACCGAAGGTGTGGCGCCGTGGTACGTCGATCATGCCGCCGCGATGCTGGGCTTTCCCGTTGGGCCGATTCAGCTGACCGATGAGACGTCGATTGATCTGGGGGCCAAAATCGCGCGGGCGACAAAGGCGGCGATGGGCAATGCCTATCCCGCCAGCGGCGCGGATGATCTGATTTTCTGGATGGAAGAACAGGGGCGTCTGGGGCGCAAAGCCAACGCAGGGTTCTTTGACTATGACGAAAAGGGCAAGCGTATGGGCTATTGGAAGGGCATGCAGGACAAGTACCTGCTGGCTGACGAACAGCCAAAGTTGCAGGACGTTCAGGACCGGTTGATGTTCAGCCAGGTGCTGGAGGCCGTGCGCGCGCTGGAGGAAGGTGTGCTGATGGACATCCGCGAAGGCGATGTGGGCGCAATCCTTGGCTGGGGCTTTGCGCCGTGGTCGGGTGGGCCGCTGTCATGGCTGGACATAATCGGTGCGCCCTACGCGGCGGAGCGGTGTGACCAACTGACCGAGCAGTATGGCGACCGTTTCAAATGCCCGGACCTGCTGCGCGAAATGGCGGAAAAGGGTCAGACTTTCTATGGCCGCTTTGCGCCGGAAACGTCGCAGGCGGCATAAGCCTGCGCGATTAAGTCGAGATGAAGGGGCGCTTTGGCGTCCCTTTTTTCGTAATGGATCGCCAAGAAAGTGATGGCGGTTCATGCTGCTGTTTGGGCTGGGGTCGCCAGACCTTTTGTTGCCTGCAACTAGTGCACCGCAGTTTCGTGGCGATGACGACCGCCGGTCGCCAGCATCTGATCCTCCATCACCAGACATTCCACCAGATGGGCCGCATCCTGAACCGGCAGGACGTCGTAACAAGACTGCGGCGCATCTGTGGCCATGTCCATGATGTCACCACCAAGCGGGCAATGGATCAACGCGCCGCCTTCGGCATAAACGACTTGTTCACAGGCAAAATGGATCACGACCAGTTCGATCCGGGCAACCGGCGCGCGGCGGTGGATGCCACGGACCCCTTCAAGTGCTGCGACGCGAACAATAGCGAATGGGTCACCATAGA
This sequence comes from Sulfitobacter sp., assembly GCA_024636405.1. The sequence continues at coordinate 15,685 of JAGXHC010000198.1, read as the reverse complement.
TGTCATATGCCGCATCGCTTTCCACCAGCACGCCCTGATCGGCCAGCAGCGTCAATTCTTCGCGGTTGCCAAGCGCGCCGATCGGCACCACCACCGGCCACAAAGCCGGAGCTGTGTCCGGCGCATCAATGCAGACCGTGGCGCGCTGAATGTCGGTGATCTGCTGCATGCCGTGGTCAAAGGTCAGCACCATATCCCCCGCCGCCAGTGCCTCTACCGGACGCCAGCCAAGGTTGGAGGCGACGTGGGTGCCTGCCATCATGCCGTGGGTGACGGCGGCAAGGCCACCATCATAGGCACCCGACATCTCCATCGCGCGGCGGTTTATCTGGTGTGTCTTGTTCAACCATCCGAACATATTTTCCATCCCCATGGTGTGCGTCCTGGCAGAGACGCTGTGCAGTTACCCTCTCAGTTGTGGTGATTCCCGTGACCATCGCTGGCCCTGAACGTGGCGTGAATGGGGCATTGATGCGCGATTGCATGACAATCCGGCGGCATCACAAAGATTTAGTTCAAATTTTCGCTTAATCTCCGAGGTCTTGGTTAATGCGCCCTCAGTTGCCGTCGAAGGTATAGCCGAATCGCGCGATGTCTTCGGCGCAGGTTTCTGCAACGGTGTCGCGCAGGGAAGGCGTGTAATAATCCTGATATCGGCGTGCACGCACAGAGCGGTTGACCACGGGCAGATCCAGATCAAACCCCAGATGCGCGCACAGCGGGGCGGCGTCGGCGGCAAAATGTTCAAGTCTTATATAGGCGGTGCAGCGTTCGTGTCCGTCGCAATCAATCATGTATCGGCGTGCGGGCCAGTCCAGAAACGTCTGACGCGTGGCTGGATTCTGCATGAAGTCGGCAAAATCAGTGGCCTTTGCCAAATCCACGGCGGGGTGATCAAAGCCTTGCGCACGCAGCCAGTGAAAATAGCTGACCGCGCGGTCCCATGGGTTGCGCACCAGTGTAAACGTGAACATCTGCGCGATCTCCGCCGGGGAAACCAGCCCGTCAATGTCGGCCAGAGTGGCGTGTTTCCACAACCGCCCGCGTGTGACGGCACCGCGTATCCGGCTGCGCCGGTTTCGTGCTTTTGGCGTGTCACCCAGCATAATGTCGTCTTTCATCGCGCGTGCCTCCAGCGCCATCGCCAGCGATGTACCTCCGGTCTTGGGGATATGAACAAAGATATACCGCCTGCCCCGGCTGATGATCACGCCGCCCCCTCGGCGTCGATGCCGCGCAGGAAAACCGGATGATCAGAGCGCAGCGCGATGATCCCACCCGCCACCGCGATCAGCGCCATCCCGATCAGTGCCGTCGGCGCCACCGTCTGATCCCACAGCACCCATGCCCAAAAGCTGGCGAAAACCAACAATGAATACTCAAACACCGCGACGTGGCCCGCCTCGCCCAACTGGTAGCCGCGAAAGATCAACCCGATGCCGATCAGGGATCCCACCGCCTGCACCGTGATCCAGAACAACATGGCCGCGTCCAGCGGCACCCAGCCCCGCAACGGAAAACCGGCAGGGCCGACAGGGCCGCCCGTCGGCAGCAGCAGCAATCCGATGGCGCCAAATACCGCCAACATCCCGAAAAACCCGGCAGATAGCGCCAACGTGCCCTCGCCTTCACACCAGGCGCGGGTTGTCACGGCACCGATGGCGTAAAGCATACCGGCCACGATGGGCAGAAAACTGACCAGATCAAGCGCTGCGGGATCAGGGCGGATCACCAGCACCGCGCCGACAAACCCGATGACAACTGCAATCCAGCGAACGGGGCCCACGCGTTTGCCTTGGAATAGAACCGATATCAGCAACACAAAGAGCGGCGCCGTGAAGAGCCCGGCCACCACCACGCCGATGGGCATCAGGGCAAGACAGCCAAAGTAGATCAGCATAGCACCTGCCGTGAACATGCTGCGCCCCAGCACAGCAACCACGCGGCGCGGTCGCAGCACGCCAAAACCGAAAGCCGCGATTGCGGCCAGCAGCGCCACCGCCAGAACACCGCGCAGCATATGGAATTGCCACAGCGATCCGCGCCCGGTGATATAGGGAACGAAATTGTCGGTCAGCCCCAATGCGGCCATGCCGCCCAGCACCGAAAGGGCCGCCAGACCCGGCTTTACCACATTCGTTTCCATAAACCGCCCTTTCGCTGTTTCGCCTCTTTCAAAGTCACGCCGCCGCCGCAATACTCAACCCCTAAACTGACCTTGCCGCAAAAGGGAGACTGCCATGGGCTGGATGCAGGACGAACAGGGTCTGGAAAAATGCCCCGCGAATTATGTGCCGCTGACCCCGTTGTCACATCTGGCGCGTGCAGCACATGTGTTTGCGGACCGCACGGCAGTGGTCCACGGCGCGCACCGCGTGAGCTATGCGCAATATTACGAACGCTGCACCCGGCTTGCCAGCGCGCTGGCCGCTATGGGGGTAATGCCGGGTGATGTGGTGGCGACCCTGCTGCCGAACACCCCCGCGCAGGCGGAGGCGCATTTCGGCGTGCCGGCCTGTGGAGCTGTAATCAATACGATCAACACGCGGCTGGATGTCGATACGGTCGCCTATATCTTTGGCCACGGTGGCGCGAAGGTGGTCATGGTAGACAGCCAGTTCCTTGATCTTGCGCAAGCGGCGATCGCCCGGCTGGACGGTGATGCGCCGCAGATCATCGAGATTGGCGCGCCCGCTGCCGGGTTCAGCGCCAGCGGGCGCCACCCCGAATACGAAGACGTGCTGGCCGCCGCTGACCCCCATTTCGCGTGGCACATGCCGCAGGACGAATGGGAAAGCCTCGCGCTTAATTATACGTCCGGCACCACGGGGCGTCCCAAGGGTGTCGTCTATCACCATCGCGGCGCATATCTGATGACGATGGGCACGGTGATCAGCTGGCGCATGGTACTGCACCCGGTATTCATGCAGATTGTTCCGCTTTTTCATTGCAACGGCTGGAATCACACCTGGCTGATGCCGCTGATCGGCGGCACCTTGGTTTGCTGCCGCGATGTGACAGCAGAGGCGATTTATGACGCCATTGCCGACGAAGGCGTGACCCATTTCGGCGGTGCCCCGATTGTGCTCAACATGATGGTGAACGCCGCCCCGCAAGAACGGCGCGCCTTTGATCACACTGTCGAAGTCTTTACCGCAGGTGCGCCCCCTGCCCCCGCGACCCTGTCAAAGATCGAGGGGCTGGGTTTCAACGTAACGCAGGTTTACGGGCTGACCGAGACTTATGGTCATGTCACGGAATGCATCTGGCGCGATGAATGGAACAGCGTGGACAAACCCGAGCGCGCCGCGATCAAGGCGCGGCAGGGGGTGGCGATGCCGATGATGGATCATATCACCGTCATGGATGAACACATGCAGCAAATCCCGATGGACCGTACCGCGCAAGGCGAGATCATGATTCGCGGCAATTCGGTGATGAAAGGCTATCTGAAGAATCCGCAAGCCACCCAAGAGGCGTTTGCGGGCGGCTACTTTCGCTCTGGCGACCTCGCGGTGCAGCACGCAGATGGCTATATCCAGATCGCAGACCGCGCCAAGGACATTATCATTTCGGGCGGTGAGAACATATCCTCGGTCGAGATCGAAGGCGTGCTGATGGCGCATCCGGACGTTAATCTTGCGGCTGTGGTGGCCAGGCCGGATGAAAAATGGGGCGAGGTGCCTTGCGCCTTTGTCGAGTTGAAACCCGGTGCTGCGCCTGAAGCTGCCGCGCTGATCGCCTTTGCGCGCGAACGGCTGGCCGGTTTCAAAACGCCCAAGAGCATCGTGTTTCAGGAACTGCCCAAAACATCGACCGGAAAGATCCAGAAATTCGAACTGCGCAAGCTGGCCGCGACGCTGAAGTGATGCGTCCGTGCAAGCCAGCGACCGTTTCGCTTTGGGGCCATACCCGAGGTTAACCACACAAATGGACCATTCCATCGCTGGCAAACCGCGCCATTGCCCCAACCGCTTGCTATGCTAAACAGGACACATAACAACAAGGCATCGCAGCAGATTTCATGACCGCCCTGACGAAATACGCGCGGATCGAAGCGACGGGGCTTTGGCGTGCCAATACCGACGCGCAGCGGCGCGAGGTGGTGGTATCCATTGGTGATGCCACATTGATGATCAGTGATAACAAGGATCAGGCGCTGACACATTGGTCGCTGGCGGCCGTCGAGCGGGCAAATCCCGGCCAGTTTCCAGCGCGGTATTATCCTGATGGCGATCCCGCTGAAACGCTGGAACTGGACGAAGACGAAGCCGAAATGATCGCAGCCATTGAGCAGTTGCGCCGCGCCATCGACCTGAGCCGCCCGCATCCCGGCAGGTTGCGCGGTGTGGCGGTGATGGTATCTGTGGCGATGGTGGCGGCGCTTTTGCTGTTCTGGTTACCCGGCGCGATGCAGGATCACACGCTGCGCGTGGTGCCCAACGTAAAGCGGGTTTCGATCGGGTTTTCCCTTCTCAAGGCGATTGAGCGGGTCTCTGGCCCGGCCTGCGCCGATCCCGGAGGTCGCGCGGCGTTGGCGCGGCTTGGTGCGCGGCTGGGCACCGGTGATCTGGTTGTGCTGCCCGCCATGGCCCAGCCAAGCCTGCATCTGCCCGGTGGGTTGATCGTGCTGAATCGCAGCGTGGTGGAGGATTACGAAGAACCCGATGTCGCGGCGGGCTATATCCTGACCGAGGACACATTGCGCACTGCCCATAACCCGCTGCGCGGTCTGCTGGAATTTGCCGGTATCCGCGAAACCTTTCGTCTGCTGACGACAGGGGATGTGGCACCCGGCGCCATCGAAACCTATGCCGAGCATCTGATGAAACGCCCCCGACCGGCACCGGCCATCACGGCACAATTGGCACGCTTTAATGCGGCGGAACTGCGCAGCACGCCTTATGCCTATGCACGCGACATCACAGGCGAATCGGTGCTGGAGTTGATTGAGGGCGATCCGATGGCGAACCGCGCCACAGCACCGCTGCTGTCTGATGCGGATTGGCTGCGGCTGCAAAACATCTGCAGCGGCTGACACGGTCCCTGTTCTGGCTGCTTGGGCGGCTAGGAAATTCCTTGCAGGCGCGTGCGTGTCATTTTCTCAGGCCCGGTCGGCTGGCGATGCCCCGGCACAGATCCGCATGACACAGGGCAGCTTTTCAACAGCTTAACATAAAAATGGCCGACCTGATGGTTTCAGGTCGGCCATTCATCGTTTCAACAGGGCGTGATCAGTTGCGCGCGAAGGCGTCGCCATAGCCCGACCGACGCAGTTGTGTCAAAGCGGACTGCAAGGAGCCGCTGCCGTTGAAGGGCCCGGCCTGCACGCTCATGTAGGTTTTGCCGGACTTGTTGTAACTGCCGATCCGGGCGGGCATGCCCATCCCTGAAATCTGCCTTGCCGCGCGCTGTGCATTGGCAGAACTGCTGTAGACGCCGACCTGAACGAACCGCTTTCCGGCCAATGCGCGGCTGGGTGCGGCCGCTTGCGGTTGCGCCGCCTTGGGGGCCGAGCGGCTGGAATAGACAGGCTGGCGCACGATTGGTTTGGCATTTGCGTTGCGGATCACCCGCTTTACCAACTGGCCATTGCGCTGGACAAGGGTCACTTCGCCCAGATCACGCCGCTGGCGCACGATGTCAATAAACGGGTAGATCAGCGGCACAGAAGCGGTCACGTCACGCCCGGTCGTCTTGTCGATCAGACGGCGTGGCACGGTTTGCGTCCAGATCAGCAGCATCTGCCTGCGACCGTCCAGGTTCTGTTCCGCGCGATAGGGATTCAGCCGGTCATCTTCCCACACGGCGCGGTAGCCTTCGGGCACGGATACATCGCGCGTGTCGATGCGGTTGATCGCGACGTGTTTCGGCACCAGACGGGTCTGGCCGGTCACGGTTTCAACGGGTGCCGCAGCCACGACAGTGCGGCGGACCTGCGTTTGCCCGGCGATGCGCGCAGGTGCAGCAGCGATGGGTGCACCAGATGCAATCCGGGCAGAGCCGTTTATCGGTTCAGCTTGCGGACCGCAGCGGACAGGCAAAGAACTGCTTCGCATATATTGCTGGCTGAGCGCGGAAGCGCCGGGGCAGGACGTTGCGACACCGCGCACCTGCGTCGGCCGATTGGTAGCGACCACAACCGGTGCCGGTGCGACGGCGCGAACGACCGGGCGCGGGACAACCTTGCGAACCGGCGCCACAGGGGCGGTTTGGCGCACGACAACAGGCGCCTTGGCTGGCGCGACTTTGCGCACAACTGCGCGCGGCGCCGCTGCGACAGGTGGCACCGCGTTGTTCAAAGTGATTTGAACTGGCGGCGTGGCTGACGGTGCAGGTGCTGCGGACGCGGTCTGGCCTACCAGCGTTGGCTTGAACCCGCAAACAGATTTACGCGCCTGCGACACACGCGGCACCCATGTGACATTGCCGTCGATCCCGGCCCGGATGAATACGCACCCTGTACTGTCGACGTATTGCTTGCCCTTGTAGGACGCCGGCGGGAATTCCCGCGGCTGTCTATTGGTCTGCGCCTCCACGGTGCCGATGCCAACGGCCCCCAAGATAACGGCGATAGAGATAAGTCTGGTTAATTTCATGTCGTGCCCCCACACAATATGGTAACCCACGATGCAACAGCGTGCCGCCCGAGTAAAGCGCAGGACGCAACAATCGGTCGGTTTTTATGCAGATTATTTCGTGCCGAACATCCGGTCCCCTGCATCGCCCAATCCGGGCACGATATAGCCGACTTCGTTCAGGGCATCGTCAACCGCCGCGGTCACGATGGGCACGTCAGGATGTGCCTCGCGCATGCGGGCAATTCCTTCGGGCGATGCAAGCAGGCACAAAAAGCGGATATTGGTCGCGCCTGCCTTTTTCAGCAGATCAATCGCCGCCACAGAAGAGTTGCCGGTGGCCAGCATCGGGTCAACCGCAATCACCAGCCGGTCATCCAGCCCTTCAGGTACTTTAAAGTAATATTGCACCGGTTGCAGCGTCTTTTCGTCCCGGTACAGCCCGACAAAACCGACCCGCGCCGACGGGATCAGCTCTAGCACACCGTCCAGCAACCCATTGCCCGCCCGCAGGATAGAGATCAGCGCCAGCTTTTTGCCATCCAGCGTCGGCGCGTCCATCTCCTGCATCGGGGTATGAATGCGCTTGGTCGTCATGGGCAGCCCGCGCGTCACCTCATAGGCCAGAAGCTGGCTGATTTCGCGCAAAAGCTGGCGGAAACCGGCAGTCGAGGTGTCACGGTCACGCATGATGGTCAGCTTGTGCTGGACCAGTGGATGATTAACGACGGTCAGATGTTCAGGGTAATCGGACATGGGGCAGCTCCTTTTGATTGCTTTGGCTTCTGACGAAAATTACCACGCGCCGCAAGCGTGGCGCACGCGCAAGGTCAGCCCGGCACAGCAACGCCAAGATGCCGCGCCACGAGCGCCGCCACATCGGTGAAGCTGATCTGGCCAAGGGAACCCGGCCCGATACCGGCAATCACCACCGGCACCCTTTCGCGGGTATGGTCAGTGCCGATCCACGTCGGATCATTGCCATGATCGGCAGTAAAGATCATCATATCACCCGCCCGCAAACGCGGCAGCAGCGGGCCAATCGCTGTGTCAAACCATTCCAGCGCACGGGCATAGCCCGAAACATCACGGCGATGGCCATAGATACTGTCAAATTCGACAAAGTTCGCGAAGGTCAGGCTGCCGTCCTGCGCGGTATTCACCAGATGCCCCAGATGATCCATCAGCACCGCATCCGGACCTTTGCGCAAATCGTCGATGCCCTGCATCGAAAATATATCCCCGATCTTGCCGATGGCATGCACCCTGCCGCCCGCGTTCTGCACCCAGTTGGTCAACACCGGGCTTGGTGGCATGATGGCAAAGTCGCGGCGGTTCGACGTCCGCTCAAATCCGTCCTGCGCGCTGCCGACAAACGGACGCGCGATAACGCGACCGACCTTCATGGTATGCAGATGTGGCGCAATATCGCGGCAAAGCTTCAACAGCCGGTCCAGTCCGAAAATCTCCTCGTGCGCGGCAATCTGGAACACACTGTCGGCGGAAGTATAGCAGATCGGCCAGCCGCTTTCGCAGTGCATCTGGCCAAGCTCTTCAATGATTGCGGTGCCCGGCGCGTGGCAATTGCCCAAGATGCCGTCGGTCCCGGCTGCATCGGCGACAAAACGGGTCAGAGCATCGGGGAACGAAGGGCGGGTGTCGGGGAAATAGTGCCAGTCCCACGGCACCGGCAATCCGGCCAGTTCCCAATGTCCCGACGGCGTGTCCTTGCCGCGCGAGGTTTCAGTCGCGGCGCCCCAGTGGCCTTGGGGTGCACCGTTCAGGCCCGGCGCATCGAGCCCCGAAGCAAGCTTTAACGCGGCACCCAGACCCAAGGCGCCCAGATGCGGCATCCGAAGCACGCCGCTGCGCCCTTCTTCGGCCCGGCCTTCGGCGCAGGCCTGTGCAATATGTCCCAGCGTATTGGCACCGGTATCCGGTACGCTGCCGTTGAAAAAGGTGTCGGCATCCGGCGCGCCGCCGATGCCGACAGAATCCATCACCACAAGAAATACCCGCGCCATCATATAACCCCTTCAATGATCAAATCTGGCCTTTCAATGATCAGTTCTGGCAGATCCGGTTTTTCCGCCGACAACGCAATTGCGCTTTGTACTGCCAATGCTGCACGGTCTGCATCGGCCGGGCGCGCGGCGTGAACGGCGGCCAGCGGCTGCCCCTTTTCGACCCAAGAACCGAGCCGTGCAACACCCGAAAGACCCACCGCAGGATCGACAGTATCCGATTCCACCACCCGGCCACCCCCAAGGGCCACCACCGCAAGCCCCAATGCTTCGCCGTCAATGGCGCTGACAAAGCCTGCGGCGGGCGACTTTACCTCACGCAGAACGGTCGCCTCCGGCAAGAACCGCTGCCAGTTTTCAACAAAGGACAGCGGCCCACCCATCGCCGCGATCATGCGCCCGAATCGTTCCGCCGCGCGGCCATCGCGGATCGCAGCGACGATGGCGTCGGCACCGCTTTGGGCATCAGGTGCGATCCCGCCATTGGCCAGCAGGACCCCCCCAAGGGCGGCACAAAGATCAACGATCGGTCCCTGCCTGTCTGCGGTCAGCACGCGCATCACCTCTGCCACTTCCAGCGCGTTGCCAAGGCTGGGCACCAGCGGCTGGCTCATGTCGCTGATCAACGCCGACGTGCGACACCCTGCGGCATTTGCGGTGGTGCTCAGCGCTTGGGCCAATGCGCGGGCGGCGTCGATATCCTTCATGAACGCGCCGCTGCCGACCTTGACGTCCAGCACCAGACCATCCAGCCCGCCTGCCAGCTTCTTTGACAGGATCGACGCGGTGATCAGATCAAGGCTGTCCACTGTCGACGTGACATCACGCACTGCGTAAAGCCGTCTATCGGCCGGGGCAATGTCGGCGGTGGCACCCACAATCGCACATCCCGCATCGGCCACCACATCGCGAAACCGCGCTTCTTCAAGCTGGGTCACAACGCCCGGTATCGCCTCAAGCTTATCAAGCGTGCCGCCGGTATGCCCCAACCCGCGCCCAGAAATCATCGGCACGAAGGCGCCGCAGGCCGCGAGCGCCGGGGCCAGTACCAACGACACACAATCGCCGACGCCGCCGGTTGAGTGTTTGTCCAGCACCGGGCCGTCCAGATCCCATTTCAGCACATGGCCCGAATCGCGCATCGCCAATGTCAGCGCCACCCGGCCGGCGTCATCAAGACCGTTCAGACAGATCCCCATGGCAAAAGCGCCGGCCTGCGCATCGCTCACGGTGCCCGCCGCAAGTGCCTGGGCCATCCATGCCAGCGCATCCGCATCCAGCGGCTGGCCATGGCGCAGGCGCGCCAGAATCGCGCGCGCGCTCATGGCGTCATCCTTCCATGTGTTCGGCGGCAAAGGCACCGGGCAGCAGTTCGGCCAATGTGGTGCGCTGTTCGACACCGTCCAGCGTTGCCATTGTTACGGTGACATCGCCTGTGCCGAATTCGGCCAGCTTTTGGCGGCATCCACCGCAGGGGGTGACGGGTTTCGCGGCATCCGCGATGACATACGCCGCCGTCAGCGTTGTTTCTCCGGCAGCGACCATCGCCGCAATGGCGCCCGCTTCGGCACAAGTACCTTCGGGATAGGCCACGTTTTCAACGTTGCAGCCAACAAAGACGGCGCCCGATCCGGCGCGGATCGCGGCCCCCACCTTGAAGTTGGAATATGGTGCGTGTGCGTTTTTCCGCACCGCTGCCGCTGCATCGCGCAATTCTTGAGCCATGTGTTTTTCCCCTGCTTTGCGTTAAGCATAAAAAAATCCGCGCCAAGATGCGATGGCAAATCCGCGGTCCATGACACCCCGGCGCGGCAAATGCCGTGTTGGCGCGCGCGCGCTAATAGTTTAACACTAAACCATTCTCTGGGAGGAGCCTCACCTTATGTCAGACGCGCCAAATCAGCGGCAGGCCGCACTTGATTATCACGAGTTTCCAAAACCCGGAAAACTTGAAATTCGCGCGACAAAGCCGCTTGCGAACGGGCGTGATCTGTCGCGGGCCTATTCGCCCGGCGTCGCCGAGGCCTGCCTTGAGATAAAGGCCGATCCGTCCACCGCCGCGCGCTATACTGCGCGCGCCAATCTGGTGGGGGTTGTCACAAACGGCACGGCGGTGCTGGGGTTGGGCAATATCGGCGCGCTGGCGTCCAAGCCGGTGATGGAGGGCAAGGCCGTCCTGTTCAAGAAATTCGCCAATATTGATTGTTTCGACATCGAAGTGGACGAGGCCGATCCAGAGAAGCTGGCCGATATTGTCTGCGCGCTGGAGCCGTCTTTTGGCGCGATCAACCTTGAAGACATCAAGGCGCCCGACTGCTTTACCGTGGAACGTATTTGCCGGGAACGGATGAAGATCCCCGTCTTTCACGACGATCAGCATGGCACCGCAATCGTGGTGGGGGCTGCCGTCAAGAACGCGCTGTTTGTGGCCAAAAAGTCATTCGAGGACATCAAAATTGTCTCGACCGGGGGCGGCGCGGCGGGCATTGCCTGCCTCAAGATGCTGCTGAAACTGGGTGTAAGACGCGAAAATGTCTGGCTGTGTGACATCAATGAGCTGGTCTATGAGGGCCGCGAGATCGACATGAATCCGATCAAGTCGGAATTTGCCCAAGCCTCGGACCTGCGCACGCTTGGCGATGTCATTCCGGGCGCTGATCTGTTTCTTGGTCTGTCCGGCCCCGGCGTGCTGACCCCGGAAATGGTCAACCAGATGGCCGAACGTCCGATAATATTCGCGCTGGCAAATCCCACGCCCGAGATTTTGCCGGATCTGGCCCGCGCGGTCCGGCCCGACGCCATTATTGCGACTGGGCGCAGTGACTTTCCGAATCAGGTCAACAACGTGCTGTGCTTTCCCTTTATCTTCCGGGGCGCACTGGATGTGGGGGCCACCACGATCAATGATGAGATGAAGCTGGCCTGCATCGACGGCATTGCGGCGCTGGCACGCGCAACCACCAGCGCAGAGGCCGCCGCCGCATATCAGGGTGAACAGATGACTTTTGGCGCGGATTATCTGATCCCGAAACCCTTTGATCCGCGCCTGATCGGTATCGTGTCTTCCGCTGTGGCCAAGGCCGCGATGGAAACCGGCGTTGCCACCCGCCCGATTGCCGATATGGACGCTTATAAACGCAAACTGGACGGATCCGTGTTCAGATCGGCCCTGTTGATGCGTCCGGTTTTCGAGGCTGCGCGCGCCACGCCCCGGCGGCTGGTGTTTGCAGAGGGCGAAGACGAACGGGTGCTGCGCGCCGCACAGGCAATCATCGAGGAAACCACCGAGATGCCGATCCTGATCGGGCGTCCCGATGTCATCCAAAGACGCATTGAAAAGGCCGGACTGACCCTTAAACTGGGCGACAACATCGACCTTGTGAACCCCGAGAACGATCCGCGTTACCGCGATTATTGGGAAACCTACCTAAGCCTGATGGGACGTCGCGGCGTATCACCCGACATCGCGCGCGCCGTTATGCGCACCAATACCACGGCCATCGGTGCCGTCATGGTGCACCGCGGCGAAGCGGACAGCCTGATCTGCGGCACCTTTGGTGAATTCCGCTGGCATCTCAATTATGTGGAGCAGGTGCTGGGCCGTGACGGGCTGCGTCCGCATGGCGCATTGTCGATGATGATTCTGGAGGATGGACCGCTGTTCATCGCAGACACGCAGGTGCATCTGCACCCCAATCCCGAACAGATCGCAGAGATCGCCATAAGTGCGGCGCGCCATGTCCGGCGCTTTGGGATCGAGCCGAAAATTGCCCTGTGTTCGCAAAGCCAATTCGGCAATCAGGGCGAAGGCTCTGGCGGTCGCCTGCGCGCTGCAATTCGGCTTTTGGATCAGGGCAATCACGACTTCAGCTATGAAGGCGAGATGAACATCGACACCGCTCTGGACGCTGAACTGCGTGAAAAAATGCTGCCCGGCAACCGGCTTGAAGGGGCTGCGAATGTGCTGGTCTTTGCACATGCCGATGCTGCATCTGGCGTGCGCAACATTCTCAAGATGAAGGGCGGCGGGCTTGAGGTGGGGCCAATTTTGATGGGCATGGGCAACCGCGCACATATTGTGTCATCGTCGATCACCGCGCGCGGCCTGTTGAATGTCGGCGCAATCGCCGGCACGCCAGTGGCGCATTACGGCTAGCGAAACGAACAACGCCGCCCCTTTCTGTCGGGGGCGGCGGGGTCTTTTGCGAACGACCGGCGCTTATTTGCGCGGTGTCGCCAGTTTCATTTCAGCAAGACCGGAAGCAGCCTTTGGCGCAGGCTTGGCAGCGGCCTTGGCTTTCTTCTTCTTGTTGGAGATTTTGTCACCCATGATCTTAAGTCCATCTCTTTGGACGGGGTCAGGTAACAGCCCGACCAGCGTCATGACTGGCCGCATAGCGACGAACCAGATGATATTTTCAGCAATCGTGTTAAATCGTGTAAGTTCCACTGCAAACGCCGTCCCGGTGATCTCCGGGGCGGCGTCTTGGCATCTGTAAGAAGCCTATCCTATTTCTGCGAGGGCTTGTCGCCTGGCTTGGATGGGGATTTCTTCGGTGCAGGTTTCGGGGCAGTGTTTGCCATTGTTGCATACTCTCGTTTGCAAATCGGTCCGGCGGGATGCCGTCCCTGAATTCAATATGCCATCTCCGTACAAAAACGAAACGTCGTAATCAGGCGATGATGTCGCTTTTGTTCATCCCCTGCAACAACTTGCCGAGCAGCGCACCAGCTTCGGCACCTTTCAGCGCAGCCGATTTATCCGCGCGCATCGACGCCTGAATGGCGGAACACTTTGGGCATCACCGCGTTGTTTTGGCCATCGGTATGAATGGCCCTCATCTGCTTGCGCGTTTGCTTTCAAAGTGATCCCTGTTAAACTTTGAACAGCCGACCAGCGGGGGGAAAGAACCATGGGATACCGGGACATTTACGAAAGCTGGCGGACCGATCCGGAAGCCTACTGGCTAAAGCAAGCCGAGGCCATCGACTGGGACGTGGCACCCCGGCAGGCGCTGTTTGATATCGGCGATGATTTGTATGAATGGTTTGCGGATGCGCGGGTGAACGGATGTTACAATGCTGTTGACCGGCATGTGAACAACGGGCGCGCGGATCAGGTCGCTATTATCCATGACAGCCCGATCACCGGAACCCAGACCAAAATCAGCTTTGCTGAACTGCAAACCCGCGTTGCATCCCTCGCCGGAGCCATGGTCGCGCAGGGTATCGAAAAGGGCGACCGCGTCATCATCTACATGCCGATGGTGCCCGAAGCATTGGAAGCGATGCTGGCCTGCGCACGGATCGGGGCGGTACATTCGGTTGTGTTCGGCGGTTTCGCAGCCAACGAACTGGCGACCCGGATCAGCGATTGCACGCCAAAAGCGATCCTCGCCGCTTCCTGCGGATTGGAACCTGGCCGCGTGGTGGCCTATAAACCCCTGCTTGATGCCGCAATCGAGATGGCACAACACAAGCCAGAGCTGTGCATCATTCTGCAACGCGACCAGTTGCACTGTGATTTGATCGCGGGGCGCGATCTGGATTGGCATGACGCACAAGTTGGCATCACACCCGCCGATTGTGTCCCGGTCGAGGGCAACCACCCGGCGTATATCCTCTATACGTCCGGCACCACAGGCGCGCCAAAGGGCGTTGTGCGGCATACGGCCGGGCATCTGGTTGCACTGAACTGGACGATGAAAAATATCTATAACGTCGATCCCGGCGATGTATTCTGGGCGGCGTCGGACGTCGGCTGGGTCGTGGGCCATTCCTATATCTGCTATGCACCGTTGATCCACGGCAATACGACAGTGGTGTTTGAAGGCAAACCGATCGGCACGCCTGATGCCGGCACTTTCTGGCGCGTCATCGAAGAACACAACGTGCGGTCCTTCTTTACCGCCCCCACCGCAATCCGCGCCGTCAAACGCGAAGACCCCAAGGGCGAGTATCGCCAGAAATACGATCTGTCGTGCCTGCGTGCGCTGTATCTGGCGGGCGAACGGGCGGACCCCGACACGATCCTGTGGGCACAAGATATCCTGGGCGTGCCAGTTTACGATCATTGGTGGCAGACCGAAACCGGATTTACGATTGCAGGCAACCCCACCGGGCTTGAGACGCTGCCGGTCAAGATCGGATCACCCACGGTGCCGATGCCGGGGTACGAAGTGCACATACTTGACGAAGGCGGGCATCCGAAGAAACCGGGCGAACTTGGTGCGATAGCGATCAAATTGCCATTGCCGCCGGGCACCTTGCCGACGCTGTGGAATGCAACCGACCGGTTCCGTAAATCGTATCTCACGACCTTTCCGCGGTATTATGAGACAGGCGATGCCGGCATGATGGATGAGGATGGATACCTCTATATCATGGCGCGCACGGACGACGTGATCAATGTGGCGGGTCACCGCCTGTCCACCGGTGCCATGGAAGAGGTGCTGGCCAACCATCCAGACGTCGCTGAATGTGCCGTGATCGGGGTCAGTGATCCGCTTAAGGGGCAGGCGCCTATGGGTTTTTTATGCCTGTCAAAGGGCGTGCTGCGCACCGAAGATGAGATCGTGGCCGAATGTGTAAAGATGGTGCGCGACCAGATCGGCCCCGTTGCAGCGTTCAAACTGGCGCTGGTGGTGGACCGCCTGCCCAAGACCCGCTCAGGCAAGATCCTGCGGGCCACGATGGCAAAAATCGCGGACAGCGAGACCTTCAAACCGCCGGCCACCATCGACGATCCTGCGATTCTGGATGAGATCCGCGACGCGCTGCGCCGCATCGGATACGCAAAGGAAGCATGAGCCAAAATTGAAAAAGGGCGGCCCTGACAGGACCGCCCCACGCGTCGTTATATCATTTGGCTCAGTGCCGCGAAGCCCAAGTGTCGACCTGGCGCTCTGCTTCGTCTTTGGCAACGCCGTAGCGTTCCTGAATCCGGCCCGCCAGTTGTTCGCGATTGCCGTTTGCTTCTGCGATCTCGTCGTCGGTCAGATCGCCCCATTCTTCTTTCACCTTGCCGGTGAATTGCTTCCAGTTGCCTTCAATGCGGTCCCAGTTCATAACAGATACTCCTGT
>JAGXHC010000197.1 GCA_024636405.1 Sulfitobacter sp. | reverse complement strand
CGTTGTCGTGACCGGCAGTTCTGCCAAAGCCGTTGGCAACCCGCCTGCCCCGCCTGCCGCGCCCATCGCGGCACCCACCGCCTGATTGAGCCAGCTTTTCTGATCCGGCACCATCGCGCGGCTGCTATTTGCCGCTTTCATGGCCTGGTTGAGCGCTTTGACCGTTGCCGTTTCAAGATTGCGGCGCACCACATTCGGCAACCGATCGATCAGCGCGTCCGCGCGACCGCCGATAAGGTTAAGCACGGTGATACCCACACCGCCCGCCTGTTTGTAGCGTTTGGCGATCTCATTCAGACGGGCGTCAACGTCGATGGGTGCTGGCAAGTCGCTGGTGATGTGCATGATGGTTCCCCGCGGATGACCATTAATGTGGGGGATGCACAGGGAAATTCAAGCTCACCACCGCACCACTGGCCCCGCAACCGCATCCCATGCGCCCGGAACAAGCGGACGTCCCAGCACCCGTTCGGGATTTGTCGGCGGCGGCATCTCCACCTGTGGCAGCAGCATGAACCCAAACCGGTTGTAATAGGGTGCGTCACCGACCAGCAGCACCCGTTCCCAGCCCAACGGGACGGCCTTTTCCAGCGATCCCTCGATCAGCAACGCGCCCAGCCCTTCGCCTTGCCGGGTCGGGTGAACCGCGACCGGCCCCAGAAGCAGGGCCTGCGCCGACCCGATGCGCACCGGCCAGTACCGGATGGCGCCAGCCATGATCCCGGCATTGTCACGCGCTACATGGCTTAGCCCTGCGACGGACGCTATTCCTTCGCGCAACCGGTAGGACGACAATGCCTCGCGTCCTGGCGCGAAACAGGTGTCGTAAAGGGCCTCCACCTCCCAGTGATCGTCGCGGGTCTCGGGGGTTACATGGTACAAGGCGCGTGGGCTCTCACATCGGGATTTACGGGTGGCGTTGCCGATAGCATGACGCTAGCCATGGAGCAAATTGCAAGGAGAGATCATGTTCTACCGCCCCGAAAACGGCCACACCCTGCCGCATAACCCGTTCAACGCCATCGTCACACCGCGCCCGATCGGTTGGATCTCCAGCCGCGACAGTGACGGGCGCGACAATCTGGCGCCGTATTCGTTTTTCAATGCCGTGGCCTATGTGCCGCCACAGGTGATGTTCGCTTCTACCGGGGTCAAGGACGATGTCGACGGCACCAAGGATTCTGTGGCCAATATCCGCGAGACGGGCGTGTTTTGTGTCAACATTGTCGAATATGCCGCGCGCGACGCGATGAACGCGTCGTCTGCAACGCTGCCGCATGGCACGGATGAATTTGCCCATGCCGAGGTGGAAAAGGTTGCCTGCGACCTGATTGACTGCGCCCGCGTTGCCACGGCCCCCGCCAATCTGGAATGTCGCGTGACGCAGATCGTGCGCATGGAAGGGGCGGCAAATTTCGTCGTATTCGGCGAGGTCATAGGTGTGCATCTTCGCGACGATTGCCTTGTCGACGGGCGTTTCGATGTTACCCGGTATCAGCCATTGTCGCGCATGGGTTACCGCGACTATACCGTCGTGCGGGAGGTTTTTGAGATAATCCGCCCCGACGATTGATCCCGCCGCTGCCCGCCCAAGTCCCGCATTCTGATCCGATGTCTAGCGACCCTACGACCGTGATGCGGGCAGGGCGGGCCAGCCGCGTCTGTGGCAATGTAGTCTCAATCAAGCAATTTGTTTGTTTATTTTGGCTTTGTGGAAAGCCAGAACGACACATTGTTGCATCATAATTTACCAAATCTCAACTTTCTTTGCCAACAAAGGGTTGGATTGTTTTGTGTCTGAAAAATTGTCGGACACAATAAGTCAAACCAATAAACGAGCAGAGAGGTTCCAATGTTACAGAAATTATTTGCAATCGTACTGGCGTTTCCGCTGATTGCACCGGCCTATGCCGATACTTTGACAGCATCAGCTGACTGTGATGGCCCGGCCCCCGGCATGACATTTTGTTCGGGGGATGAATTTTCACGGGTGGACGACGGTTTGACCGCCGGACAAAGCTATTGGATGCATGAGGACGGATATGTGTCGAAACTGCTGGTGCAGCCCGGTCCGCAACAGGCTGTAACGCAGGCTGACATCGAATCCCAGATTATCGCAATGGTCAGCGCACAGGCCGCACGGATCGGACGCAGTTTTGAGTTTTCGGATCTAAGCTCAATGTCCGGGGACGATGCGTTGTTCGGCACGATCAATTATACGCTGGCCGGTGACGGCACGCCGCTCAACATCATGCACAGCTATGCCACAATGGAGGGTGTTCTGATTCAGGTGATCAGCCAGGGACCGGTGCAGAACGTTTCCGATCACCCCGTCGATCTGAAAAGCGCGCATTTCGATGCGCTGGCGGCGATCCATCTGACCGGCCCGAATTCGGCAACCTGAGGGATAAGGTCATCGTGATCTGACGGCGACCATTGATAAAGTGGTCGCTGGATCGGTCCTGGCGCGATGAAGCCCCCCGCCCAAATGCTTCGCGCACCAATTTCGCGTCATCTGCACGACAGGCAGGTTGAAATTCCGTTTCGATCCC
This sequence comes from Sulfitobacter sp., assembly GCA_024636405.1. The sequence goes on along the minus strand of JAGXHC010000197.1, from coordinate 5,815 downwards.
GACAAGGGTTGGTGCAAAGCGAACGGAAGGCTGCACATGACCCAGACAAAAATTGCCGTGATCGGCGGCTCCGGTATTTATGACATCGACGGGCTGGAGAGTGCCGAATGGCGCGCCGTCGACACGCCTTGGGGTGCTGCTTCGGATCAGTTGCTTACCGGGCGCCTTGGCGGGGTGGAGATGGTATTCCTGCCGCGCCACGGCCGCGGCCATGTGCATTCCCCGACCAGCGTGCCCTACCGCGCCAATATCGATGCGCTCAAAAGGATGGGCTGCACCGATGTGATCAGCGTTTCGGCCTGTGGTTCTTTTCGCGAAGAAATGGCGCCCGGCGATTTTGTGATCGTGGACCAGTTCATCGATCGCACGTTCGCGCGCGAAAAATCGTTCTTCGGCGCGGGCTGCGTTGCCCATGTCAGCGTGGCGCACCCGACCTGTCCGCGCCTTGGCGACGCCTGCCATACCGCAGCGCTTGACGCAGGCATAAACGTTCACCGGGGCGGCACATACCTGGCCATGGAAGGGCCACAGTTTTCCACGCTGGCGGAATCGAAAATGTACCGGACAAGCTGGGGCGCCGACGTGATTGGCATGACCAATATGCCAGAAGCCAAATTGGCCCGCGAAGCGGAATTGCATTATGCCTCTGTTGCGATGATCACCGACTACGACAGCTGGCATCCCGATCACGGCGAGGTTGACGTGACCGAGATCATCAAGACGCTGATGGGCAACGCCGACAAGGGCCGCGCGCTGGTGTCGCGCCTGCCCGCGCTGCTGGGACCGGATCGCGCGCCCTGCCCGCACGGCTGTGATCGCGCGCTGGAATTTGCCATCCTGACACAACCGGACGCCCGCGATCCTGCGCTGATGGCAAAACTGGATGCGGTGGCGGGGCGGGTCTTATAGGCCAACACGACTTCTGTAATCATGCAATATTCCAGATGAGCGTTTGCGCAGGCGGGCGGATGCGCGCTAAGACGGGTCGGGTTGATAAACGCGGAAGGGCGGCATGAAAAACGTTCAGGACTATATTCGTACCATCGTGGATTTTCCGCACGAAGGGATCATGTTCCGCGATGTCACGACGCTTTTTGCAGACGCGCGCGGGTTTCGCATGGCCATTGATCAGATGCTGCACCCCTATGCCGGGATCGACATTGACAAAGTTGTCGGACTTGAGGCGCGGGGGTTCATCCTTGGCGGCGCGATTGCGCATCAGCTCAGCGTGGGTTTTGTGCCAATCCGCAAAAAGGGCAAGCTTCCGGGCGCGACAATTTCGCAGGCCTACAAGCTTGAATACGGCGAGGCGATCGTTGAATTGCACGAAGACGCGATCCTGCCCGGTGAAAAAGTGCTGGTGGTCGACGACCTTCTGGCCACCGGCGGCACAGCTGAGGCCGGCATCAAGCTGATTGAACGGCTGGGAGGCGAGATCGTGTCCTGCGCCTTTATCATCGATCTGCCGGAACTGGGAGGGCGCAAGAAACTCGAAGCCCTGGGCATGGAGGTGCACGCACTTTGCGCCTTTGACGGCGCCTAGTATTTCACTCCTGCCGAAGCACCGCGCCGGGGTTCATAATGCCCAGCGGATCAAGGGCAGATTTGATCGCGCGCATGGCAAAAAGCTTGGCAGGGTCGCCGTAGTGTTCCAGATCGTCCACCTTTAGCCGCCCGATGCCGTGTTCGGCACTGATGGAGCCACCCAATTCATGCGTCAGGTCATGCACCAACGACTTGATCGCACGACGCTGGTCGGCGTGGTCGGCGCGGGTCTTTCCGGGGATGGGAAAAACATTGTAATGCAGGTTGCCGTCACCGACGTGGCCAAAACAATTGATGCGGAAGGTATCAATGGCGGCCAGTTGTTGCGACGCCATGGCGATGAAATCCGGAATGGCGCCAAGTGGTACAGAGATATCGTGGCTTGAGATCGATCCGATCAGGCGGTTCGCTTCGGGGATCATTTCCCTGATCCGCCAGAAATCATCGCCCTGCTGGCGGCTTTGCGCGATCAACCCGTCAATGGCCAGCCCGGCATCAACCGCTTCCGCAAAAAGGGTTTCAAGTGCGGCGTGCGGGTCCGCATCGCCGCTGAGCCCCAGTTCAATCAGCACGCACCATTCAGGCGGCGTGGCGAAGGGCTGGCGCACGTCCGGCAGTTTCTCGGCCAGAAAATCGAGACCCTGGCGGTGGATCAATTCAAACGCGCTGATTGTTTCGCCCAGTTGCGCGCGCGCCAGTGACAGCAGCGACAGCGCCGCCGCAGGGCTGTTCACAACCAACAGCGCCGTGCCGCTGTGCGCAGGAATGGGATAAAGCTTCAGCGCGGCGGCGGTGATCACGCCCAATGTGCCCTCGGCGCCGATCAGCAAATGGCGCAAGTCATAGCCTGTGTTGTTCTTGCGCAGGCGTGTCAGCCCGTGCCAGATCTGTCCGTCCGGCAGCACCGCTTCCAACCCAAGACACAGATCACGGGCATTGCCGTAGCGCAGGACGCCTGTTCCACCGGCGTTTGTCGCCAGATTGCCACCGATGCGCGCCGATCCTTCGGCCGCCAATGACAGCGGGAAAAGCCGGTCTGCCGCGCGGGCCGCGGCTTGGACGTCGGCAAGGATCGCACCGGCTTCGGCAATCAGCACATTTTCGTCGGAGAAAACTTCACGGATGGCGGTCATCCGCTCCAGTGACACGATCAGCGGTGTGGGCCCGTCCGGTGCCACCTGTCCACCCACCAGCCCCGTGCCACCGCCATAGGGGATCACGCCCACCCGCGCGGCGGCAGCGTGGCGGATCAGGGTCGCGACCTGATCAACGCTGCGCGGCAAGGCCAGCAACCCCGCCCGCCCGGCATAAATGCCGCGCGGTTCCTCAAGATAGCGGGTATCGGCAGCGCGAAAGATGTCCTCCGGCAGTTCAGCGCGCAGGGTCGCTTCAAAATCGGAGTCGGCGGGATTCAATGTCATATATGATTGATCCGAATTAAACCGCCGGGATGCAAGACGCGAATGGAAACGGTCAGCATGAACCGGGCGCATCACAGTGGCTGCGCGGTTTGCACATGGACGCCCGTCAGTTGACGCGCACGACGCGGTTCAGCCCACGTCAGTCCGGCCCCGCCTGTCGCCGCGCAGGGCTGCGTAAAGCACATGGGTCCGCCAACGTCCGGCAATCTGGAGGTAGCTTTGCGCCACACCTTCGTATTTGAAGCCACTATTTTCCAGCAGCCCGCGTGAGGCCATGTTCTCTGGCAGGCAGGCCGCTTCGATCCGCGACAGATCCATATGGGTAAAAGCGTGGTGCACCGTTGCCTCGATTGCTTCGCGCATATAGCCACGGCGGGCGAATTGTTCGCCGGTCCAATACCCCAGGGTTCCCGCCTGTGCCGGACCGCGCCGGATATTGTCCAGTGTGATGGCCCCAATCAGCATGTCGTCGCGGCGGCGGATCAAAAACAGCGGCACCGCCGTCCCGACATTCACCGAACGCTGTGCCCAGTAGACGCGGTTGGTAAAGGCCTTGCGCGAAAGATGATCGTCAGCCCAGGCCGGTTCCCACGGCGTCAGGAATTCTTCGCTTTGCAGACGCAGGGCAGTCCAGTTACGGAAATCGGAATGAATCGGCGGACGCAGGCTAAGCCGCTCCGTCTCAATCCTGAATTTCCGCTTCATCCCAAGCATCAGGCGGCGCGTCGCTCTTGCAATTTTTCAAGGCCGGGGGCGGAATCCACGGGACCGTAAAGCGCCAGTGCCGCAGGGGCGCTGGTGGCCATGCGTTCGCCAAAGGCGCGCACGTCGGCGGCTGTGACCGCGTCGATCTGCGCGACGGTTTCAGCCAACGGCGGCACCCGGTTCCAGATCTGGATCAGCCGGGCCAACCGTTCCGCGCGGTTTGACGGGCTTTCCAGACCCATCAAAAGTCCCGCCTTCATCTGGGCGCGGGCGCGGGCCACTTCTTCCTCGGACATATCTGCGGCGGCGCGCTTCATCTCATCAATGGTGATGGTCGCAAGTTCGGGCAACTGCTCGGCGCTGGTGCCGGCATAGATCGTCATCATGCCGGTATCGGCATAGGCCCCGGCCTGCGCGAAGATGGTATAACACAAACCGCGATTTTCACGGATTTCCTGAAACAAGCGGCTCGACATGCCACCACCAAGCGCAGAGGCATAAATCTGCGCAATATAGATGTCATCGGCACAGTATCCGGGGCTTTCCAGACCCAGCGCGAAATGCGCCTGTTCCAGCGTTTTGACCTGCCGCATTTCGCCGCCCATGAACCGCGCGGCGTCCACATCAAACAGTGGTTTTCCGGGCATATCGCCAAACAGCGCTTCGGCCAGTTTCACAATCTGGTCGTGGTCAACGGCACCCGCCGCCGACAGGATCATCTGTTCGGGTCCGTAATGATCGGCAATGAAATTGCGCAGATCGCCGCGGTCAAAGGCCGACACCCGCTCGGCTGGGCCAAGGATCGTTCGCCCGATGGGTTGATCCGGATAGGCCTTTTCCTGAAGCCAGTCAAAGATCACGTCGTCGGGCGTATCCAACGCTTGGCCGATCTCTTGCAGGATGACGCCGCGTTCGACCTCAATCTCACTGTCATCCAGCACCGGGTTGCGCAGAATGTCGGCGATCACGTCCAGCCCCAGCGCCACGTCGTTTTCCAGCACGCGCACATAGTAGGCCGTCACCTCACGGGAGGTATAGGCATTTATATAGCCGCCCACGTCCTCGATCGCTTCGGCAATCTGCAATGATGTCCGGCGGGCAGTCCCTTTGAATGCCATATGTTCAAGGAAATGCGCGATGCCGTTCTGATGCGGCGTCTCGTGCCTGCCGCCAGCAGAAACCCAGATCCCGATGGAAGCCGAAGCAAGCTCTGCCATGTGTTCGGTCACGATGCGAAAGCCGTTGGAAAGCGTATGTGTCTGCAAGGTCATTGGGCAAGCGCTCCGCGAATGTGAGATTTCAGCGCATCAAGATCATTGGCCACACGGGTCATACGCTCCGGGCGATCAAACAGGTCTGCCATGCGCGGGGGCAGCGGCGGGCGGATGCCGGTCGCGGCCTCAACGGCATCCGGGAACTTAGCCGGATGAGCCGTGGCCAGTGTGATCATCGGAGTGTCATTCAAATTCTGCTGCGCGACCTTCACGCCCACGGCAGAGTGTGGACACAGCAGTTCGCCCGTGGTCTTCAGCATCGCGGCGATGGTCGCGGAGGTTTCCGCCTCGGACGCGCGGCCAGAAGTATAGATTTCCTGCAAGGTCTGCATCGCACCCTGGCTTACGTCAAAGCCGCCCTGCCCCAGTTCCGTCATCAGTTGCGCCACGGCTTTGCCGTCGCGGCCATAGGCGTCGAACAACGCACGCTCAAAATTGGAAGATACCTGAATGTCCATTGACGGGCTGATGGACGGATGCACCGACCCCTTGTGGTATCCCTGCCCCTTCAGGCAGCGGTCAAGGATGTCGTTCTGGTTCGTGGCCACGACAAGCTGTGCAATCGGCAGTCCCATTTGCCGCGCTATGTATCCTGCAAAGATATCGCCGAAATTGCCCGTCGGCACCGTAAAACTGACGCTGCGACCCGGCGCGCCAAGACTGACTGCGGAAGTGAAATAATAGACCACCTGCGCCAGCACGCGGCCCCAGTTGATTGAATTCACCCCCGCCAGCTTTACGCCATCGCGAAAGTCGAAGTCATTGAACATATCTTTCAGCCGCGCCTGGCAGTCGTCAAAATCGCCGTCAACGGCAAGCGCGTGCACGTTGGGTTCGTCAGGCGTCGTCATCTGGCGGCGCTGCACCTCG
>JAGXHC010000005.1 GCA_024636405.1 Sulfitobacter sp. | reverse complement strand
CTATCACTTCCTAGCGCGCCCCGCCAAACTTAACCTCTGATTTTTTTCTCACCCGCCTCGTTGCCGTCCGTCTGCGTCTCCGCTTCCGTCTGGCCCGTCTGGCGTCCCTTCAGTGCATCGCTGCGCCTCCGGTAAGGGGGGTTCTAGAGTTAGTGGCTCAGACCCGCAACCCCTTTTTTTGAGAAACATTGAATTTTTGAAGAGAAACCTGTTTGTTGAATTAGAACGGGCACTTGAGGGTCTATTATTGCGTCGGGCTGCGATTTCCGGCAGCAAAATTACGCTTACCAAAGGGCACCTTTTGACATGACATATCTACATGTAGCGTCGCCCCGGTCAGTCACCCCCAAGACAACCGGGGACTCAGTACGATTGCGCAAACATATTCGATCATGATTTGCCTGTTTCACCGCCGAGTCGGCTTGGATCGGCTGCGATTCAACAAATCACCCGTGATGAGAATCGCGTTCGGGTGCAGATCGTGCCGGGTCATCACTCCAACGGCACTTTCGGCGCCATAGCGCGGATAAATCGGCAAGATGGCAGTTCAGGCTGCTTTGCGCCTTTTGCCAAACACTGGCAGGCGCAGCGCCAGCAGACCAAGGATCACAGCCATATAGATCAGCGGCTCAAGCTGGATGCCTTTTACGAGCCAGATATAGTGGACCCCGCCCAGCACGACAGCAAGATATGTCAGCGTGTGTAGCTTTCGCCACTTTTGAGGGCCGAGTTTGCGGACGGACCAATTGTTGGATGTCGCCACCAGCGGCACAAGGCACAAAAACCCGGCCATACCGATTGTGACATAGGGCCGTTTCACGATGTCCGCCCAGATCCGCCCCAGCGTCTGCACATCCAGCACCGCCCAGGTCAGCAGATGCGCCAGCACGAAAAAGAATGTCATGACGCCGACAGCGCGCCGGAACCGGATCAGATTGACACCTGCAAACTGCCGCAGCGGCGTAATGACAAGTCCGGCAATCAGCAGCTTGAGCGCCCATTTGCCGTATTCATGCTCCAATGCCTTGATCGGCTCCGGCCCCAATGCGCCGGTCAGCCCCTGATAGAAAAGGAATGGGATGGGTAGTGCCAGCAGGGTGTAGACCACCCAAGTCGGCACCTTGCGCGCGGTCGAATTGATGCGATCCGCGACGGTCATTCAGGCACATTGTTCAGCGTTAGGCGTCATGGTCATCAGTAGCTTTGCTTCAGGACCATGCCCGCATAAAGACCCGCGACTTCTTCTTCGTAGCCGTTGAACATCAGCGTCGGCACGCGCCGGGCAAAAAGTCCGCCACCCACAGGCCGTTCGCTTGCCTGCGACCATCGCGGGTGATCCACCTCAGGATTCACATTGCTGTAGAAGCCGTATTCACCCGGATTTGCCTTGTTCCAGCTGGTCGGCGGTTCCTTATCGGTCAAGGTGATGCGGACCACGGATTTGATTGATTTGTAGCCATACTTCCACGGCACGACCAAGCGCAGCGGCGCGCCGTTCTGGTTCGGGATGTCTTTGCCATAGATACCCGTCGCCATGATTGCCAGCGGGTGCATCGCCTCGTCCAGACGCAAACCCTCGACGTACGGCCAGTCGAGCACTGGAAATCTGACACCGGGCATCTCTTCGGGCCGCAGCAACGTCTCGAATGCAACGTACTTTGCGCCCGCCTGCACGCCCGCCATGCCCAACAGATCGGCAACTTCAAACCCGTTCCAGGGGATCACCATCGACCAGGCCTCGACACAACGGAACCGGTAGATGCGTTCCTCCACCGTCATCGCCTTCATGATGTCTTCAAAGGCATAGTCACCCGGCTTGTCGACCATACCGTCGATCTTTACGCTCCACGGGGTTGTCGTCAGTTGATCCGCATTTGCAGCGGGATCGCCCTTGCCGGTGCCGAACTCGTAATAATTGTTGTACTGCGTGATATCCTCAAAGGAATTCGGCTCAAGCCCATCAGGGGCAGCCTGCACAGCACCCGCGACACCGGCCAACCCAATGCCGGCAACGGCGCCGCCCATCACTTGCCGCCGGTTCAGAAATGCAGCCTCCGGGGTGACATCGCGCTCAGTCAGCGTGTTGATCCATCGGTTGGCCATCGGAAACATTCCTTTTTCAAAGACACTTTATCATTGATAATCAGAACCTAGGGCGCGTCCCGTGACCCGCCAAATCATTTTAACCACATTTCAGCATTCACACCTGATTGTCAGCGGCAGTTACCAACATGAAAATGGCCGGGAAAAGATCCGGCCATTTTCGCTTGCATATATATCGTGCGATCAATGCACCGTCGCGTTGTCCGGTTTGGGTCGGCTGCTTGCCGCAATCCGGTCGCCGATGATCAACTCATCCGCCCCGGCCGTGACGGGGACGGTATCACCGTCGCGGATATCTCCGGCCAGGATCATCTCAGCCAGCGGATTTTGCAGACTGCGCTGGATCACCCGCTTCAGCGGCCGCGCCCCGAACACCGGATCATAGCCTTCATCCGCCAGCCACTTGCGCGCCCCATCGTCAAGTTCGAGCATGATTTTACGCCCGGCCAGCCGTTTGAGCAGCAGCGACATCTGGATTTCCACGATCCCGGTCATATCCGCCCGGCTCAGCCGGTCAAAGATGATGGTCTCGTCCAGACGGTTCAGGAACTCTGGCCGGAAATGCGCCCGCACCGCGTCCATCACGTCGCGTTTTGCCTGCGCCATGTCGCCGCCTTCGGGCAGTTGGCTCAGCGCCTGCGCCCCAAGGTTGGACGTCAGCACAATCAGCGTTTGCTTGAAATCAACGGTACGCCCCTGACCATCGGTCAGCACGCCATCGTCCAGCACTTGCAACAGCACGTTAAACACATCCGGGTGCGCCTTTTCGACCTCATCGAACAGCACAACCTGATAGGGTCTGCGCCGTACCGCTTCGGTCAACACACCACCCTCATCATAACCGACATAGCCCGGAGGCGCACCGATCAGGCGCGACACGGCATGTTTCTCCATGAACTCAGACATATCGATTCGCACCATTGCATTGTCGTCATCAAACAAGAACTCCGCCAGCGCTTTGGTCAGCTCGGTCTTGCCCACGCCGGTCGGACCCAAAAACAGGAACGACCCCAGCGGGCGACCTTCGTCGTTCAGACCGGCCCGCGCGCGGCGCACCGCATTGGCAACGGCACGCACCGCCGTTGACTGCCCGATCACCCGACCATGCAGCTGGTCTTCCATCCGCAGCAGTTTGTCGCGTTCACCTTCCAACATGCGCCCGGCCGGGATGCCCGTCCAACGCTCGACAACGCTCGCGATCTGCTCGGGGCGCACAGCTTCCTCGACCATCATCTCGGTCTCTGAATCCTCTGCCTCGCCCAGCTCGCGTTCAAGCTGCGGAATAACGCCATAAGAAAGCTCGCCTGCCTTGGCCAGATTGCCTTCGCGCTTGGCGATATCCAGTTCGGCGCGGGCATGGTCCAACTGTGCCTTCAACCCGCGTGCACCTTCAAGCCGATCACGCTCGCCCTGCCACTGTGCCGTCATGCTGTCGGCACGCTCCTGCAAATCGCCCAGTTCCTGCTCAAGCTTCTCAAGGCGGTCCTTGCTGGCGGTGTCGTCTTCTTTCTTCAGCGCCTCCGCCTCAATCTGAAGCTGAAGGATCTGCCGATCCAGCGCGTCCAGTTCCTCGGGCTTGCTGTCGACTTCCATGCGCAACCGCGATGCGGCCTCGTCCATCAGGTCGATGGCCTTGTCCGGCAGGAAACGATCCGTGATATACCGGTGAGACAGCGTCGCCGCCGCCACCAATGCGGAATCGCTGATCCGAACGCCGTGGTGCAGTTCATACTTTTCCTTGATGCCGCGCAGAATGGAAATGGTATCCTCCACCGTTGGCTCCAGCACCATCACGGGCTGGAACCGCCGCGCAAGGGCCGCGTCCTTCTCTACGTACTTGCGGTATTCGTTCAGCGTTGTCGCCCCGACACAGTGCAATTCACCCCGCGCCAGTGCGGGCTTGATCAGGTTGGCCGCATCCATTGCGCCGTCTGCCTTGCCTGCGCCCACCAGCGTGTGCATTTCGTCGATGAACAAAATCACTTCGCCCGCGGCCTCCGTAACCTCGGTCAACACTGCTTTCAGCCGCTCCTCGAATTCGCCACGGTACTTTGCGCCCGCAATCAGCGCGCCCATGTCCAGCGCAAGCAGGCGTTTGTTGCGCAGGCTTTCAGGCACGTCGCCGTCCACGATCCGCAGCGCAAGTCCTTCGGCAATCGCGGTTTTGCCCACACCGGGCTCACCGATCAGCACCGGGTTGTTCTTGGTGCGGCGGCTCAGCACCTGCATGGTGCGCCGAATTTCTTCGTCCCGGCCGATGATCGGATCAATCTTGCCCGCCCGCGCACGTTCCGTCAGATCCGCGCTATATTTCTTGAGCGCGTCATAGCCGTCTTCGGCGCTCGCGGTATCGGCGGTGCGGCCCTTGCGGACATCATTGATCGCACTGTTAAGACCCTGCGCTGTCACCTTGCCCGCATCCAGCGCCACCTTGGCCCCGGATTTCACCATGCAAAGCGCCATAAGGATGCGCTCAACAGGCACAAAGCTGTCTCCGGCCTTCTTGGCCAGTGCTTCGGCTTCGGCTAAAATCTTGGTTGTCGTGCCATCCATATAGACCTGCGCTGCGTCGCCGGTCACTTGCGGCATCTTTGACATTGCCAGATCCAGCGCCTCAACGACACGCGCCGCGTTGCCACCTGCGGCCGTTATCAAATTGGTCGCAAGACCCTGATCATCATCCAGCAATGCTTTCAGGATATGCTCCGGCGCCAGCCTTTGGTGGCTTTCGCGCGCTGCTATGGTTTGCGCAGCCATGACAAAGCCGCGCGATCTCTCCGTGAACTTGCTCAGGTCCATGGTCATCTCCTTTGATAAAGCGCCCGATCATTACTGCGCCCGACAAGCGGCACGTCAGTCTTTTGGGCCTCTGAATGTATTTGGGGAGTTTTCGGGCCGGTTCAAGTGCCTTGGCCTGTCTCTGTCTGGGCCGAAAAATTCTTCGCCATCGTCCGAATTTCGCCTCAATGCTGCCACATTCCCGGATCCCGAAGTGATTCACGAAGTATCTGATCTTGCTTCATTTCCGGGGTCTTCCCGAAAACGTGAACGTTTGCAAGTTAAATTTTCTACAGCCTTACTTGACTGTTTTGAAAAGATATTTTATGGTTATCCACAGAAAGGTTAAAAAGTTTTGAAACCTTTCTGCCACATGATGCGTTCTTTATTCAGAGCGACACAGGAAAACACCGCTCACTTAGAATAATGAACCCAAGAGGTAAATACGATGCAGACGCGCCCCATTCAGTTGACCGATGTCATCTATAACGCGGCCACTCAAAGCTTCGAAGCTCTAGTGACTATCCATGATGGCGATCGTTTCCGTAAATATGCCTGCGCAATCGACGCGCCCATTTCCATGACGTTCGAGGACGCCGCACATGGGCTGACGAAACAAGCGCTGCGCCGTCATAAAACGCGCGGCGGCATGTTCTCCGAAATAACGCGTCACACCCCGTCGCAGCGCGCTGGTCGGCCGTCTTTCGATCCCCTGCGCTGGCTCGAAAGCATTGTGCACCTGCCCGGCCGCCGCGCCGCCTGAATTCGCGCGGCGCCCGTCGCCGCGCACCGATATTGCGGAACCTGCCGCTGCATCTCACTGTCCCGATGCAGCTTTCCGCAACGCAGAGACGTCTGCCTGCCTGCACAGTCTCTGATACTCGCCCGGAAAGCTTCGCGCTTTCCGGGTTTTTTTCTGTCTATTTTCGATCTGGCCATCATGGACTTGCCGCCGTGCGGCGCGTAAAGCAGGGCCGTTTGCAACCAAACCCGGAGCCCTGCCATGTCTGATGACCGCCTAATTGTCGCCCTTGATGTCCCGGACGCCATTGCCGGCCTCGCGCTTGCACAAAAGCTTGGCGATGACGTCGGATTTTACAAGATCGGTCTCGGTATGCTGACGGGTGGTGGCCTCGGACTTGCCAATGAACTGATCCAGGATCACGGCAAACGCATCTTTCTGGACATGAAACTGTTCGACATCGGCGCAACGGTCGAAGCAGCTGTGCGCGGTCTGGCACGCTTTGATCTGGATTTCCTGACTGTCCACGGTGATCCGCATGTCGTGCACGCCGCCAAACAGGGGGCCGCCGGCAGCGACCTCAAGATTTTGGCGGTAACCATTCTCACGTCGCTTGATCGCAGCGATCTGGACGCCGCCATGATCCAGCAAGGCGATCTGGCCGAGATGGTGCTGACCCGCGCCGCCCGCGCATTTGAAGCCGGTGCTGATGGCGTCATCGCCTCCCCAAACGAAGCAGCGGCAATCCGCGCCCTTCCAGAGGCCCAAGGCCGTCTGATTGTAACGCCCGGCGTCCGCCCGGCAGGTGCGGCGCTGGGGGATCAAAAACGCGTCGCGACCCCTGCGCAGGCGATTTCCGACGGGGCCGACCATATCGTTATCGGAAGACCGATCTGGCAATCGGATGATCCTGCCGCTGCTGCCCGCGCTGTGCTTGCCGAAATTTCCCAATAAAACCAAAGATTCAACCACAGACTGTATCAAATCCAACACAATTTGTAACTTGACCTCCGGGTCAGGTATTCCTGCCTATGTCCTAAGACATAGTTATGTTAGCTTTAACCTAGGTGATACTCCCCGACGAACTGGTTCTTCCTGAAGTTCGTCACCTCCCCCCGCTTAAAAATGGCGGGGGGCTTTTCGTTTCCCCGCGCTGTCCTGCTCTGCCTCAAGATAGGTCCGCAACCTGTCCTGAAATGCCGGGACCGCTTTGGGATGCGCCAGAAACACGGCCTCTTCCATCAGGGTCCACCGCTGCCCCTCGTTGCCAAATACAACATCCTTCGCCGCCGTTTCGGGCAGCCGTCCGACGAAAAACCACTTCACCTGTTCCCCTTCGTTGAACCGCGCCTGCCAGATCACGGCATCAGGCGGCACACGCAGGCCCAATTCCTCGCGACATTCGCGCAACGCGCACGCAAGCGGCGTCTCATCGCCTTCGCGCCCGCCACCCGGCAGATCCCAATACCCCGCAAACGGCAGGCCCGCGATCTCATCCCGCAAGATCACAGCCAGCTTGTCACCCATATAAAGCGCCAGTTTTGCACCGTGAAAAACCATGTTCAATCTCCCGTCGCTCCGCTAATGTGGCGCACCAGATCCCTGCCCGGTGTACTGCATGGCTGCCCTCTGCCGCGACTGCCTTTGTCAAACCGTCACATCCCGGCGCTGCCCCACCTGTGGCAGTCCGCGCATCACGACTCATCCCGAACTGTTCGCGCTGTCCATAGCACATATGGATTGCGATGCCTTCTATGCCTCCGTCGAAAAACGCGACAACCCCGCGTTGGAGGGCAAGCCCGTGATCATTGGCGGCGGACGGCGCGGCGTGGTGTCCACCGCCTGCTACGTTGCCCGGATACGCGGCGTGCGTTCGGCGATGCCGATGTTTCAGGCGCTCAAACTTTGCCCCGAGGCAGTGATCATCAAACCCCGGATGGAGGCCTATGTCGACGCCTCGCGCGCCATCCGCGCAATGATGGAAGAACTTACCCCCGCCATCGAGCCCTTGTCGCTGGATGAGGCGTTCCTGGACATGACCGGCACGGCACGGCTGCACGGCGCGCCACCGGCGGTGATGCTGGCACGGCTGGTGCGGCGGATGAAGACAGAATTGGGCCTGACCGGGTCCATCGGCCTGAGCCACAATAAATTCCTCGCCAAGGTTGCCTCCGATCTCGACAAGCCGCACGGGTTTTCCGTCATCGGCGTCGCTGAAACCGCCGCGTTTCTGCGCGATAAACCCGTGCGCATGATCTGGGGTGTCGGCGCGGCCAGTCAGGCCGCGCTGGACAAGGCGGGTATCCGCACCTTCTCGGACTTGTTGCGGTGGGAAAAGCAGGATCTCGTTGCGCGGTTTGGCGGGATGGGGGATCGGCTTTGGCATCTGGCCCGTGGTCAGGACCGACGCCGCGTATCGGCCCATGAACCGATAAAATCGATCAGTTCGGAAACCACTTTCAACGAAGACACCGCGGATGCCGATCTTCTGGATGGCCACATCTGGCGCATGGCCCAAAAGGTCGCGGACCGCGCCAAGGCCAAGGGGCTTGCCGGCCGCGTCGTCACCCTCAAGCTCAAACGCAGCAGTCACGCGCTGGTCACACGCCGCGTGTCGCTGCACGAGCCGACCCAGCTGGCTGATCGCATTTACCGAACGGCGCGGGGGTTGCTTGATCAAATGGCGGATCCCGGCCCCTACCGCTTGCTGGGCTGTGGTATTTCCGATCTCAGCGCGGACGCCGGGATCGATCCGGCGGGCGATCTGCTTGACCCCACGGCAGGACAGCGAAGCCGCGCAGAACGCGCCACCGACAGCATCCGCACCAGATTTGGCGACAAGGCCATCGTCAAGGGGCGCGCGTTGCGCTGATTGTCCGAGCAGCTACAGGGACGAACAGCCATGGTGCCCGATACGCACGCGCGCCAATTTCCCGTCCGTGCGCCCCTACTCCGCCGCCAGTGGCACCCGGCCCTGGCCGATCTGCGCCACTTCGCTGACCACAGCGCGCAACGCTTCCTGTACCGCTTCAAAATTGCCGTTGGGCCGAATCAGCGCTTCGTTCATGTAAAGCGATCGGTCGATTTCAACCTGCACCGCGTGCTGGCCGCGCGACGGCCGACCATAGGCCTGTGTGATATAGGCGCCGGCAAAGGGGGCGTTGCGTGTCACGGCAAATCCTGCACTGGCAAACGCCGCCTCCACGCGGTCAACAACATCGCCGCTTGCTGCCGCGCCGAAACGGTCGCCCAGCACCACATCAGGCTGTCTGATCCCGGCACGCGCAACGCTGTCCATCGCCTCGTGCGGCATCGAATGGCAGTCGATCAGGACCGCCTGACCATGCCGCCGATGCGCGCCATCCAACAGTTTTTGCAGCATATCGTGATAGGGATGCCAATAATTCTGAATTCTGTGTTCAGCTTCCGAAAGCAACATCTTACCCCGGTAGATCGCACGTCCATTGGCCACGACGCGCGGGATCACCCCCAGACCCGACGCCACACGCGGGTTGTGGCCCTGCCTGCGCACCCCTTCGATCAGCGCAGGATCAAGCTCATCACTTGAGCGGTTGAGATCCACATAGGCGCGCGGCGCGCCCGCCTTGATGAACGGTGCCCCGAACAGCGGCGCACATTCGAAAAACTGATCCACAAATGCGTCTTCCGAAGACCGGATCGCATGTTCATCCAACACGGTGGAGCGCAGGAACGACCATGCATAATCCCGTCCCGAATGGGGCGAGGCAAACACCACGCAGGACCGGTTCCGGTCCGGATGCAGAACTTCAAACGCGGTCTTTGGCATCACATATCCTCTGATCGGGAACATAGCGCATTTTATAACAAAGCCAAAAGCCCTTGATCATATGCCCGACTCCTTTTATAGCACCCAAACCGGCGCGGCACTTCGCGCCCCATTTTTGTTTGGGGCAAAGATTTTCGCGTTACATAGGGGGTGATTAGCTCAGCGGTAGAGCACTTCGTTGACATCGAAGGGGTCACTGGTTCGATCCCAGTATCGCCCACCACCTGTTTCACTGGCTCTGCTTCGGCAGGGTCGCCCGCAACCCGGCGCTGGCCCGCGCCATAGATGGAAGGATAAGAACATGAAAGTTCGCAATTCGCTCCGCTCGCTTAAGAACCGGCACCGTGACTGCCGTGTCGTGCGTCGCAAAGGCCGCGTTTACGTGATCAACAAGACACAGCGCCGGTTCAAAGCCCGCCAGGGCTGAACCATCGCATCCGTGCGTTTGAAAGGCCGTCCTTCGGGGCGGCCTTTTGGCGTTCGGACAGGTGCTGGCAATTTCCACGCCCCGGCAATGGCCCGGCCGGTCAGATGCGCGCCACATGGGCGGGGCTTACAGGTCATCCCTTGCAACCGCGTGCCAAAGCGCCACCTTTGCAACAGCCACCGGGCGGGTCGCGGCCCGCCGTCAAATTTGAAAGGCCCGATATATGTCCGAAACCTACACGCCCCCCGCCGTCTGGAAATGGGACGCCGAAAGCGGCGGCCGCTTTGCCAGCATTAACCGCCCCATCGCCGGCCCGACCCATGACAAGGAACTGCCGGTCGGCAAACACCCGCTCCAGATCTACTCGCTGGCCACGCCCAACGGCGTCAAAGTCACGGTCCTGCTGGAAGAACTGCTTGCCGCTGGACATACCGGTGCCGAATATGACGCCTGGATCATCGACATCTCAGAGGGGGATCAGTTCGGTTCCGGTTTCGTCGCAGTCAATCCAAACTCGAAAATTCCGGCCCTGATGGACCACAGCGGTGCCACGCCTCAGCGGGTGTTCGAATCGGGCGCGATCCTGCTTTACCTTGCGGAAAAATTCGGGGCCTTCTTGCCCACAGATCCAGCACAACGCGCCGAAGCGCTCAGCTGGTTATTCTGGCAGATGGGAAGCGCGCCGTACCTTGGTGGCGGATTTGGCCATTTCTACGCCTATGCCCCGGAGAAATACGAATATCCGATCAACCGCTTTTCCATGGAAGCCAAGCGTCAGCTTGACGTGATGGACAGGCATCTGGCGGACAATGAATATTTCGCCGGTGATTATTCCATCGCCGACATGGCGATCTGGTCCTGGTACGGCCAGCTTGTGCTGGGCCGTCTCTATAGCGCGGCTGAATTTCTTGATGTCGCGTCTTACAAAAACGTCATGCGATGGGCCAAAGCGATTGATGCACGTCCTGCGGTAACGCGGGGCCGGATGGTCAATCGCGCGTTTGGCGACGATCTGTCGATGCAACTGCATGAACGGCACGACGCGTCTGATTTTGACACCCAGACCCAGGACAAGCTGCAACAGGACAAATAGCACCGGCATCCCCGGCCTTGTGCCGGGGCCGCCAACTCCGACTAAATTAATCAGGTATTTAGTTGCACCCTTCTTGGGGATGTGTTTCTT
>JAGXHC010000027.1 GCA_024636405.1 Sulfitobacter sp. | reverse complement strand
GCGTCAGATGCAGTGTCATGCCGGGATCCTTGCCAGCGCCTTGGTGCGCAAATCACCCAGCACGCGGGCATCGGCGAAGGTGCCATCGGCGGCCGCATCGTAGAGTTGTGCGAACTTGTGCAGGGCGGGCAGATCTGCCGCAGTGATATCGCCAAAGAGGTACGCAACCTTGCCCGGACTGCGAAAGGCAACTGTCTGTGCGCGGACGCAGCCGGACATGCAGTCGACCGGCATGACCGTGACTTTGCCCATCCCGCCCCGCGCGACATCAACAAAGCTGCCGTCCGTGGTGCACGAGGTGCAAACCAGCATTTTGACCGGCGTGCTCATTGACGCAGATCCGCCAGCGCACCGTAGAAAATCAGCGCCGGTGTGGTGCTGCTGGCAGTCTCCAAATGTACGGCCAGTGTGGCGATTGTAAATCGCTCAATCCGCTCTGCCGGGGTTGATACCGCTTCGGCCAGCAGCGCAGGCGTGTCCGGCGATAAACCATGCTCGATCAGACGCGCGGCAAGGCCCGCAAAGGTGCGCTTGCCCATGTAGACAACCGTTGTCGCCAGCGGATCGGCCAGTGCCGCCATATTGACATCCGCAGGCAGATCACCGCTCACGTCCGCGCCTGTGATGAACTGCACCCGCCGCGCCGTCAGTCGACGGGTCAGCGGAATGCCCGCAGTTGCCGCAGCCGCCGACGCAGAGGTGACGCCGGGAATGATTTCAAAGGGGATGCCCGCCGCCTGAAGGGCAATGATTTCCTCTTCCAGCCGTCCGAACATGCCGCTGTCACCGGATTTCAGCCGCACCACCTGCATGCCCGCCTTGGCGTATTCCACCAGAACCCGGCTTACATGATCCTGTTTGGGAGAGGCCCGCCCGGCGCGTTTGCCAACGCCGATCAGGTCCGCATCGGCACGCGCGTGTTCAAGGATCGGGCCCGATGACAGATCGTCGAACAGCACCACTTCCGCCGCTTCCAGCCTTTTGACCGCCTTCACAGTCAACAGTTCCGGGTCGCCCGGACCGGAGGAAACAAACGAAACAAAGCCTGTCATGGCGCTTCGGCGATCATATGAAAGAAGGTGCCTGTCGCCGCCCCGCCACCGTCATAGCGTTTGACGGACCCGGTTTCCGGCACCACCACATCGTTGCTGTCGGTAATTTTGGCCAGGGGCGCGTCAGGTTCGTTGAGTATCGTCGCGTAGTGAAATTCGTGCCCGCGCAACCGTGCCGACGCGTCGTGACCGGGGATGCCCGCGTGCAGGTCCGCCTTGCGATACCCAAGATGCATCTTGCGCTTGCCAAAGGACGTCTCCAGCCCCAAAAGCCCCGCCATCTGGTGCCGATTGCCTTCCAGATCGACCAGCCCTGCCCCCATCGCCATGTAACCACCGCATTCACCATGAACCGGGCGCGTGCGGACGAAATCCTGCAAGCCGCTGCGAAAGCGGTCCGCCGCAGCAAGGCGACCTGCATGCAATTCAGGGTAGCCGCCGGGTAGCCAGCAGACATCGGCACTGTTGTCCGGGGCCTCGTCGCCAAGTGGCGAGAACGGCAGGATCGTAGCCCCCGCAGCGCGCCACCCGGCCAGCAGATGCGGATAGACAAAGGCGAATGCATCATCTTGTGCCAACGCGATGCGCTGGCCCGGTGGGATGATGCGCGCGGGTGGTGGGGCGTCCTGAAGCGTGCCTTCGGCAGCGGCGATCAGGGCAGGAATATCAACATGCGCCGCAACAAAGGCGGCGGCCTCAGAAAGGATCACGGGCAGGTTTTCCTGCTCTCCTGCCTGCACAAGCCCAAGGTGTCGTTCGGGCATCTCGATCTCTTTGCGGCGCGGCAATGCACCCAGCACCGCGATCCCGACCTGCTCCATGCCGACCCTTATCAACGTCTCGTGCCGGGGCGAGGCGACCCGGTTCAGCACCACGCCTGCCAGTGTGACATCCGGGCGCATCAACGAAAACCCCAGCGCCGTCGCGGCGACGGATTGCGCCGCACCCGATGCGTCAAGCACCAGCACGACGGGCCATCCCATATGCGCCGCAATGTCCGCGCTGGCGCCGTTGCCCGACGCGCCGGGCACTGCCACACCGTCAAACAGGCCCATGGACCCTTCGGCAAGAATCAGTTCCGCACCTTCGGCATTGCCAACCAAGCCTTCGATGCGCGCGCGATCCATCGACCAGCTATCAAGATTGAACGACGCGCGCCCGGAGGCGGCGGTGTGAAAAGCCGGGTCAATATAGTCCGGGCCGCTTTTGAATGGCTGCACAGCGATGCCTTGCGCGCGCAGTTCGGCCAGGAGGCCCAGCATCAGGGTGGTTTTGCCACTACCTGACGCAGGCGCGGAAATCAGCAGGCCTGGCGGGATCATTCTGCGCCCTCCGGAAAGCGCGGCGCTGTGCCGACAGGGCGAAATCGGCGGTCATAGTCACCGGCATAAAGGCGGCTCTCGCCGAAGTCGTCGGACCCCAGTGCATGGCCGACAAGGATCAGGGCTGTCCGCTCCATCTCAGCGCCGATGGCAGTTTTGAGGGTGGCAAGCGTCGCGCGCACAATCCTTTGGTCGGGCCAACTGGCGCGCCAGACGACGGCAACAGGACAATTCGCACCGTAATGCGGGGCAAGGTCAGCCACGACCTTGTCGAGGACATGAACCGACAAATGAATTGCCAGCGTCGCGCCGGTCTTTGCAAAGTTCTCCAGCGTCTCGCCGTCCGGCATCGCGGTGGCGCGACCAGAGGTTCGGGTCAGCACCACGGATTGCGAAACGCCGGGCAGGGTCAGTTCAGCCCCCAATTCGGCAGCGGCAGCGGCAAAGGAGGGCACACCGGGCGTCACGTCATAGGCGATGCCAATCGCGCGCAAGCGGCGCAACTGTTCACCCATCGCGGACCAGACAGACAGGTCCCCGGAATGCAGGCGCGCAATGTCATGGCCTGCGGCGTCGGCCTGCGTGATGACCTCCATGATCTCGTCCAGCGACATGCGCGCGGTGTTGACCACCTGCGCGCCATTTGGACAATGCGACAGCAGCGCTTCCGGCACCAGCGATCCGGCATAAAGGCAGACCGGGCAGGCCGCGATCAGGTCGCGCCCACGCAAGGTGATCAGATCGGGCGCGCCGGGCCCGGCGCCGATGAAGTGGACTGTCACGTATCTGTTCCTTCGCTGTCGGCAATTGCTGCGGTGGCCATACCATCGCCCGAGACGACCCGCGCCGCAACCAGCCGCGCGGTCGGACCTGCGGCAGCAAGCGCCGCCGCCTCGGCCAGTGATCCGGTGCCGAAACGGTCCTGAATACGCTCTGATTGTGTGGGTGTGATCATCTGTGCCAGGTCCGAGGCTGTGATGCCCATGCCCGGAATCGACAGCGCTGCGGCAAGGTCGCGAAACACCGGCGCGCGCGCTTTGGCGGCTTCTGTCACCAGCGCCTGCACCGGCGGGCCATCGCCAATGGCACGTTCCAGCGCGTCGCGCAGCGATGCCGTGGTGGCCGCGCCGCGAAATCCGATACCTGCGACCCTCACAGGGTCACGCTCCATTGTACGACCGGGCGGGTAGACTGCCAGCCGCGCATCCGTCCAAGCGGTTCGGCCTGCGCCAGTTCGATCCGCAAAAGCGTGCCGCCATGCGCGGCATGTAAGTGTCCCAGCAACGCTTCAGTTTCCAGTGTCACACCGTTGGCAACAAGGCGCGTGCCGGGGGGCAGCAGCCGAATAACTTGCTCAAACAATGCCGTTGTGCCACCACCGCCGACAAACACGGCGTCCGGAACGGGTTGATCCTTCAGCATCCGGCTTGACTCGCCCTCGACCACCGAAAGCCGGTGAGACATGCCAAAGTCTTCGGCGTTAAGCCGAATATTGGCGGCGCGGGCCGGTTTGAGCTCGAACGCCACGGCACGGCCACCGGCCAGGCACCATTCCACAGCAATGGACCCTGAACCGGCGCCAATATCCCACAGCATTTCACCCGGACGCGGCGCCAACGCAGACAACGTCAGTGCGCGCACCGGACGCTTGGTGATCTGGCCATCGTGGGTGAAGCTGTCGTCCGGCAGCCCGGACGCGCGCGACAGACCAACATTTCCGGGCAGGGCAATGGCAACGGCAACCGGGGCGGCGACGTCCTTGATGTCAAAGCCTGCGGCAGTCGTCTTGCGGATACGCTGTTGCGCGCCGCCCATCGCTTCCATGACCCACAGGGTCGCGTCGCCGGCATCTTGCCCGGTCAGCCATTGCGCAAGCAATGCAGGGGCATCCCCATCGCGCACCAGGCAAATCAGACGTCCATGCGGCGCAAGCACGCAACGCAACTGCGCAAATGGTGCCGCGTGCAGACCATGACAGGTAATCTGCTCCATCCGCCAGCCAAGGTGGGCGCAGACAAGCGAAAAGGTGGCGGGAGCAGGAAAAGTTTGCCATTCACCGGGATCAAGATGCGCTGCAATGCTGCCACCTGCCCCGAACCAGAAAGGATCGCCGGAGGCCAGCACCACTGTGGGCCTGCCCCGACAGGCCAGCACCGGTTCGACAGAAAACGGCACCGACCAGACCTGACCCCGGTCGCCCACATCCGCAAGCGCAAGGTGGCGCGGGCCGCCAAACACAACTTCGGCGGCCTTCAATGCGGCACGGCTTGCGGGGGACAGCTGCGCTGCGCTATCGTCCGACATTCCGATGATGAACAGCCAGGGATCACCCATGATGCGCGTCCTTTTGCTGGGTGGCACAACAGAGGCAAGCGCATTGGCCGTGCGGTTGGCGCAAGCCGGTATCAACACGGTATTTTCCTACGCGGGCCGCACAAAGGCACCGGTCGCACAGCCGGTGCCGACGCGGATCGGCGGCTTTGGAGGTGTATCGGGGCTGGCCGCGTTCCTGCGGGACGGCCGTATCACCCACGTGATCGACGCAACGCATCCCTTCGCGGCGGGAATGAGCAGCAACGCCGTCATTGCCTGCACGCAAACCCAGACGCCGCTGATCCGGCTGGAGCGTGCGCCCTGGGTGCCGCAGGCCGGCGATGACTGGACGATGGTGGACGGGATGGAGGACATGCCAATCGCTCTGCCCGACACGCCCGCGCGGGTGTTTCTTGCCATTGGCAAACAGCACATTAATCTGTTCGCCGTCAAACCGCAGCATCACTATGTTCTGCGGCTGGTTGATGCGCCGGATGCGGCCATGCCCCTGCCGCGCACCACGGTTATACTGGCGCGCGGGCCATTCACCACCGAAGGCGACACCGCATTGATGCGTGAGCACGCAATTACCCATATCGTGGCCAAGAACGCCGGCAGCACCGCGGCGCGGGCCAAACTGGACGCGGCACGGGCGCTGCGTCTGCCGGTGATCATGGCCGCGCGCCCTGTCCTGCCCGGCGAAGCCTTGGACAGCGTAGACGCGGTGATCGGATGGCTGGGTCATTCGGCGCTGCGCGGCGTATAGACGTACCGCCCGACACGCCGGGTCGCAGAATTGCCGACCAGCACAACGGTGCGCATATCCGCCATTTCGGGCGTGGCATTGCCCAACGTCACGGTGCTGATCACCTGCTCTGGCGTACTGACCGCGCGGGCAAAGGTGATCAGGCGCTCGGCACCACATTCCTGGCGCAGGATCTCGAGGGCAGCGGCAAATTGGTGCGGCCGGGATTTGGAGCGGGGGTTGTAAAAAGCCATTGCGAAATCAGCGCGCGCAGCCATGCGCAAGCGGTGCTCAACCGTGGCCCAGGGCTTAAGGTTGTCGCTTAGATTGATGGCACAGAAATCGTGACCCAGCGGCGCACCGGCGGCGGCGGCGGCGGCCAGCATGGCGGTGATGCCGGGCAGAACGCGGATGTCGATGGTCGCGTGTTCCGGGTGTTGCTCAAGCCCTTCGAACACCGCCGACGCCATTGCAAAGACACCCGGATCACCGGAGGACACAACAACCACGCGCGCGCCGTCGGACGCGAGTTGCAGGGCATGGGCGGCCCGGTCAAGCTCCACGCGGTTGTCACTGGGATGCAGGGTCAGCCCGTCACGCGGGGCCACGCGGGCGACATAAGGAATATAGCCGATCACATCCGTGGCTTGCGCCAACGCGGCGGTCACTTCGGGTGTCACCAGATCTTCGCGGCCCGGACCAAGCCCCGCAATGGCGATCCAGCCGGTCATTCTGGTGCCTCCGGTCTGCGGCCCTGACCATGTACCAGCACGATCGCAAAGTACGGACAATCGGCATCATCCACCTCTGCCAACCTCGCGACCCGCTGCCCCGGCATGGTGCCTTTTTCCACCAGCCGAGCATCTTCCAGCCGTCCTGTGGCCGCAAGCGCGCGGCGCACGGCAGGCAGGTTGCGACCCGTCTTCATCACCACCAGCGCATCGGCGCGGCGCATGTGATCCGTCAACTCGTCCTCAGGGAGGGTGGCCATCAGAACAGTCAGCACGTCGTCCCCCCATGTGAAAGGGATATCCAGCGCGTTCCAGCAGCCGACCATGCCGGGTATGGCGGGCAAAACTTCGACCTCGGCGCGGCCTTGCAACCGGGTGTGCAGGTGCATGAATGAGCCGTAAAAGAACGGATCGCCCTCGCAAAGAACAACAACGTCATGGTGGCGGGCAAGGTCGGCCAGACGGTCCGCCCATTCGGCGTAGAATGCGACCATCACCGCGCGGTATTCATCCGAGCCGAAATGCAGTTCGGTGGTGACGGGGTATTCCATCGGATATTCAGTCACGTCGTCGCGCAGCATCCCGCTGACAATGCTGCGTGCCTGTCCGGCGCGGCCTTTCTTGCGAAAATAGGCAAGGTGGCGTGCCGCGCGGATTGTGCGGTCGGACTTTACGCTCATCAATTCGGGGTCGCCGGGGCCAAGGCCCGCGCAGATCACTTTGCCCACGTCATTCCACCCTGCTGGCAAGGGCGTTGACCGCCGCAACTGTGATCGCTGAGCCGCCAAGTCGCCCCGCAACGATCATCGACGGGACCGGCAGATCAGCCATCAGCGCATCCTTGGATTCCGCAGCACCGATGAATCCCACCGGACACCCGATGATCGCCGCCGGGCGGGGGCAATCGGGATCTTCCAGCATGTTGATCAGGTGGAACAATGCCGTCGGCGCATTGCCAATCGCAACAACCGACCCGGCCAGATGCGGGCGCCAAAGCTCCAGCGCGGCGGCAGAGCGGGTGTTGCCCATGTCGGCGGCCATTTGCGGCACCGCAGGATCGCGCAGGGTGCAGATCACCTCATTCTCATGCGGCAGGCGTTTGCGGGTGATACCTTCGCTGACCATGTAGGCGTCGCACAGGATCGGCGCGCCATCCTCAAGCGCGGCACGGGCGGCGATGGCCATGTCGGGCGAAAACCGGATGTGCCGTTCCAGCCCCACCATACCGGCGGCGTGGATCATGCGGACGGCGACGATTTCCTCTTCCGGAGTGAAGCGGTCAAGCGCGGCTTCGGCGCGGATTGTCGCGAAGGACCGGCGGTAAATTTCGGCGCCGTCGGTAATATAAGTGTGGGGCATCAGCGCACCTCTTGCAGCAGATCGGGAATTTCAGTGGCGCGCAGATCGGTGATGTCCGGCGCGGCGTCGGCGGTGGCGTTGCGCATCAGGGCAAACCCCGAGGGCGTGGCGGTCAGTGTGACGTCTGCAGCACGCGGCAGTGCACAGCCTTTGGCGCAACCAGAGACGTGCAGCGTCTGATCCGGCCGCACATGCCGCGCCATTTCACGCGCGAGAGGCCGTGTGGCGGCAAGACCCTGCGCGCAGCCGGGTGCGCCGATGCAGGCAACAACCCGCAGCAAAGGGTCCGTAGGGTCGGTGATCAGGTCGGGCAGATCAGGCAGGGCGGTCGCCCCCTCGACCAGCAGCATTCGCCACGGAGTCACCCGCAGGGAACCAAGCGCCGAAAGAGCGGTGAGCGTCTTGGCGTTGATCTGGCCAAAGGCTGTGGCAACCAGCGCACCAGCGGCGTACGTGCCGGGCGCGGGCGTAGGGGGGCCAAGCTGTCGTGGCGTGGCAAAGCCGGGCGGCGGCGGCGTATCCTTGGCCAGCAAGCGGGACATGCGTGTGCCGGACTGTTCAGACTGTGCAAGGCTCCACCGGGCGAGTTCAAGCATCTGTGGTACGGCGTCGTCGATGGTGACGCACTTGCCAAATCGATGATCGGCGGCGCAAAGGATCAGGGCGCCATTGGCAGCATATTCAAGCCGGATATCGGCAGGTGCGCGGTGCAGGACGGGTTCGGTGCCGGTATCAATGGCATAGCCAAACTTGGCGCTGACCTGTGGTGCATCGGGTGACGCAAGCGCCGCAGCGAGGTCTCTGGCAAGGGTTTCGCTTTGATCATTTCGGGTGCGGAAGGGCGTGATCAGAATATTGCGGCGACTTTCCACGGTCGCGTCAGGATCAATCAGCCCCAAACCACGCAATCCGTCTATCAGCGCGTCGTAACGGTTTGTCGCGACCCCACGCAGTTGCACGTTGGCGCGGTTTGAAAGATCCACAATGCCGTTGCCGCAGTTTGTGGCCAACTCGGCGATGCCTGCCGCCTGCCTTTGGTCCAGCCGTCCGGCGTGCGGGCGGATACGCACCACCAGCCCGTCGCCGGACATCATCGGGCGGAGCGCGCCGGGGCACCAGCCCTTGATCCGAGGGGCGGCATTCATTGCGCCGCGTCCATGTCAGCGCTGATGGAATTGCGCCGCGTGATCCACAGGCCCGCATCGCGCAGCGCAGCGAACCGCGCGCGCAAAGCATCCAGCGCCGCGGGATTTTCGGCCGCCATAAAGTTCACCAGATCCGCGCGGCCCAATGTTGCATCGTAGTACAGGTCTATCAAATGTGCGGGCACCTCACGCGTCAGATGTGCAAAGGCGGCAAGGTTGTCGAGTGTTGCCGTCACCTCTGCCGCACCGCGAAAGCCGTGGCGCATCATACCGCTGGCCCAGTCGGGATTGGCCGCACGGGCGCGTACGACGCGGGCAATCTCTTCGGGCATGGTGCGGGCGCGGGGACTGCCGACGCGGGTGTGGTCAATGTGATACATTGCCGGCTGCGCGGCACCCAGATGCGCCATGGCTGCGGCGAACCCGCCTTCATGGCTGGCATAGTCCAAGGCCAGCAAAATGTCACTTTCCAACAAGTCCTGAACATGGGCGAACCCATCGGCTTTGTGCAGCTGCGCCACCAATGCTTCGCGGTTCTTGTGCGGTTTGCCTTGCGCGTCGATCGCCCATTCGGACCCGGCAAGCCACGCTTGCCCGGCGGCGTCACGGCCCGCGTCGGAATAGTCGTGCAGGGCGGTTTCCATGTTCATGCCGTACAGCCCCGGTTTGGGTCCGAAAACACGGGGCGTCTGGGTCAGGTAGGGGTTCATGTCCGGCGCTTCGTGACGTTGGGACAGGGCTTGGGCGCCCGCCTCGAACACCTGCGCCAGACCGGGAAAAATATCGCGAAACAAACCCGAGACGCGCAAGGTCACGTCGATGCGTGGCCGGTCCAGCAGCGCAAGCGGAATGATTTCGAACCCTGATACACGGTCAGATCCGTCGTCCCATTTCGGGGCAAGTCCTGCCAGATGCAGTGCCATCGCCACTTCTTCGCCCGCCGTGCGCATCGTGGCGGACCCCCAAAGGTCAATGACCAGCCCTTTCGGCCAGTCGCCCTTGTCTTGCAAATGCCGGCGCAACAGTTCCTCGGCCAGTTTCACGCCCTGCGCATGGGCAGCACGCGACGGCACCGCGCGCGGATCAACAGAGTAGAGGTTGCGGCCCGTCGGCAGCACATCGGCGCGTCCGCGATACGGGGAACCGGAGGGGCCGGCGGGGACGCGGCGGCCATCAAGGGCGGCCAGAAGCCCATCATTTTCGCCGTGTCCCGCGCCAAATACATGCAGCCCATCGCCGTACTGGCTTTCCTTGATGTCGCAGACAAAGCGGTCGATGCGGGTGATTGCCTCGGCGGCTGAGGCGGCAGTGTCCAGACCAAGATCAGCCTCGACACCGGCCGCCTGCGCCTCGGACCGGATCGTGTTGATCAGACGGTCGCGGCGCGCGGGGTCAAGCCCGTCAGCGGTGGAGTATTCGTCAAGCAACCGTTCGAGCCGCAGCAACCCATCGGGCACGGCGCTGTCTTTCAACGGTGGCGGCAAATGGCCCAGCGTAACCGCGCCAATGCGGCGTTTGGCCTGCGCCGCCTCGCCGGGATCATTGACGATAAAGGGATAGATCACGGGCATCGCGCCAGTCAGTGCTTCTGGCCAGCAATCGTCGGACAGGGCCACGGATTTTCCGGGGAGCCATTCAAGCGTGCCATGCGCACCAATGTGGACCAGCGCGTGATGACCCCGCGCGCGCAGCCAAAGGTAGAACGCGACATACGAATGGCGCGGCACGCGCGCGAGATCGTGATAATCAGTGTCGCGCGCATCAATTGCACCGCGTTCAGGTTGCAGCGCGATCAAGGCATTGCCGCAGGTCTGCGCGGGGAAATGAAACGCGCCGTCCCGGTACAGCGGATCGTCCTGCGGCTTACCCCAGGCGGTTATCAAATCGGCGCACAGCTGCGGCGGCAGGGTGGCAAGGGCGGCTTGATAAGCCTCCAGCGGCCAAGGAAGGCTGTGCTGGCCCAGGCTTTTGCCAAAACCGATGTCGGGATGCACGGCGTATCCGGCCGCAGCCAACGTCAAAAGCATATCCTCAACCGAGGCCAGGGCATCGAGCCCAACGGCATGCGCAATCTGGTCGTCCCGGCCGGGATAGGTGGACAACACAAGCGCCAGTTTGCGATCTTTTGCCGACGTTTTAGCAAGCGCGTGCCACGCTTGAACGCGGTCCGCGATGGCGGCGATCCGGGACATTTCTGCGCGGTGGGCAAAGCGCGAGAATTGCAGGTGGGGGTCCTTTTTGCCCGGCGCCTTGAAGCTGACAACCCCGGTAAATATGCGACCGTCAACTTCCGGCAGGACAACATGCATCGCAAGATCTGCGGGCGAAAGGCCACGGTCGCCTTCGGCCCAATCCTTCTTGCGCGCCGTGGACAGAGCAACCTGAAACACCGGACAGCCGGGCGCATCAAGCGGCGTGGTGCCATCGTCGGCGCGCCCGGAAAAGGCGGTAGCGTTGAGAATAGCGACCGGCGCGAGCTGCGTCAGCGCATGATCCAGAAAGGCGCGCGCGCTGTCGGCCTTGAGCGAGGGCACAAAAATGCCCATCGCGTTGAAGCCACGCGCACGCAGCGCGGCGATCAGTGCATCAACGGGCGCGGTATCGGCAGCCATCAGATAGCTGCGATAGAAGGTCACGACGACCACATCGCCACCTGCATCCGCGAAAGATGTCACGCCATTGTCGGGATCATAAAAGCCGCAGTCTGGAACTGTTTTCGCACCCAGCACGGGACCGGCATAGAACCCCGCCGCCAATGCCAGCTGTGCCAGTGCTGCCTGCGCGGCAACGGGACCGCCGGTATCGCAGAGGTGTGACAGACGCCGAAGTGTGGAGACGGGCAAAGTGGAATGTGCGTCAAGTGCTGGATCTTCACGCCCATCAGCGGGCAGGATCGCCAGCGCGATGTTATGGCGGCGGGCAAAATCCTGCACCTGCATGATGCCGTAGGGCCAATAATTCTCTCCGCCGATCAGGCGGATAAGGATGCCTTTTGCCCCGGTCAGCGTCGCGTCTATGTAATTGTCCACGGACGCCGGGTGCCGCAGGGCGACAAGATTGCACAAACGCAGGCTCGGCAGGTTGCCATCCGCCCCGCCGCCGCGATGCCAGCCCGCCGCAAACGCGCCAAGGTCACTGTCAGAAAAGGAAAGCACGACGAGGTCCGCGGGTGTCTGACCGGGATCGAACGGTGTATCCGTCTCCTCCAGTCCATGACTTTCGCGGAAGACGACGTGCATGGTGTCAGGCCCCCAGAACGTTGCGGATTTTGGCGCTGTCGATGTGGTTATGTTCGGCGATCACAACCAAATGGCCCGCGCGCATATCCGCGCCCCAGGGTCGGTCAAACTGGTGCCGCACACGGCTGCCCACGGCCTGAACCAGCAGGCGCATAGGCTTGCCCGTCACGGCAACATAACCTTTTACCCGCAGAATGTGCTGTTCATTTGCCAGCCGTTCAATGGCAGCGATCAATGCGTCCACGTCGTCCACTTCGGGCATCGGCACGACGATGGTTTCGAAATCGTCATGTTCGTGATCGTCGGCGCCATCGTGATGCGATGGGCGCGCGGCCAGATCGTCTTCGGCCTTGGCGTTAAGCCCCAGAATGACGTTGGGGTCGATCACGCCCTCGCTCATCTCGAGGATCGGGATCTTGCGGGGGCTTTCCGCCTCGATCACTTTGCGCGCCGCGGCAAGACCTTCGGGGCCGGCAAGATCGGCCTTGGACATCAGGATAATATCGGCGCAGCAAATCTGATCCTCGAACACCTCGGACAAGGGAGTTTCATGGTCAATACTGTCGTCCGCCAAACGCTGCGCGTCCACCGCGGCCACGTCGGCGGCAAAGCGGCCTGCCGCGACTGCCTCGGCATCGGCCAGTGCTATGACGCCGTCGACGGTGATCTTTGAGCGGATGGCGGGCCAGTCAAACGCCTTGAGAAGTGGCTTTGGCAGGGCAAGGCCGGAGGTTTCGATCAGAATGTGATCAGGCCGCACCGGCATTGCCATAAGCGCCTCGATCGTTGGAATAAAGTCGTCCGCGACAGTACAGCAGATGCACCCGTTGGCCAGTTCCACAATATTTTCTGCGGGGCAGTCTTCGTCAGCGCAGGATTTCAGGATGTCGCCATCGACACCGACGGTGCCAAACTCATTGACCAGCACAGCAAGGCGGCGACCATTGGAGTGGGTCATCAGGTGGCGGATCAGCGTCGTCTTGCCGGAACCGAGAAAACCAGTGATCACGGTGACGGGGATTTTGGCAAGGTCGGTCATTCGGGCAACTCCAACGGGGGAACACGGGCAA
The DNA here is from genome assembly GCA_024636405.1 of Sulfitobacter sp. Next base: position 13,482 of record JAGXHC010000027.1, on the reverse strand, counting down.
GGCTTTGCTTGCGGAAAATAACGGGGCGCTCGCGCCAGGGCACAAGGCCATCGGTGGTCGCGGCGTACGCGGCGGCACCGGTCAGGATGTCGGAGCTGTCGTCCTTGGTCAGGCGGCCATAGACGTAGGTCCATTTGCCGGGCGCGGAAAGTGCCACCGAGGCACCTTGCGAGCAGGCCGACAGACATTCGACAGCCACGATCCGCACGCCCTCGGGGGCACCTGTTTCGGTTAGGGCAGCGTAAAGTTGTGCGCCGGGACGCGGTGCATCTTCTTCCAGCACTTCACCCGCGCGGCAGGTTGTGCAGACATGGAGGGTAACTGTCATGGACGAACTTCCGTTCTGATGATGCAAAGGGGCCTAACGCACCTTCGGGTTGCGGACAAGCAGTGGCCGTTATTCCACGATCAGACGCGTGCTGGCGGTGATCGGCTGTCCCGCCACGGCCAGCGGGCGGTGATCGTTACTGTTCAGCGCAACCTCAACGGTCACTTCGCCTTCGGGCAGATGCGCGATATGCATCCATTCGCCATAAAGCCGCCCTACCTTTTTGCCGTTGATATTGACATGGGCATGGCCTTCGCCCGCGACATGGGCAAGGCCTGAGGCCTTCGGCGTGAAGTTGAAATTACGCGTGCGGACCTGAAGGTTAAAGCCTTCGGTCGGATCTCGGGTCAGGTCCAGGGTCACCTCGGGGGCATCGACCGCCGGCACCTCCAAAAGTGCTGCGTGTGCTGCATCATGTCCAGCATCCGGTTGATCTGCTGCCATGGCGCCACTGACCGCCGGATCGGCGTGGTCATGGCCATCAAAGGTGATCCCATTGCCTGCTGCGATGATAAACCCAAATCCGCCACCAAACACGAGCCCGATAACGAAAAGGCCAAGCGCCCTATTCATTTGCCGCCTCCCTTTGCCAGAAGAACCCCGCGAAAGACCCCAGCATGACCCACGCGGCAAGCCCTACGCCCAATGCGCGCGCAGCGAACAGAGCCGCAATTTCAGGCGGCACAGTACCGACGAAGCTGTCAGGTTCCGGCGCGCCGATAATGTGCGGCGCGGCCAGCAGAACGACGGCTACGGCCCAAAGCGGTCGGCTGTGTCCGAAGGCGATAAGCCATAGGGCAATTCCGGAGGCAGCCACCGTAGCGAACCACCAGATCTGGCGTGCGCCGACATCTGCCGCCGCGACGCCCGGCACTTCAGGCGCAAGTGTGAAACCGGGAGCCATGTGGAAAACCACAAAGCCCGCGACGCCCCAGATCAATCCGCTGCGCCCGTTGATCCGCGCGCCGCGGTCCTCGGCAAGTGACATCAATGCCAGCAGGATCAACGCATAGCCGGTATAGGTCAGCATCGTGAAGATCACGCTCAGGCCGTCACGTACCGCGTCGAACCCCGGCAGATCGGGATGCGCCGACACCGGGTCGGCACCAAAGTGCAGCAACTGTCCGCTTTCATAAAGTTCCGCGTGCAGCAAGACGGGTTGCACGAATGCCAATTGCAGCAGACCGGCGATCAAGCCTGCTACAGCACCAGCGAACAACGCGCTGGTCACAAATCTGGAAAACATGGGTTAGTGGCAGGGAAAGCCGGTCGCGTGACGCACGTCGTGCGCGGCATCATGCAGCGCAGAGGCCTGCACATGGCCGGTCAGCGTGATCAAAGCCAATCCCAGAATCGCTGCAAAAAGCGTCGGAACAAGCCGGGCGCGCGACGGGCTGTGGGTTTGATTCTGTGCCTGGGTCAGTGTCGTCATTTCAAGTCTCCTCGCCGTCACACCCGACGGCATATCGCGTTTCATTCGTGCTTGGCAGGTCTCCTGGCTCGCGGGTCGTGGCCGTTTGCCCGCCTTCCCCACCGCACCCGTTTCCGGGGTTGGCAAGTGGCATGAGGGGCAACGGCTCACCGCTTACAGTCGCGGGGGCGGCTCCAGCTTTGGGCGACGGCCCTTACTGAATTCCCTGTTAGGTTCCACGCATCACTGCGCTTTTCGGAACACCAAGCCCGTCCAATTACGCATTTTAGCCCTGTCAACGCAAGGTGGATTTGCGACCTATCACACGCCAGAACCGATTCCTGGCTGGTTTGTGGGAGACAGGTCACGCATAGCTGTGACCATGCCTTGCCCGCTTGGCGTGGTCCCTCTTTTCAGCGCCGGAGTGTCAATGCCCACTGACCGCACGACCCTTGCAATTCTGTATTCGCTGTTGGCGCTGGTGCTGTTTGACGCGATGGGCCTGATCATCAAGCACCTTTCATCCGACTATGGTGCTGCTGAGCTTTCGGCATATCGAAACTTTTGTGGGCTGATTCCGGCGGCAATTGCTTTGTGGTTATCTGCGCAATGGCACCGGCGCGGACGAAAGTTGCGGGTGCGGCAATGGCGGCTTGCGGTCACACGCGGCGCGATCCTGACGTTTGCGCAGTATTTCTTCTACCTCTCGCTGGGATTGATGAGCTTTGCCACCGCCTCTACCATCACATATGCCAACGCGCTGTTTATGGTGGCATTGGCTGTGCCGCTTTTGCGCGAACAAGTCGGTGTCGCACGCTGGGCTGCGGTCATCGTGGGATTTGTCGGCGTCATCATGATCGTGGGGCCGGGCCGGGACACATTCACCCCCGCCGCCTTGCTGCCGTTGGCGGCTGCGGCCTGTTATGCGCTCACAGGTATCACTGCGCGCATGATGGACCCGGAGGTGCCGACCGCATTGATCAATATGTATTCATCGGCTGTGGCCGCCGTCGGCTCTTTGTTTCTGGCGGCCGCGACGACCGGGTTCAGCCCGCTGCACACACCTGTTGATCTGTTGTGGATCCTCGGCATGGGTTCCTTTGGCGGCACGGCGGTGCTGCTGCTGATCGCGGCCTACCGTATGACGGAGCAAAGCAACCTGGCCCCGTTCAGCTATTTTGGCATCCCATTCGCGTTCATCTTCGGCTGGCTGTTCTACGGTGAGACCCCTTGGGCTGAATTATTCCCCGGCGCGTTGCTGATCATCGCTGGCGGGCTGCTGATCGTGTGGCGCGAACGGGGGATACGCCGAAAATAAACGTGACATTGGAAAACTGCATAACACGCACTCAATGGTCTCAATCGGAGGCAGTCAAACCACCACGTCCTCGGCCTTTTGCGCGCCAACGCCGAACACACGCTTGTATCGCGCAATCTGATCTTCTGGCCCCATCGCCTTGTTTGGATTGTCAGACAGCTTGACCGTCGGCTTGCCGTTCGCCTCTACCGCCTTGCAAACCAGACTGAACGGCGCCAGCGCGTCATCCGGCACCAGGCCGCGGAAATCATTGGTGAGCAAAGTACCCCAGCCGAAGGACACCTTGACCTTGCCAGTAAAGGCAGCGTGCAGTTCGCGGATTTTGTCGACATCCAGCCCGTCGCTGAAGATTACACGTTTGTCGCGTGGGTCTTCGCCGCGCGACTTCCACCAATCGATGGCAATCTGGGCATAGGTCGCGGGGTCGCCGCTGTCGATTCGGATGCCGGTCCACCCGGCAAGCCAGTCCGGCGCGTTGCGTAAAAATCCCTCGGTGCCATAGGTGTCCGGCAAGATGATACGCAGATTGCCCTCATGTTCCTCATGCCAGTCCGACAGGACATCATATGGCGCGCGCGCAAGTGCGGCATCGTCCTGTGCCAGCGCCGCATAGACCATGGGCAGCTCATGGGCATTGGTGCCAATCGCCTCCACCTGTCTGTTCATGGCGATCTTGCAATTGGATGTCCCGGTAAAGGCTGTGCCCAGACCTTCATGCATGGCTTGTACGCACCAATCCTGCCAGAGGAATGAATGCCGCCGACGGGTGCCAAAATCAGCGATGGAAAGATCCGGAATCTCGCGCAGCACCTCGATCTTTTCCCAGACGCGGGTCATGGCGCGGGCATAAAGCACCTGAAGTTCGAACCGCCCCATGCCGTCCAGCACGGCGCGCCCGCGCAGTTCCATCAACACGGCTAGCGCGGGGATCTCCCACAGCATGACCTCGTGCCACTTGCCCTCGAATGTCAACTCAAACTGGTCGCCCTTGCGCTCCAGATGATAGGGCGGCAGGCGCAGACCCTCGAACCATTCCATGAAATCGGACCGAAACATCTGACGCTTACCGTAAAAGGTATTGCCACGCAGCCATGTGCTCTCCCCCCGGCTCAGGCTCAGTGAGCGGATGTGGTCCAGTTGTTCGCGCAACTCCCCCTCGTCGATCAGGTCGGCAAGCGGGATGTGTTTGGAACGGTTGATCAGGCTAAAGGTAACCTGCGTGTCCGGTTTGTTGCGAAAGACGGACTGGCACATCAGCAGCTTGTAGAAATCCGTGTCGATCAGCGACCGCACGATAGGATCGATCTTCCACTTGTGGTTCCAGACGCGGGTGGCGATATCGACCATGGGTTTTCCTTAATTTTTCCATACCCTTGTGGCAAATGACGACATGATGGGGCAAGTCGAAAGGTGAACCGGACCGAAATTCAGGCTTTGCACCTGAAACCAAAGAGCGACAACCAAGACATGACACCAACTGAAATTCTGACCCCGATCGTTATATTGCTGGCATTCTACGGCTATATCATTTGCCTGTCCCGGTTCGTCTGGCTTACATGCGCGGCGACTTTGGGTCTGGGCTATCTCGTTTCGCTCAGCTACCCGGTGAACAGCGACACCGGGTTGAACTGGTGGGGTGCAGCGGCACTGGTGCTTGCGGCATTTGCGCTGGCGCGGGTTTCGCCAGACGCACCGAAAACGCGCGCCGAGCCCCGGCAAGGTGCCGGGAAAACATCAAAGGTTTCCGAACCCACTGACCGTCAGATCGTCATCGACGGCACCAATGTGATGTATTGGAACGGGGCCGCCGACCTGTCGACCCTGACGGCGGTCGTGCACAGCCTCAAAGCACGCCATTTCCTGCCTTACGTCTTCCTGGACGCATCATCGCGGCATCACCTTGGTGACAAAACGCTTAACGAGCGCGGCTTTGCAAAGGCATTGGGCCTGCACCGGTCGCGGGTGATGGTCTGCCCGGCAGAGACCGAAGCCGATGTCTTCATTCTGAAATTTGCAAGGCAAGAGGGTCTGCCGATCCTCTCGAACGACCGGTTTCGCGACCGCGCACAACAGGCAAAGGGCATAAAGATGGTCAAGGGCATCTTTGCCAATGGCAAGCCCATTTTCGACGGGCTTTAGGGCCGCGCAGGGTGCTGATAACCCCATTCTTCTGGCCAAAAATATCCCGGGGTCTGGGGCAGAGCCCCAGCCGGTCACGCAAACGCCACCCCGGCCTTGTCCATCCCTGCAATTGCCGCGGCCAGTGATCCGTCCATATCAATCGCACGGCTGAGATCGCGTTTCACCTCCACCTCAAAGCCCAACCGTGCGGCGTCCACCGCTGAAAAGTTCACACAGAAATCCAGCGCCAGCCCGACCAAAGTCAGTCGCGTGATGCCGCGGGTCCGCAGATAGCCCTCAAGTCCCGTGGGGGTCTGGTGGTCGTTCTCAAAGAATGCCGAATAGCTGTCAATCGCCGGGTTGAAGCCCTTGCGCAGAATTAGGTCCGCGCGGTCCGCGTGAAGTTCCGTGTGAAACGCCGCTCCCAGACTGCCCTGAATACAGTGATCGGGCCAGAGCACCTGCGCGCCGTAAGGCAAACGGATCATGTCATAGGCGGCCTTGTCCTTATGTGCCGAGGCAAATGAAGAATGGCCGGCCGGATGCCAGTCCTGCGTCAGTATCACTGCATCGAAATCGGACATGATCGCGTTGATACCTTGCACGATGGCGTCGCCCTTGGGCACGGCAAGCGCTCCGCCGGGGCAAAAATCGTTCTGCATGTCGATCACGATCAGGGCCTGCATGACATGTCCTTTCATCTGGGTCACTCTGTTGGGGTGGCTTTTACCCCACCACCCCCTTGCGGAACAGCCCTCAGGGCGCGTATTTGGCCCCCCATGTATACCATCGCTGCCCTTTATCATTTCGCCCGGTTTGATGACCCTGACGCACTGCGTCAGCCGTTGCTGGATCTTTGCACCAGTGTGGACGTGAAAGGGACACTGCTGATCGCGCCTGAGGGCGTGAATGGGACGGTTGCGGGTCCGCGCACAGGAATCGACACGGTGATCACACATTTGCGAGCCCTGCCCGGCTGCGCCGATCTGGTTTGGAAACAAGCCCAAAGCGTTGCGCCGCCCTTTGGACGGATGAAGGTGCGTCTGAAGCGCGAGATCGTGACGATGGGCCAGCCCGACGTCGATCCAAAAGCGCGGGTGGGGCACTATGTTGATCCCACCGATTGGAACGCGCTGATTGCGGACCCTGATGTGGCTGTCATCGACACCCGCAACGACTATGAAGTTGCCATCGGCAGCTTTGCCGGTGCGGTCGATCCGCAAACCCGCAGTTTCGGTGAATTTCCGCAATGGTGGGCGGAAAACCGTGACCGCTTTGCAGGCAAGAAGGTCGCGATGTTCTGCACCGGCGGCATCCGTTGCGAAAAATCGACCAACTATTTGCTTGGTCAGGGGGTCAAGGACGTATTCCATCTGCGCGGCGGCATCCTGAAATACCTCGAAGACGTGCCCGAGGCCGAGAGCAATTGGCACGGGGAATGCTTTGTTTTCGACAACCGCGTCAGCGTCGGGCACGGATTGCGTGAAGGGCCGCATATGCTCTGCCATGGATGCAGGCGGCCGATCCTGCCCGATGACACATCGCGCAGCGGCTACGAAGCAGGTGTCAGTTGCCACCTATGCGTGGACACTACATCACAGGCCGACAAGACGCGGTTTCGCGAACGGCAGCGCCAGATCACACTTGCACGTCAACGTGGGCAAGATCACCTGCGCTGACGCGCGGTGCGCGGGGCCGCGACCGTGACAAGAGCCACAGGATTATCGCAATGTTCAGCGCATTCCAGGCAATGCCGTTGATGAATGCCAGTTGGTAGGACCCGCTCCAGTCATAGATTTGGCCTGACAGCCACCCGCCCAACGCCATGCCCAGAATCGTGGCCATCATCACAAAGCCTACACGTGCGCCGGCCTCCCGCGCGGGCATGTATTCTCGCACGATCAGTGCATAACTGGGCACGATTCCCCCCTGGCTCAGTCCGAACACGAGGCTCACGAGATAAAGCGAGGTGATGCCACCACTGGGCAGGTACAAAAACAGCGCAAGACTTTGCAGCGATGATCCGATCAGAAGGGTGCGCACCCCACCCAGCCGATCCGCCAAAAGACCCGACAACACCCGAGAGCCGACGCCGCCCAAGAGCATCAACGACAGCATCTCGGCCCCCACAGCAGGTCCATAGCCCAGATCGACACAATAGGACACAATATGCACTTGCGGCATAGACATGGCGACACAACATCCAATGCCGGCCAATCCCAACAAATATTGCAGCGCACGCGGGCTGAGCCCAGACGATTTTGCATTGAGCGTAGAGGCAAGCTGTGCCGCCTCGTGTGCTTCAGCCGGGATCTTGCGCCGCAAGGTCATTGCCAGCGGGATCACCCCGATGAGCGTCACCACCGCCATTACATGATAGACAGAGCGCCAGCCGCTGTCCTGCAACACCCCTGCCAGCAGCATCGGCCAGACGGCTCCGGAAAGGTAATTACCGCTGGCCACCAGCGCCACTGCAATGCCCCTTCGTCGCACAAACCAATGCGAGATGTCCGCAATCAACGGGCCAAATCCGACAGCCGAAGCGAACCCCAGCAAAAGCTGCGCTGCGGACAAAAGTGCGATGGACTGGGACATGGCCGCCAGCGTGAAACCCAAAGCAGTAAAGACGGCCGCAGCAATCAAAGACAGCGTCGCGCCAAAGCGATCAACCGCGCGACCGATGACAAAATTGCCAAGCGCAAATCCGATCATGGTCAGCGTATATGGCAGCGCCGCATCCGCGCGTGACGCGCCGAATTCCGCTTCTACTGCGGGCATGATGACGATGATCGCCCACATGGAAGCATTGGCAATGGTGGCGATCAGCAATGTCAGAACCAGCCGGAACCATGAATATGCACTGTCAGTAATTGTGTCGTGCTGCATGGTTCTGCCCCTCAAACATTCCCGTATCTGGCGTCAGTGGCGTAGCGGGCGCAAGGGGAATAGAAACATTTGGACCTGTTAAGCCAGCTGTAACGCCTGATCAGATAGACCTGTCGTCGGGTGAATAAGAGGTGGTGGAGATGGGTGCGCAAGGCAATGCGGCACCAGTCATCATTAAACGTAAAAAGATCATCAGCGGCGGTGGGCACCATGGCGGTGCCTGGAAAGTCGCATATGCGGATTTCGTAACCGCAATGATGGCCTTTTTTATGTTGATGTGGCTGCTGAATGCGACAACAGAACAACAACGCAAGGGAATCGCGGATTATTTTTCCCCGACGATTCCTATCAACCGCGTCTCTGGCGGGGGCAATGGCGCATTTGGTGGCGAAAGTATTTTCTCGGAAAATACGCTTCCCAAGAACGGTACTGGTGCCACAGCGCAGCATGCGTCGCGCGAAGATCGGGCGAGCGGGGCCTCCGGAACGTCCGACCAGGCCGGTGAAAGCCAAGTCGAAACAGAGGCGTTCAAGGTTGCCGATTCCATGTTGATGGGCCGAGGCGGCGAGACCATGGTCATGGAAAACGCATTGCGCCACATCGTGACGCGGATCACCGACGAAGGCTTGGTGATTGAGCTGTTTGAGCTCGACGATGTCTTCTTGTTTGAAGACGGCACAGACACGCCGACCCAATTGCTGCGCGACCTTGCCGTGCTGCTTGCAGGGGTGTCAAAAACCGTAACCAACGGAATAGCCATTGGTGGACATGTGCGCGCAAATCCGGTGGTGCTGGCAAATAGCCCGATCTGGCAATTGTCAGAGCAGCGCGCGACCCAAATGCGCCTGCTGCTGCAAGAGAGCGGCGTTGCGACGCAGCGCATGCAGCGGGTTACCGGCCATGCCGACCGCGAACCGGTTTTGTATGACACGATGGCACGCCGAAACAACCGGCTGGAAATTGTACTGTTACGGTCGACCAAGTAAAAGCGCTGCGCAGGGTGGGTGCGCCGAATAGGACGGATTTTATTTGTTAGCACGGTGTTAAGCTTGGTGCGCCTATCTGTTGATCGAACTCAGGTCGATACAGCAGAAAGGCGTGTCCATGACAATTTCATCTTCGCTCAACGCAGGAGTCGCCGGATTGCAGGCCAACGCAACCCGACTGGCCTCCATTTCGGACAATATCGCGAATTCGTCCACCTTCGGGTATAAACGGGTCGTGACCGATTTCCATTCGATGGTCATTTCCTCCCACGGGGGCACCTATTCGGCGGGGGGCGTACGGGCCACGACAGAACGGCTTATCGATCAACGCGGACCGCTCGTCTCCACCGCCAACGCAACTGACCTTGCGGTGCGCGGGCGCGGCTTTTTGCCGGTTGCACAGGCCTCTGAGGTGGAAGTGGGAAATGGTGATACGAATATGTATCTCACGACGACCGGTTCATTCCGCACAGACGCCGAAGGCTATCTGCGTTCCACTTCCGGCCTCGTTCTTTTGGGCTGGCCTGCTTTGCCTGACGGGTCGATCCCGAGTTTTCCGCGCGACACGGCTGATGGTCTGGAGCCAGTGCAGATCAACGTGAACCAGTTCTCCGGAGAGCCGACAACACACATGACGCTGGGCGTCAATTTGCCTGCTACGGAAACCGACGCGGGCAGCAGCGGTGACGTTCAGGAACTTTCGGTCGAATATTACGACAATCTCGGCACCTCAGAAAACATCAATGTCACCTTTACGCCGTCGGTGCCTGCCAACGGATCGTCGAACGAGTGGACCATGACACTGACCGATTCGGTCAACCCTGGCACCATCATCGGGGAATACACTTTGACATTTGCCGATAACCGGACATCGGGCGGCACGCTGGAATCCGTAACCACGGTCAGCGGAGGCGCCTACGATCCTGCAAATGGCAATTTGATCGTGAACGTTGCGGGCGGACCGATAGAAATCGATATCGGCATGATCGGCGAAAGCGATGGCCTTACACAATTGTCGGATAATTTCGCGCCGGTCTCGATTTCCAAGGACGGCTCACCGGTGGGCAACATGACCTCGGTTGAGGTCGATGCCAATGGATACGTCCACGCCTATTTCGATACCGGTATTACGCGCACGATCTATCAGGTGCCGTTGGTCGATTTGCCTAATCCCAACGGCATGGTGGCACTGGACCATCAGACATATCAACCCTCCGTGGACAGCGGCTCGTTCTTTCTTTGGGACGCAAGTGACGGACCAACAGGAGATGTGGTGGCGTTCGCGCTTGAAGAATCCGCAACCGATGTCGCAGGCGAGCTTACCGCGATGATCCAGACGCAACGGGCTTATTCATCAAACGCAAAAGTGATTCAGACGGTGGAGTTGTCCTTTGCGTTGGAGACCGACATACCGGTAGAGATTTCGTTCTGAGTGCCGGAAAGATTGTTGTTGATAGATTTCAAAGTTTGCAGCGCAACCATTGCACTGTTGTTCGTAAGAATGCTCGACATAAGTCATTTCCTTTAGTCATCGACGCTTTGCGTCCGTTGTTGTCCCACCCCCCAGGGGCTGGACCAAATTACCGTTCTGATCTGTGCAATCGCTCATGATATCAAACGTTGCGCCACCCGATCTCGGATGCATCGCCACCATGCCCATTGGCTGCTTAACGTTCCCCTAAGCGGCGCAGTCCGAGTAGCGCGACTTTTATTCAAACACTCAGGCTCTCTTTTCGACGGATCGTTCAGCATTCATATCAACGCTGCGTTTCTTCCCTTGCGAGTCATATGTTTCCAAAGATCCGCGAATGCGCCGCAACGCCGCCATCCTGCGTGCGACACTTCTAATTCCCTCAAGCGCAGAATCGAGAAGCATTTGATTGCGGCGCACCTTGCCATCCAAATCGCGCAATTTATCAAGATCGGTTTGCTCGCGTGCGTTCAGTGCGTCAATCAACGCCTCTTTCGCGCTGAGCAGATTGGTAAGCTGTTCGAGATCGCCCTGCATCAATGCGTCGCGCTCCGCATCCAGTAGCTCCTCCAGCGCGCGCAGGTCTTGGGGTATCTGTTCATCGCTCATTTTCACGTTCCCTCAGTGCTTCATAAATCGATTCGCTGAGCCCTATGCCGCCAGCGCGGACCATCTCTTTGGCCTGTTCATCAATCAGGAATGAACTGAACTGATCCTCACCAGCTCCACCGCCAAATGTTTCGCTTGCCTTCCCTAACCCCGCGGATTTCAGCATCTCCGCCAAAAATGTCGCCTCCAAATTTTGCGCAGCCTGCAACAGTGCATTATTCCGCCGCGTCGAAACTTGTTCGACAGTGGTGGGTCCAATCGCCTCCATGTCTCAGATCCTTCAATTGCATTCTATTTTTTCGATCATGAGCCCAAAACGGTAAACAAGCGGTAAGGATCTCTGTGCAGAGTGCTCAGGTCGGAGAAGAACTCCCGGAGAGATAATGTGCACGACTTTCATTTCCCCACGTCTGCTAACGCAAAGCCATCGCAAGGCCGCCTGCCGCAGGAAGCCCTGCCCAGTGGCGTGCCTAAACCCGGAACAACAGGCCGACATGGCGAAAATCAAAGCAGCGACCAGACCTTTGCGGCTGTTTTCGGCAAAGGCGGCAGGTTGGATCAGACAAATGATCCTGAGATTCGCAGTGAAACCTTGCAGACCCAGGCGCAGACAAAAGGACCGACAGGGCCAACAGAAGCACGAAGTGATCCAATTGCCGCACCGTCAGCAGATGAGAATTTGCACGTCGGCGATGAATCCGTGGATGAACCCGTTGCCGATCAAAAAATCAGAACATCCAATCGATTCAGCGATGCTGCGGTAACGCCCCGCGTTGCCACTGCCATTAACATCGGCGGGCAAGCGGAGCCGCGAAAACCGAATACAGAAGCATTAGAGCCACAAAATGGCTCTGGCGCGACTGATACACCGCGGCATCCACTTCTGCCTGACGAGAGCCGCCACGTCCGTATCCCTGCAGCAGAATTCGCGGTAGAGCGACAAATGTCGACAATCGACGCACCCCGCCGCGATGCCTTGATGCCGCGTTTGCCTTCGCTGCAAAAGGCTGCGTCATCAAAGTCGCCGCCAGTACTAAGCGTTAATGCTACTATTCAGACCGCGCCTGCCGCTGAAGCAGGGGAGGTTGGCGTTGAACGCTCCGTGATCAAAGATGAAGGTGAAAGCAAAGCTCTGCGGGTTAGTCCCAATCTAGGAGATCCGCAGTCGGTCCGCAGTGGCGCGACGCGCCCGATGTCATCAATCACTGATGAAAACCATGATCTGAACGCAACTCGCACAGCGCCTTCCAATCAGTCAACCGATCGATATACAATGTTTCCGACGGCAACTAAGGCTGAAACCAATTCCCAGCGGAGTGATCCGGCTTCGGCATATATACCATCGGCCAAAGGTGCTGCGAAACGCCCAGAACCAACATTCATGTATGGTGCCGATGGAACGGACGCAGCTTACACAGCGCCACCCACGCAGTCAGCCAACCGGTACGGGGTACGACCGTTGGAAAGTGAGGCTGAAGCCAATTCCCAGCGGAGTGACCCGACTTTGGCACATATACATTCGGCCAAAGGTGCTGCGAAGGGATCAGATCCGTCTATCATTTATCATGCCGGTAGAACTGACGCATTTCGGACATCGTCGCCCGGCCAGTCATCCAACCAATACGGGGTGCGACCGTTGGCAAGTGAGGCTGAAACCAGCGTTGTGCAGCGCGATTTCACGGCGTCACTACCACGATTGGTCAATCATGTCGCGCCACACCAAATGGCAACAGAGGCAATTGAAATCGACGCCCATCAAAGCCGCCCCGCACCTTCCAAGCTGCATTTGGGCGACCACCACGTGGCACCTTTGACGACAGCCGCAGAACAGGTAAAACGGGTTGAGTTGTGGAGTCACGGCACGAAACTGCACACGAGCGCCCGCAACTTGGACACACCAATAATTGGCGCCGTGCCTAGCGATGCAGGTTCGAACCTGAGCAGGTCAGATGTCCAAACATCAGCTGTCAAACAACAAATCGCAACCAGCACCAAACCCCACGACATATCTGCCACGCCAATAGACGACAGTGCGTTAATTGAACAATCTAAGATTGTGCCCGGTAATTCCCCAGTCAAAGTGCGCGCTGAAAGCGTCCATCTGGCACCGACCGCGCGGAGCCCGGCAGATCCACAAATTCAGACGGTTGTTCATGCCTCGGGACGGCCTATCGCAAGTGACCTGACGCCCGGTGAAATTCAATCTGGTCTACCTGGGGCCCCGGATCCGCAAGGTAATCGGATGGTCCAGACATGGCCAACACATCCGTCCGAGACGCTATTGCGTCAACAGGCTTCAGAGACAACTTTCCCAGCAGGGCGTCCGCAACCACCGACTGACAAGAATGGCGG
>JAGXHC010000026.1 GCA_024636405.1 Sulfitobacter sp. | reverse complement strand
TCGTCGGCAGCGTCAGATGTGTATAAGAGACAGATCGGCGTCTTGCTGATCCCTTCCGCATCCGTCGGCACAATGAACAGCGACAGCTTGCCGCGCCCTTTTTCGTCCAGTTCCTCACCGCGCGCGACGACCATGATCGCGTCGACCTCATCCACGGCAGAGGTCCAGTATTTCGCACCATTCAGCACCCACCCGTCGCCATCCTTTTTGACGACCGTGGAAATCTTGTGCGTGTTAGACCCCGCGTCCGGTTCGGTGATGGCAAAGGCCAGACGTTTTTTGCCACTGGCAAGCCCCGGCAGCCAATCGTCCTTCATTGCCTGACTTGCATGGCTCTGAATGATCGGTGCGCAGATCGACCCGATGACCAGCGACAGGATCGGGCAACCCTGCGCCGCGACCTCTTCTACGATGACGTTGTAATCGGCCATGCCGCCACCGCCGCCACCGTATTGCTCAGCCACGTGAACACCGATGAAACCCGCGTCCCCAAGAGCATTCCACAGCTCGACCGGCTTGGCCTTGCGTTTGGTGACGTCCTGAAAATACTTGCGCCCGAAACCGCCGGCCAGCTTGCCCACGCTGTCGCGCAGCATCTGATGATGTTCGGCAGTGTCGACGAGAGTTGTGTTGAAAACGCGTGCCATATCTGGTGCCTATTCTGTCCTGGAATGTGTTTCGGGAAGCGGCCAGTCATAAAAACCCTTGCCGGATTTCTGGCCGAGCTCGCCGCGTGCAACCATGTCCTGCAACAGTTTGGGCGGCGCAAAATGCGCGCCCAGTGTGTCGGCCAACTGGTGCGCAATATCAAGCCGCACATCGAGCCCGACCATATCGCTCAGCCGCAATGGTCCGACGGGGTGGCGGTAGGCCGTGGTAATCGCGCGGTCGATGTCTGCGGCACTTGCAACGCCGTCTTCTACCATTCGGATCGCCTCAAGCGCCTGCACCAGATCCAATCTGCTGGTGGCGAAACCGGGGCTGTCGGACACCACAGCGCAGGACTTGCCGATGGCTTCTGCAAAGGCGCAGGCCCGCGCGATGCTGTCGTCGTTTGTCTGTGCGCCCCGGATCACCTCGACCAGTTTCAGCGACCAGACCGGGTTGAAAAAGTGCATGCCCAAGAATTTTGCCGGATAGCGCACGGCGTCGGCCAGTGCGTCAATCGACATGGCCGATGTGTTACTCGCGATCAGCTTTGGCGCGCGGGCCGCGATCTGGGCCAGCACCTGTTCTTTCAAGGCGCGTCTTTCCGGCACGGTCTCGACCACCAGTTCAAGCCCTTCGGGCAGTGCGTCAGCGGTATCCAGGGTATGAACCCGCGCCAGACCGGCGTCCGCATCCGCACGGCTTATCTTGCCCCGTGTCACGGCATTTGCGGCGGCGTCACGCAATGTTGCAAGCGCCCGCGTGGTCCCGTCTGCGTTTGGCTCGGCCAGAAAAACGTCGAAACCTGCCATCGCAAAGACATAGACAATACCGACACCCATGGTGCCTGCACCCACAACGCCGACCCGCTGTGCATTTTGCGGGGCGAGGTTAACCATTGCTCACGCTTCCCTGTGCTTGTGCCGCTGCAGGCGCCTTGCGCAAATCAAACCCGGCATAGCCTTGGGCCGCGCATTTTTCCAACAGACGCCGGTAGGCGCGGATACCGCCCGAATAGGGCATGAACACGCGTGGCTTACCGGCCACCTCGCCGCCGTTGTAGAAGCTGTCAGCAGTCATATAGAGCGTCTCAAGCGCCCGTTCCTGCACATGCGCGGTCCACTCCTGTTCTGCCTCGGCTGTCGTTTCAATCTCAACCTCGCCGCGCGTTTTCATGCCTGCCAGCAGGGCCACAAACCAATCAACCTGCTCTTCGATGGACACCATGACGTTAGACAGCACAGACGGGCTGCCGGGGCCGGCCACGATCAGCATGTTCGGGAAATCGGCGGTTGCAACGCCCAGTTGGGTCAGCGGCCCCTGCGCCCATTTATCACTGAGCCGTAGACCATTGCGGCCGACAATTTCAGGCTTCAGCAGCGATCCCGTCAGCGCATCAAAGCCAGTGGCGAAAATGATGATATCAAATTCATGGTGCGCCTCTGCGGTGCGAATGCCCGTCTGGGTAATCTCCAGAATGGGGAATTCCTTTACGTCCGCCAACGTGACGTTGTCGCGGTTGAACGCCTCAAAATAGCCGCTGTCCACTGATGGACGGCGCGTGCCAAAATGGTGCGTGCGCGGAAGCAACTTTTCGCGGGTCTTGGGGTCGTTGATCCGCTCACCAATCTTGCGGTGCAAAAAGGCAGAGGCAACATTGTTTGCGTCAGCGTTCAGCAAGATATCTGGATAAGTCAGCGCAAAACCGAAGCCCAGCCGCTGATAGGCCGTCTCGAACGCCTTTTCGCGGGCTTCATCCGGCACGTCCAGCGTGGCGGTCTTTTCAGGTTTGAACCCCAGACCGGTCGGCGAATTGCGCATCAGCGCACGGCGGTCCGCATAGTTGGCCTTTACGTCGCGGTCCTCTTGCTCTGTCAGTGGCGCGTTGGCCGCTGGCACGCTGTAGTTCGCCGTGCGCTGGAACACGGTCAGATGCTCGGCAACAGGCGCAATAATCGGCGTCATCTGCATACCGGACGATCCGGTGCCGATGATGCCCACCCGCTTGCCTGCGTACTCAACGCCGCCTTTGGGCCAATTGGCGCTGACGATCACCTGACCCTTGAATGTGGACTGGCCGGGATAGTTCGGCAACTTCGGGGCCGACAACTGGCCCAGGCAAAGCATCATGAAACGCGCGTGCCAGTGCTGGCCATGCTGCGTGGTCACTGTCCAATGGGCGGTGTCTTCGTCATAGACCGCCCCGGTCACGCGGGCGTTCAGAACCACATCGCGGCGCAGGTCGAAACGGTCGGCCACATGATTGATGTAGCGCAGGATTTCGGGCTGGGTCGGATAGCGTTCCGTCCAGCGCCACTCCTGCTCAAGGTCTTTGGAAAAGCTGTAGGAGTAGTCATAGCTTTCGACGTCGCAGCGGGCACCGGGATAGCGGTTGTGGTTCCAGACGCCGCCGATCTCGTCAGAGGCTTCCAGCACTTTTGCGTCAATGCCGGCTTCGCGCAGCGAATGAAGCGCGCGCAGACCGCCAAGCCCTGCGCCACGATCAATGTCTCGACTTGCCTCAACTGCACCCTCCCCGGAAATTTCGCCCGACCTTGAGCGTCGTACATTTACTGATCAATATAATTTACTACTGGTCAGTATATTTCAAGAATAATCTACATCCCCCGCCCCAAAATCGTCTCTGCGGCGCAGCATCAGACGGCACGAAGTTTATCGGCGACGACACATGGGGGACATCGCAGATGCGCGAATGAACGGCCCAAGCCGATGAATGTTCTCGAAAATTGGATGAGAGCTGGCGGACTAGGGCGCGCTTTTGACGAGGTTCAGGATAATATCCGTCATCTTTTCCGACAAATCATTAACACCAAGCGGGCCGGCCGGATTGAACCAGAATGTCGACCAACTGACCGCGCCCACAATGGCAAAGGCCGTCACGCGGGGGTCTGCCAGGGTGATTCCCTCGTTCTTGCAGGCTGTCACCAGCAACGTTTCGACCCGCGACATAAAGCTTTGGCGCAGCGCTGCCAGTTCCTCGGCATGTTCCGGCAGCAGGTTCTTTTCTTCGCGAATGTTGATGGCAATGTTCTTTTGGGTGCGCAGGACCGACGCCACATACTTGGGAACAAACCGGCGCAACAAGGCGATCGATGGCTCGCCCTGCGCCAGCACGCGATCAATCTCGATCAAGGCACTGCGCACGCCGATGCGGCAGGTTTCAACCAGCAGATCGGGCTTTGATCCAAAGTTGGTATAGATGAAAGGCTTGGTGACACCCAACCGCATGGCGACATCGTCCAGCGTGGTTTTGGTATAGCCCTTCTCATAGAAAAGATCGGTTGCCGCATCCAAGGTCCGTTGCCGTTTAAGCGCGAGGACTTCCTCGCGAACCATCAGCTTGGATTGACGTATCGCCGTCATTGCCACTTACCACCGTTCATTTCGCCGCCTCGGAATTTCACGTTTGTCAGCCGTTGATTGTGCAGATGCACGGTTTTGCTTGTACACAAACCAGTTGCGGGCATACTTAACGGTATCAATTGCTACTTACTAGAACAGAAATGCAGAACATGCCCATCGACCCCTGCTTTACGGAACTGTTGGAAGACCCGCGCAACACCGTGCGCCCCCCTCCGGCGCATGTCCCGATGGACAAGGTCCGACGTGCCGCAGATGCAGCCATGTCGCAAGGTGACGCATCTGAAATGGCGGCGGTACGCGACGGCGTGGTTCACCTGGAAGGCCGCGATGTTCCATACCGCCACTACCGTCCAACGACTGCGCCAAACTTGCCGGGCATATTGTTCTGCCACGGAGGCGGGTTTGTCTGGGGCAGCATAGAAACCCATGATGGAATTTGCCGCAGGTTGGCGGCCCGGACAGGTGCCGCAGTGATCAGCGTCGGCTATCGGCTGGCCCCGGAAACCCCGCTCCCCGGCCCTGTCGAAGACGCATATGGCGTTCTGCAAGATCTTATTGCAGGGGTTGATGAATACGGCATCGACGCGGACAATCTGGCCCTGTGCGGCGATAGCGCGGGGGCGGGATCTGTGTCAGCGTTGCAAAGCTGGCTGCACGTGACGGCATTCCCCTGCGCCATCTTGCGTTGATATATCCCGCAATCGATCCGGCGTGCGACACTGACAGCCAGCGCAAACTGGCCCAAGGACCATTGCTGACGCAGGACGCGATGCAGTGGTTCTGGTCGTGCTATCTGGGGCCACAACCGGACCCCGCAAATGACTTGTTGCCTTTGCATGATGCGGGTCTGGACGCACTTCCCTCAACCACTGTTGTAACTGCCGAATTTGATCCCTTGCGCGACGAGGGCGAAATCTTTGCCAAAATGCTGACCGCATGCCGGATTGACGTAAACCACACGTGCTATCCCGGCATGATCCATGGTTTCATGTCGCTGCCTGCGTCCTCTGCAACCATAGATACCGCGCTAAGGGACGTGTCCGCCCGTCTCAAGGCGTCCTTTCATCGGCCGTCCCAAACCAAACAGATCTGAGCGCGGCAGCATTTTTACACCGCGATCACCGTGCCCGCGCCCGCCACCCCCCTGACACCTAGTCAACAGTGACAAAACCGTCACCCGATTTGATCCTGTGCGTCACCGTGTTGGCCACGCCCAGCGTTTGCTCAATGAAACACCCCTTCTTGGCCGCCTGAACAAGTGCGATCTGATCGTCAAGCGGTGACGGACTATCAAGCAGGACATCGATGTGAAACGATTTCGGCGCGGTCTCATAGATCCGGCCCTTAGGGGTCCATTGCCACCGCACCTCGGCATTGACCGTCAGGTCGTCCACCACCACATCCATCCGTTTCGCGAAGGCACGGATTTGCGTCATGATGCACCCCGTCAGCCCGGCGATAAAATGGGCAAGCGGCGGCGGTGCTGTCGCGTCGCCCCCATGAAACGGCCCTTCGTCGGTGGCCATGGTAAACCGTTCCACCATCGGTTCGGTCATGGCTACGTCCAACTCATTGCGCATCTTGCCAACCGCGCGGCCTTCACAAGTGAATGTGACGGTCAGCGGTGATTTCGGTTGATCGACCATCAGAAATTGACCCCGCCCGCACCCTTGAGACCCAGCATCGCGCGCGCCTCGTCCGGCGTGGCAATCTGATTGCCCTGCGTCTCAAGGATACCGCGGATCTTTGTCACCTGCTGGGCGTTGGAGGTGGCCAGTTCCCCGCGCGCGATGAACAGCGAATCCTCCAGACCGACACGCACATGCCCGCCCATCTGCGCGCCGACCGCCGCCAGCTTCATCTGTTGTGCGCCGGCCCCGATGACAGACCACTGATAGCC
>JAGXHC010000196.1 GCA_024636405.1 Sulfitobacter sp. | reverse complement strand
GCCAGCGACATGTGGATCAAACTGCGCCTTTTCCTGACGTCTCTGCTGGTCGGCGCAATGCTTGCGCAGACGGGCACCGCTTTGGTGTCTTCGGCCCAAGCGGCTACGATGGAAATGATGCAGGCCGACAGTGCGATGGAGGACTGCGCGGACATTCCCGTTTGCGATGCCCCTTGCCATCTGTCGTCCCAATGTCGCGGCGCCATTGGCCTTGTAGGTCCTGATTGGGCGCTGGTTCAAAGCCACTTGCTTGCCGAACTGGCACCGCTCTCCTCCGCTGTTATTGCGCAAATTGGGCAGCGGACCGGCAATGATTTGCAAAGACCTCCGGAAGCCTGACGGATTTGGTGCACCGCGCACCTTCATCACCGCGTATGCAGACCGCTTTTGACAGGAGCGACATCGCGAGCGCGCACAATATACCTATAAAATTTCAGGCCCGTCATGCCCCATACCCTTTCGCGCTTCTGCGCGGCCTTCGTTGCTGCCAGCCTTTTGTCTGCTCCCGCCGTTCAGGCCGAGGCCACCGATTACGCCTTTGAGCTGATTGAGACCGCCTACCCCGTCAGCGACCAAGCCGTACTGACCCTGCGCCTGACGGACCGGCGCAGCCAGCAGCCCGTCGCGGGCGCGATCATCTTTGCCACGCGGGTCGATATGGAACCTGACGGCATGGCGATGATGACCTCGGAGCTCACAGCGCTGCCTGCTGAAACGTCGGGCGAGTATCGCTTTGCCACCGATCTTTCGATGGCGGGCAACTGGCAGCTTTCGGTCGCCGCCAAGGTCCAGGGCGAGGCCGAGACGGTTCAGGCCCGCATCGTCATTGAGGTGCAGGAATGAGCGTGCTTGGCAAGCTGGTCCTGATCGGTTTCGTCGGCGGCACCGCAGGATGGGTCGGTCTATCGGCGGGCGGCAACGGCTGGACGCCTGCACGTTTGGCCGGCGAAGCACAGATGGTGTTCACTGCACTGCTGGGGCGGGAAGCCGACGCCTTGCCAGCGCCCGCTGTTGCAGCCACCGGACCGGTGATCTATTACCGCCACCCTGACGGGCTGCCCGACTGGTCGGCCCTGCCGAAGCAGACAGGTGACGGTCGCGCCTTTGTGGCCGTGCGGGCCAGCGAAGACGTCTCTTTCGATCCGGCAGAAGAAACCGCGACCGCAGCGACCGAAGGCGGTCGCACGATCCTTTATTATCGCCATCCAATGGGCCTTCCCGACACCTCGCCCGTGCCCAAGCAGGACTCGATGAACATGGATTATCTGCCGGTCTATGCGGATGAGGCCACGGACGCAGGTTCCGTCACCGTCTCGCCCGGAAAGTTGCAGCGTACGGGGGTGCGCACCTCGCTTGCCGTGTCCGCACCACTGGTGTTGCCCGTGCGGGCACCTGGCATTGTCGAGCTGGATGAGCGCAAAATCAGCGTCATTTCCCTGCGCGCCGATGCCTTTGTCGAACAGGTCGAGGATGTGACAATCGGCACGACTGTCACCGCCGGGGCGCCTTTGGCGATGCTCTATTCGCCCGAGATTGCAGCCGCTGCTGCGCTTTATGTCTCGGACCTGCGCGGTGGCGAGGGGCGCGCCAAGGGCAGCCGTCAAAGGCTGGCAAACCTCGGGGTGCCGCCATCGGTGATTGAGGGCATCAACGCTGATAAAAGCCCGCCGGTGAATACCCCGTTGATCGCGCCGTTGTCGGGCGTGGTGATGGAGCGGATGGCCGTACAGGGGATGATGTCGCCCGCAGGTGCGCCGTTGTTTCGCATTGCCGATACGTCGGTGGTCTGGGTGATGGCCGAGGTGCCTGAATCCGCGCTCGCAGGCTTGTCACGCGGCACGCCCGCGACGATTACCTTTCCCGCCCTGCCCGCCGAGACCTTTCAAGGCACCATCAACGAGATCTACCCCGCAGTTGACATGCAAACCAGAACGGCGCGGGTGCGGATTGAATTACCCAATCTGGATGGGCGACTGCTGGTCAATATGTTTGCCGAGGTCGAACTGGCGGCGGGCGATGCGATCCCCGTGGTGCAGGTACCTCAGACTGCCGTGATCGATACGGGCGACCGTCAGGTGGTGATCCGCGATATGGGTGACGGCAAATTCGCGCCTCAGGACGTGGTGATCGGGCGGCAGGGCAACGGCATGGTTGAAATCCGCGAAGGCATCGCAAGCGGCGACAGCATTGTCACCACCTCGACCTTCCTGATCGACGCCGAAAGCAATTTGAACGCAGCACTTGCAGCACTTGTCGCGCAAGAGGCCGCAGAATGATCGGGCGTATCATCACCTGGTCGGCCCGCAATCTGATGCTGGTATTCTTTGCCACGGCGATGATTGTCGGTGCGGGCATCTGGTCGCTGCGCAATCTGCCGATTGATGCGATCCCGGATCTGTCCGATGTGCAGGTAATCGTGCTGACCAATTATCCCGGTCAAGCACCGCAGGTGGTTGAGGATCAGGTGACCTATCCGCTGACCTCCGCGATGCTCACGGTGCCGCGCTCAAGGGTGGTGCGGGGTTTTTCCTTCTTTGGCATTTCCTTTGTCTACATCATCTTCGAGGATGGTGTTGACCCTTACTGGGCCCGTTCGCGGGTGCTGGAATATCTCAACGCCGCCGCCGCCAATTTGCCTGCAGGTGTGACGCCCGCGCTTGGCCCCGATGCCACCGGTGTCGGCTGGGTCTATCAATATGCGATCACCGGCGAAAACCTGTCACTGGCCGAGTTGCGCACCCTTCAGGATTGGGTTGTGCGTTTCGGCGTCAGCCGCGCCGAGGGCGTGTCAGAGGTTGCCAGCGTCGGCGGCTTCGTCAAGCAATACTCGGTCACGGTCGATCCGGTTCGAATGCGCGCCCAAGGCATCACGCTGACCGACATCGGCGGGGCAATCGCCTCCAGCAACATGGACACCGGCGGGCGCACCGTAGAGCTTTCGGAGTTCGAGTTCATGGTGCGCGGTCGCGGCTATTTGTCGGGCACCGAAGACATCGCCAACATCACGCTGCGCAGCGTCGCTGGCGTGCCCATCCTGTTGAGCGATGTCGCACGCGTAGAGATTGTACCCGACGAACGGCGCGGCATTGCCGAGCTGAACGGTGACGGCGAAGTGGCCAGCGGCATCGTGTTGCAACGGGTCGGTGCCAACGCGCTTAATGTCATCGAGAATGCCAAATCAGAGTTGGACGTCATTTCCCGGAGCCTGCCCGAGGGGACCGAAATCGTGCCGGTCTACGACCGCTCGAACCTGATCCTGTCAGCAATCAAGACCCTTAAAACCACCCTGCTGGAAGAAAGCCTTGTGGTGGCGGCGGTGACGATCGTGTTTTTGCTGCATTTCCGTTCGGCGCTGGTGGCGATTGTGATGCTTCCGGTCGGCTTGCTGATGGCCTTCACCGCGATGAAGGCGCTGGGGATCGGGGCCAATATCATGAGCCTCGGCGGCATTGCCATCGCCATCGGGGCGATGATCGATGCGGCCATTGTGATGATCGAAAACGCGCATAAGCACCTTGAACGCGCCGCCCCCGACAAGCCCCGTGTCGAAGTGTTGATCGAAGCCGCGACCGAAGTCGGCCCTGCGTTGTTTTTCAGCCTGCTGATCATCACCGTGTCGTTCCTGCCGATCTTTTCGCTGGAAGGTCAGGAAGGCCGGATGTTCGGCCCGCTGGCCTATACCAAGACATTCTCGATGGCGGCTGCGGCGTTCTTGTCGGTCACTTTGGTGCCCGCGCTGATGGTCGTCTTTGTGCGCGGACGGATCATTCCGGAGCATAAAAATCCGGTGAACCGCTTACTGATCGCGGTTTACCGACCGGTCATAACTTGGGTGCTGAAGGCCAAGACCCTGACCATCGTTGTGGCGATCGCCGCGCTCGTCGTCACCATCTGGCCCGCGCGGCAATTGGGGTCGGAATTCATGCCGACCCTGAACGAGGGCACCTTGATGTATATGCCCACCACCCTGCCCGGCCTGTCGGTTACCAAAGCGGCAGAACTGATGCAGACCCAGGACCGGATCATAAAATCCTTCCCCGAGGTGCTAACGGTATTCGGCAAAGCAGGCCGGGCCCTTACGGCAACAGACCCCGCCCCGACAGAGATGTTCGAGACCATAATCCAACTGCGCCCGGAGGAAGAATGGCGCCCCGGCGTCACGACCGAAAGCCTGCGGCAGGAGATGGATGCAGCCCTGCAATTTCCCGGTGTCTCCAACGCCTGGACCATGCCGATCCGGGCCCGCATTGACATGCTGTCGACGGGCATCCGCACGCCCGTGGGGATCAAGGTCTACGGCAATAGTCTGACCGAGATGGAAAAAGTCGCGCGCGAAGTCGAAGCCGTGGTACGCACCATTCCCGGAACCACCAGCGCTTATGCGGAGCGGGTGATTGGCGGCTATTACCTCGATATCACCCCCAACCGCGCCGCCTTGGGCCGCTACGGCCTGTCGGTTCAGGACGTGCAGGAGGTGATCGGCATGGCGCTGGGGGCCAAGGCGATCACCCAGACCGTCGAGGGGCGCGAGCGCTACAACGTCGCGGTGCGCTATCCTGCGGCGCTCCGCTCGGACCCCGAGGCAATCGGGCGCGAGGTGCAGGTCGCCTTGCCCGGTGGCGGCACCATCCCATTGGGGGACGTGGCCACGATTGAGCGCACCCGTGGGGCAACTTCGATCCGCACCGAGAACGGGCAGCTGGCCGTTTATATCTTCGTCGATATCGCGGGGCGCGATCTGGGCGGTTATGTGGCTGACGCGCAGGCTGCGGTCGCGGCGTCGGTCACCCTGCCGCAAGGCTATTCGCTGGGCTGGAGCGGTCAGTTCGAGTATCTGGAACGCGCCAAACAGCGGCTTGCCGTTGTGGTGCCGCTGACCCTTGCGCTGATCTTTCTGTTGCTCTTTCTCAACTTCCGCAGGTTGACCGAAACCTTGATCGTCATGCTGTCCTTGCCGTTCGCCCTTGTCGGGGGGATCTGGCTGATGTGGTTCATGGGGTTCAACATGTCTGTCGCGGTCGCCGTGGGGTTCATCGCCCTTGCAGGTGTCGCGGCAGAGACGGGCGTGATCATGCTGATCTATCTCGACCACGCCCTGACCGAAGCCAAAGAACGCGCCGCAGGCAGCCCCCTCACCCGAGAGGCGCTTTACGCTGCGATCATGGTTGGTGCCGTCGACCGCGTGCGGCCCAAGATGATGACCGTTGTAGCGATTATGGCAGGGCTGATGCCGATCCTCTGGGCGCATGGCACAGGGTCCGAGATCATGCAGCGCATCGCGGTGCCGATGATTGGCGGAATGGTGTCATCAACTTTGCTGACGCTGATCGTGATCCCTGCGGTTTACGGGGTCATCAAAGGCTGGGGACTTGATCGAAATCAGTGCATGGCTGCAAGTACACTGCGCACTTTGTAACAAGTGGACATTCATCATCCGCCAGACAGCTTGATCCAGATCAACGCGCTGATTACCTCAGATCCCTACCGTCTTGGAGAGCACAACGACGTGTTCCATTTCCTTGAAAGGAAATATCATGAAGACGATTGCCACCATTATCGGGCTTTCCGCTTTGGTCGTCGCTACGAACGCCACAGCCGAAGGCGACTTGAGCCGTGCGAACGTTATTGATGTAACCATCGAAATGGGCAGCAACGATGGCGGGATGTTCTTTCGCCCGGACAAGTACAATTTCGTGACCGGACAAGCGTATCGGCTGATCTTGACCAACGTCGATGAAATCAAGCACGAGATAGCGCTGAACGAAATGGGTGAACGTATATTCACACGCAAGATCGAGGCATCTGATACCGACGGCAATCTGATAACAGAAGTCAAAGGGTCAATAAACGAGGTCGAAGTTGGTCCGGGCATGACGGTTGAATGGTTCATTGTACCTGTGCAGACGACAGACGGTCCTGTTGAAATCACATGTGAGATTCCGGGGCATCTTGAAGCAGGAATGCGTGCAAGCGTTGTCATAAACTAGGACTTCAGCTTTGCCGGCCTGAACGGGCGGCGACGCAAACATACGGTAACAGAAAAAACCATTCGCGGATCAGGCCGGGCACCGCACCCCGATACGGGATTCTGACGATGCGACCCGGAGCGACAAATCCCGATCCGAGGACGGAGACCTGAAAATACGTTCTTTGGGCGCTCAGCGGCGCGACAACCGAAGTGGCAGATCACAGCATCGGCCCCCTTTGGGAAACATATGGTAAGACGGCGGGTTGAGCCATGCGCGCGGTAACCACAACAGACAGGATAAGGAGAATAACATGATGGGCTATGGAATGGGCGGCATATGGATGCTGCTGATCATCGTTTTGGTCGTTTTGGCGATCTTCGCACTTATCAAATACCTTTCAAAATAGACGCAAGGAAACCAAAATGCCCTATACCTACAATCGCACCCTGACCGGCGTTGATATCGACGCGGCTGATGCCCGTATCCGCACAGCTTTGGCGGAAAGCGGCTTTGGTATCCTTACCGAGATCGACGTCAAGAAAACCATGAGAAATAAGTTGGACGTTGATATGGAACCGTACCGCATCCTGGGCGCCTGCAACCCGAAGATGGCCTATAAAGCGATTGAGATCGAGCCGCGCGTGGGTGCAATGTTGCCTTGCAACGTTATCCTTCGCACCGTCGACGGCGGTACCGAAATCAGTGCAATCGACCCCGTCGCATCTATGCAGGCGATAGATAACAAGCAACTGCACGAAGTAGCCGGCGAAGTCCGCGATATGATGCGGGCAGCCGTCGATGCAGCTTGAAAGAAAATCCACGAAACAGAAAAATGAAGGGCTGATCAATGCCACTGACGCGACGTGATCTAATGAAGTGCGCTGGCGCGGCCGGCCTTGTCGCCGGCTTTCCCAGATTTGCGGCAGCACAAGCCAGCGTTGGCATATTGCAAATGCCGCCGCTGCTGGACGCGACCACTTCAAAAGCTTTCGATCTGGTCGCGCAAGCGGGTGAAACGAATTTCCTTGGAAAAAGTGCTTCGACGACTTGGGGATTCAACGACCAGGCGTTCCTTGGCCCAACTCTGCGCCTTGCCACGGATAGTCCGACAAAGGCGTCTGTTCGCAACGCTTTGAGCGAACCCTTTTCATTGCATTGG
>JAGXHC010000195.1 GCA_024636405.1 Sulfitobacter sp. | reverse complement strand
GGCCAGCGCATATGACTTTCCCAAGGTCGCAGATGGCTATGTGGTCAAGGCGGAGTTGCCGGACGGATCGCCACCGTCGCCGTCGGGCATCGTTTTCAACCTTGGCCGCGAGGTTTTGAAGGACAAGCGCGTGCGCGAGGCGGTTGCGTTGGGGTTCAATTTCGAATGGACCAACGAGTCGCTGCAATACGGTTTGTTCAAGCCACGCGCATCATTCACCCAAGATACCCCGCTGATGGCGACCGGCGTGCCCGAAGGCGCTGAACTGGAATTTCTGAAATCGCTGGGTGACATTGTGCCGCCGGAGTTGTTGACCCAAGAGGTGCGTTTGCCGCACATCTCTGACGCCAGCCGTCTGTTGGACCGGCGCAATGCGCGGCGCGCTAAGAAGTTGCTGGACGATGCAGGTTGGGCCGTCGGCAGCGATGGCAAGCGGCGCAACGCACAAGGCGAGGCGCTTCGGCTGACGTTTTTGCTGAACTCTTCCGGTTCGGCCACGCTGAGCGCGGTAATCGAAAGCTTTATGTCCAATCTGGACGCGATGGGCATTGATGCAGTCTTGGAAAAAGTGGATTCCTCGCAATACACGCTGCGCGAACGGGACCGCGATTACGATATGGTCTATGACCAATACGCAGCATTTCTGGGCACTGGCACGGGATTGGCGCAATATTACGGGTCAGAGGCAGCGGATTATTCGCTGTTCAATCCGGCAGGCTTGGCTAGCCCGCTGATCGACGCAATTGTCGAGAAATCGCTGAACGCCCAAACCGCCGAAGAGGAAGCAGCAAGCCTGGTCTCGCTGGACCGCGCGCTGCGCCATGAATTCTTCATGGTGCCGACGTGGTACAATGACAGCTATTGGGTGGCGTATTATGACCAGTATGAGCACCCCGAGAAGCAGCCGGCCTATGCGTTGGGATATCTTGATTTCTGGTGGTACAACGCCGACAAGGCGGAAAAGCTGCGCAGCGTCGGCGCGCTGAGATAACTGAACGTGGGCGCGTATATTCTCCGGCGGCTGTTGCTGATCATTCCGACGCTGTTCGGAATAATGCTGATCAACTTTGCCTTGGCGCAGTTCGTGCCGGGCGGACCGGTTGAACAAGCGATTGCGCGCATTCAGGGCGGCGGCGATGTATTCGAGGGTTTTGCCGGGGGTGGCAATGATGCGGGCAATGCCACGGCGGCGACAAGCAGCGAAAACTACATCGGTGCGCGTGGGTTGCCGCCGGAGTTCATTGCAGAGCTAGAGCGGGAGTTCGGCTTTGACAAACCACCCTTGCAGCGCTTTTTCAACATGCTGTGGAATTACATGCGGTTCGATTTCGGAGAGAGCTATTTCCGGTCGATTTCCGTTATTGATTTGATCAAGGAAAAGTTGCCGGTGTCGATTACACTGGGGCTTTGGTCGACCTTGATTGCCTATATCATCTCGATCCCGCTTGGTATTGCCAAGGCGGTGCGGGATGGATCGCGGTTTGACACATGGACCTCCGGCGCGATCATCGCGGCCTATGCGATACCGGGGTTCTTGTTCGCAATCCTGTTGCTGGTGCTGTTTGCGGGCGGATCGTACTGGCAGATTTTCCCATTACGCGGCCTCACGTCTGACAACTGGGACAGTCTGAGCACCCTTGGAAAGGTCGCGGATTATTTCTGGCATATCACGCTGCCGGTGCTGGCCTCCACGATCAGCGCCTTTGCCACGCTGACCCTGCTGACAAAAAACAGCTTTCTGGATGAAGTGAAGAAACACTATGTCATGACGGCCCGCGCCAAGGGGCTTTCTGAACGCCGTGTGCTTTATGGCCATGTTTTCCGCAACGCAATGCTGATCGTGATCGCGGGCTTTCCGGCGGTATTCATCGGCGTGTTCTTCGGCGGGTCGCTGATCATCGAGACGATATTCAGCCTTGATGGTCTGGGCCGGTTGGGGTTAGAAGCGGCAGTCGCGCGGGATTATCCGATTGTCTTTGGTACATTGTTCATTTTCGGGCTGATCGGTCTGGTCGTCGGTATCCTGTCTGATCTGATGTATGTGCTGGTCGATCCGCGCATTGATTTTGAACGGCGGGAGGGCTGAGGATGCAGGTTGATCCAATCCCCGAACGCCTCCCCGGCCAAGATGCACCGCCCCCGGTGGTCAAGGCGCCACGCGTCTGGCTGGCGCCGCTGAACCAGCGCCGCTGGCGCAATTTCAAACGCAACCGCCGCGCGCTGTGGTCGCTGTGGATATTTGCGGTGCTGTTCGGCATTTCGCTGTTCGCGGAATTTGTTGCCAATGACAAACCGATCCTTGTGCAGTATCGCGGTGAATATTTCACGCCGATCTTCAATTTTTATCCCGAAACCGATTTCGGCGGGGATTTCCAGACCGAGGCGGTTTACCGCGATCCCGAAGTCTCCTGTCTGATTAAGTCGGGCGGGCTGGAGGCCTGTTTCGACAACCCCCAGGAAATCTATATCGACGCGCAGGACGGCATTGTTGACGGTGAAAAGATCCAAGAGGGCTGGGCGCTTTGGCCGTTGATCCCCTATTCGTTTAACACGGCCGTGGACCGGCCCGGTGCGGCGCCGCTGCCACCGAACCGGCAGAACTGGCTGGGTACTGACGGCACCAAACGCGACGTGCTGGCACGGGTGATCCACGGGTTTCGCCTTTCGATCCTGTTTACGCTGATTGTAACGGGGCTTGCCTCGGTCATCGGGGTTATTGCGGGGGCGGTCCAGGGGTTTTTCGGTGGATGGACAGACCTGATCTTTCAGCGGATCATCGAAATCTGGTCCTCCACCCCCTCACTTTATGTGATCATCATCATGTTCGCAATTCTGGGGCGCAGTTTCTGGTTGCTGGTGTTTCTGCTGACCTTATTCTCATGGACATCGTTGGTGGGTGTTGTGCGTGCAGAATTCCTGCGTGCGCGTAACCTTGAATACGTTCGTGCCGCCCGTGCCCTGGGTGTTGGCAATGTTACGATCATGTTCCGGCACATGCTGCCGAACGCCATGGTGGCAACGCTGACCATGCTGCCTTTCATCATCACAGGCACGATCAGCACCTTGGCCATCCTTGATTTCCTAGGCTTCGGTTTGCCATCCTCCGCGCCATCGTTGGGAGAATTGACATTGCAGGCCAAGCAGAACCTGCAGGCGCCGTGGCTGGCGTTCACGGCCTTCTTCACCTTCGCCATCATGCTGTCGCTGCTGGTGTTCATCTTCGAGGGCATCCGAGATGCCTTTGACCCCAGAAAGACGTTTTCCTGATGGCGGCACTGCTGGAAGTCAAAGGCCTGAATGTATCGTTCAGGCAGGATGGCAATGTCACCCATGCCGTGCGCAACGTCAGCTTCACCGTGGAGCGTGGCGAAACGGTGGCGCTGGTTGGCGAAAGCGGATCAGGCAAGTCGGTATCTGCGCTGTCCACTGTGGCGCTGCTGGGGGACAGCGCCGAAGTGTCGGGGTCCGTGACCTATGACGGGCAGCAGATGATCGGTGCCGGTGATGCGCTGCTGCGCAAGGTGCGTGGCAACGACATCAGCTTTATCTTTCAGGAGCCCATGACATCGCTCAACCCGCTGCACACCATTGAAAAGCAGTTGGCGGAATCACTGGCGCTGCATCAGGGGCTCACCGGCGCCAAGGCGCGGGTGCGGATACTGGAATTGATGGACAAGGTTGGCATCAACGATGCCGAAAGCCGTCTGGGCGCCTATCCGCATCAGTTGTCCGGCGGACAACGGCAGCGGGTGATGATCGCGATGGCGCTGGCCAACAAGCCTGACGTGCTGATCGCGGATGAGCCGACAACGGCGCTGGACGTGACCATTCAGGCGCAGATTCTGGACCTGTTGAAGGACCTCAAGGACGCCGAAGGCATGGGCCTTCTGTTCATCACGCATGATCTGGGGATCGTGCGGCGCATCGCGGACCGGGTGTGCGTCATGCAAAAAGGCGAGATCGTCGAGCAGGGGTCGACGCGGGAGATTTTTGAGAACCCGCAGCATCCCTACACGATCAAGCTTCTCAGCGCCGAAAACACCGGGGCGCCTGCGCCGATACCGGAAGGCGCAGAAGAGATCATCCGTACCGATCACCTCAAGGTTTGGTTTCCGATTGAAAAGGGCCTGCTGCGCCGCACGGTGGGCCATGTGAAGGCGGTCAACGATGCGACGCTGTCAGTGCGGGCGGGTGAAACGCTGGGCATAGTAGGCGAAAGCGGATCGGGGAAAACCACGCTGGCGCTGGCGATCATGCGTCTGATCGCATCCGAAGGTGCGATTACCTTCATGGGGCAGGACGTGCGCAGCTGGTCTACGCGTGAACTGCGGCGTTTGCGCAAGGACATGCAAATCGTGTTTCAGGATCCTTTCGGGTCGCTCAGCCCGCGCATGACCTGTTTTCAGATCATTGCTGAGGGGTTGAGCATTCACAAAGTCGACCCCGGTCGCGACCCGCGCGCGCTTGTGCATGAAGTAATGGTCGAAGTCGGGCTGGACCCGATGACGATGGATCGCTATCCGCATGAATTTTCTGGCGGGCAACGCCAACGGATCGCGATCGCGCGGGCGATGGTGCTTCGGCCCCGTCTTCTGGTGCTGGATGAGCCGACAAGCGCTCTTGATATGACGGTGCAGGTTCAGATCGTGGATTTGCTGCGGGATTTGCAGGTCAAGTATGGCTTGGCATACCTGTTTATCAGCCATGACCTGAAGGTGGTGCGGGCAATGTCGCACAAGGTTCTGGTGATGAAACGCGGCGACGTTGTGGAATACGGTGATGCAGACGATCTGTATGACAATCCGAAAACGGACTATACCCGGACACTTTTGCAAGCCACGACCTGACCGGGTGGGCACGAAAAGCGGCAGCGGATTGATGGATCAGCCTCAAAAGTGGCGTCTGCCCCGATTTCCCTTATGGGTTTCCGGCAAACTCCAAGCACCCGCGCGCCGGATTGCGTAACACAATACGGCACGTGACAGGGCGGCGATGCGTAATTTTCATCCCTCCGCCGGGCCGACCATAAAGCAGCTGACATTGCGCGCCTGAAGCCTGCGGCAGGCCAAATCGGCGGTCTCGCGGGTCATGCCAAGGAAATTCGCGTCATAGCCCTGTGGCCGCTGCACCACCTTGCGCAAGGTGCCGTCCAGCGTGGACATTTCGGCCAGTGCGGTTTTCAGCAGCACTTTCTCAGCTTCGTAGCGGTTCGGAAAACGCCCTACGTTCACGCCCCAATGCCGCCCGCCAGAGGTAGAAACCCGCGTCACGATCTCCTGCACGACGGCTTCTTTCTGCACGACGGCTTCTTTCTGCTCGGCTGGCGCAAGGTCTGCAGGACGCTGCGTGGGTCTTGCGGAAACGTTGGCCGAGGCCAGCGTGATTGCCGTATCTGCTTGCGTGACCGTCTCCGCTTGCGCGACGTCGACTGGCTTTGGGGGTGTCGGCGTGCTGACTGCTTCTTGCAAGGCTGCGGTGATGTCTGCGTTCGATATCACGCTGGTTGCCTCTGGTGCGGCAGCGGTGGCCACGACCACTTCGGTGCTGGCAACTGGGCGCAGGTGCGGACGCTTGGAAGTGGTGACCGCGCCGACCAGACGGATTGTCTTGCCCGCTCCGCCGGCAACG
This sequence comes from Sulfitobacter sp., assembly GCA_024636405.1. The sequence goes on along the minus strand of JAGXHC010000195.1, from coordinate 6,696 downwards.
GAGCCGGGGACCGTGCTGGGCGTGTCTTCGACATCGGCATAGACTGGCGTCGAGGGTTTGCGTATCGGCGATCCGGAGGGCGCGCGGCGGAAACCCATGTCCATCAGTTCCGCAACCTTTGCATTGCGCGAAGCGGTCGTCTGGCCGCCAAAGACCGTGACGATGATCCGTTCATTGCCCCGTTCGGCCGACGCGGTCAGATTGAAACCCGCAGCGCGGGTATATCCTGTCTTGATCCCGTCCGCGCCCTTGTAGGATGATAGAAAACGGCGGTTGGTGTGGGACACTTGCCGAACCCCGGCGTCAGCCGTGATGCGCGAAAACAGATTGTAATATTGCGGATAGTCGTACAGCAGATGCCGCCCCAGGACTGTCATGTCATGGGCGGTGGACATATGGCCGGTTTCGGTCAGCCCGTGCATGTTCTTGAACGTTGTGCGCGTCATTCCCAGCGCAGTCGCCGTGCGGTTCATGCGCTGCGCGAACTTAGCCTGTGAGCCTTCGATGGCTTCGCCGATGGCGGTTGCCGCATCGTTGGCGGACTTTACGGCAGCAGCCCGGATCAGATAGCGCAGGGCGATGGTCTGACCCGGCTTCAGCCCCAATTTGCTGGGTGGTTCAGACGCTGCGTTTTGTGAAATCTTGACCTTGGTATCGAGCGATATTTCACCGCGCTGAATCGCCTCGAAGGCGATATATAGCGTCATCATCTTGGTCAGGGATGCCGGGTGCAGTCGCGTGTTGGCGTTTTCTTCGTGCAGGACCGCGCCGCTTCGGGCGTCGATGACATAGGCCGCATAGGGTGCCGCCATCGCGCTTAGCGGAAGGATCACCAACAGCCAGAATGCCGCAAAAAGATAAAGCCCGTAACGGGCTGGCTGAACGCGCCGCACCTTCATAAAAAACCTGCCATTTTACTGCCTCAGACCGCCGATTATTCGACTGGCCATATTTATTGCGACAAGGCTAACACAGGTCGAATTTTCGATAAAGCCGTTGAATCGGCGGATCAGGACAAAAGCACAAAAACCGCCGATCCATATGTGGTGGGCGGCCAGATTTTGGACACCATAAGCGGCAATGCGGCGGGAATAAGGCAACAATTAGGCGATGTTGCCACGATTCATATTACCGTGCGAGTCGGGTGAAATCGGTCACAGGAGCTGCCTCGGACACCGTTACACGCCGCGCAGAAATGCGGGCAGGGCACCAAGATCAGAAAGTTCGGCAAATCGTGGATGCTCCGGCGGTTCCGCATGTTCGATCTCCCATACCAGCCCTTGCGGAACATAGATGCCCCAGCCGCCAGCGTGGATCATCGGCAAAACATCGGATCGCATGGAGTTGCCTACCATCAGCCCCTGCGCCGGGCCGTCGCCATGGCGCTCAAACACCCGCATGTAGTCATCGGGGTGCTTTTTCGAAACAATTTCCACCGCATGAAACAGGTCGCGCAGGCCCGATTCGGCCAGTTTGCGTTCTTGGTCCAGCAGGTCACCCTTGGTGATCAGCACCAATGTATAAGCACCTTGCAGCGCTTCGAGTGTTTCACGCGCATGCGGCAGGATTTCGACCGGATGGGATAGCATATCACGCCCCGCCGCAAGGATCTGGCCGATCACATCCGCAGGCACAGCGCCGTCGGTCACTTCTATCGCGGTTTCGATCATCGACAGGGTGAAGCCTTTGATACCAAACCCGTAATGCGGCAGGTTGCGTTTCTCCGCGCACAGCAGGCGGGCCATCAGGTCTTCTTTTTCGGCATGGTCAGACAGCAATTCTGCAAAGCGGATATGCGTCATCGCAAAGAACCGTTCGTTGTGCCAAAGGGTGTCGTCGGCATCAAAGCCTATCGTTGTCACGCGGTTGGTCGGAGCGGGCGTCATTCTGGCACTGCCTCTTTTCTAAATCGATGTAGAGGTTATATAGACCAATGCACGACTCACATAGTTTCACCTTCAGTCCCGGGAGCAGCAATGCGCCTTGACGATCATATGACGGCAAACCGCCCTGGCGATGAGGATCAGACCGATCTTCTGACCAAGACGAAGCCAAAGACAAAGCGGCCACCGCTTTACAAGGTGATGTTGCTCAATGATGATTTCACCCCGATGGAATTCGTCGTGCATGTGCTTGAGCGGTTCTTTGGTCTCAATCATGCACAGGCGTTCGAGATCATGTTGACGGTCCACAAAAAGGGGCTGGCCGTGGTTGGTGTGTTTAGCCACGAGATTGCAGAAACCAAGGTTGCCCAGGTTATGGATTTTGCGCGGCGGCATCAGCATCCGCTGCAATGTACGATGGAAAAGGAAGAATAGCGCGTGATTGATACGCGCTTGCAACTGGCCCTTGACGGTGGCGGGCTTGAATTGCCGACCGACGGGACAATTGCGGTCTTTCGCCCTTCGCCCGAGGCCGATCTGGACATTTTGCCGAAATCACAGTGTCGGATCATTCAGGATTACAAGCCGTACTACGACCAATGGCAAAGCCGTGGTTTCGACGTCGTCAGCGGAACAAAGGATCGTTATGCGGCCTGCATCGTATGTTTGCCCCGCGCCAAGGCCGAAGCCCGGACACTGATCGCCGAGGCTTGCGCCGTCAGCGATGGCTGGGTCCTGATGGACGGTCAGAAGAACACCGGCGCGGAAAGCATACTGCGCGAGATGCGCGCGCGTGTCACCGTCCATGGCCCGGTATCCAAGGCCCACGGCAAGTTGTTCTGGATCGACCCATCTGCGACAGATTTCTTTGCCGACTGGGCCGAAGGACCAAGCCAGACCGACGGTGGCTTTTGGACTGCACCGGGGGTTTTCTCTGCTGATGGTATTGATCTGGCGTCTGCCTTGCTGGTTGATGCGCTGCCGGACAAGTTGGGCCACGAGGTTGCGGATCTTGGGGCGGGCTGGGGATTTCTGGGCGCGCACGTTCTTTCGCGGTCTGCGGTAAAGACCCTGCACATGGTAGAGGCCGGGCATATGGCGCTGGATTGCGCGCGGCACAATGTCGTTGATGAACGCACAAAGTTCTACTGGGAAGATGTGACGAAATGGGACCCACCGCACCGCATGGACAGCGTAGTGATGAACCCACCGTTTCACACCGGACGTGCGGCGGAGCCGCAGATCGGTCAGGCTTTTGTCGCGGCGGCAGCACGGGTGCTGTCGCTTCAGGGCGATCTTTGGATGGTTGCCAATCGGCATCTGCCCTATGAGACAGAGCTGAAAAAGCGTTTTGCCTTTGTCGAGGAAATCGGCGGCGATGCGCGGTTCAAGCTGTTTCATGCGGCGCGCCCTGTGCGCCCGCGCCGCTGATATCCACCGTTCAGGAAAGGATCAGAAATGTCTTTCTCTATCTCTGGCAAGACTGCAATTGTGACTGGTGCTGCCGACGGTATCGGTTTGGCCATCGCGCGCCATCTGGCCGATCAGGGCGCCAATGTGATGTGCGCCGACGGCAACGAAAAAAAACTGATGGAGGAGTTGGGCGATGCCCCCGATGATGGCCATGTGCGGGTCTTTGCGGGTGATTTGCGTCAGCGACTGACGATTGCCAATCTGGTGTCTGCAACCATCGACGCGTTTGACCGGATCGATATTCTGGTGAATGCGTCGCGGCAGTTGCTTCCAACCGATGCGTTGGATGTCGAGGACAACAGCGTGGCGACCCTGCTGGACCAGAACCTGATGACTGCGCTGCAATTGTCACAGCAGGTGGCAAAGCGCATGATGAAGCAGGCCGAGGAACAGCCAGAGGGGCAGGTCGGGTCCATCATCAACCTCAGTTCAATCGCCGCGCGGCAGATCCAGCCGGAGTTGATGGGCTATTCCATCGCGTCGGCCGCGGTTCAGCAGATGACACGTTCACTAGCGCTGGTGCTGGCCAAACATCGGATCAGGGTCAATGCGATCTCGTTCGGGTCGGTAATGAGCGGCTCGCTCAGGGCTGCTGTGGCTGATAACCGTGAATGGCGCGAGGACATCCGCAAACACACGCCGCTGGGCCGCATTGCCGCGCCTAACGAATTATGCGGCGCGGTGCAGTTTCTTGCATCGGAAAGTTCGGCGTTCATGACCGGCGAAATCATGGTGATTGATGGCGGGCGCAGCTTGCTTGATGCCGCGACTGCCCCGGCGCACTGATATCCTTGCGCGCTTGTTTTTTTGTGGGCGATCTGCATTTCTTCGATGTCACCTGATCGCGCGGCGGATGGGTTATCGCTTTTGTTTTGATCTGCATCAGGGCAAGTAGCGAACGGCAAGGTCAGATACGGCGGCAGGAAGGCAACTTTTCATGACAACCGACTTTGAGAACGAAAAATCCCGTGCGGCGGGCTGGTTCCGTGACTTGCGCGATACCATCGTGGATGCGTTCGAGGCGATAGAGACGTCGCACGACCAAGGCCCGCTCAGCGATGCGGCGCTGGGGTGTTTCGACATCACTCAGACCACCCGCCGCAGCGACGATGGCAGCGACGCGGGCGGCGGCGTGATGAGCGTGATGCGCGGCGGGCGTGTTTTCGAGAAGGTGGGCGTCAACATCTCCACTGTTTACGGCACGCTGGGGGACCGGGCACAACTGGCGATGGCGGCACGCAAAGGATTGCCGGGCATGGCAGAAGATCCGCGGTTTTGGGCATCCGGCATATCTTTGGTTGCGCATATGCAAAATCCGCATGTGCCGGCAGTGCATATGAACACACGGATGTTCTGGACCCCGCATGCCTGGTGGTTCGGCGGCGGTTCGGATCTGAACCCTTGCATTGAATATTCCGAGGATACGGCGCATTTCCACGACACGCAGCGCAGCCATCTGGATCCGCACGGCGCAGAGGTTTATCCGCGGTTGAAGGCTTGGGCGGACGAATATTTCTTTATCCCGCACCGCAATCGCGCACGTGGCGTGGGCGGCGTGTTCATGGACGATCAGTGCAGTGGCGATTGGGAAAACGATTTTGCCCTGACGCAAGATATCGGACGTGCGTTTCTGCCCGCCTATCTGCCGCTGGTTCAAAAGCGACGCGTTCAGGATTGGTCCGAACCCGACAAGGACGCGCAGTTGATACATCGTGGGCTCTACGCGGAATATAATCTGGTTTACGACCGGGGCACGAAATTCGGGCTTGAGACAGGCCATGACGCGAACGCCGTGCTGATGTCCCTGCCACCGATGGCGAAATGGGTGTGACGCGGCAGCGCAGACGCAAAAACCCCCGGCGGTTAAGCCGGGGGGTGTCGTAAGCTTGATTTCGCCGGAACGAAATCGCGCGGTTTAGGATTTCGGCTGCATAACGGTGTCGATCACGTGGATGACGCCATTGGATTGCTTGACGTCTGCGATGGTCACTTTAGCGGTAGTTCCGTTTTCATCGGTCAAGGTGATCGTGTCGTCGTTCATCTCGGCCTTCAGAACGCAGCCACCCAAAGTGGTGACGTCATGTGCGCCGTTGTCGTCTTTGATCATGCCCGCAATCGCGTCGGACATCGCGTTGGCGCCGACAACGTGGCACGTAAGGATCTTCGTCAGAAGCTCTTTGTTTTCAGGCTTCAGCAGCGTGTCGACGGTGCCGGCAGGCAGGGCGTCAAACGCAGCATTTGTCGGCGCAAACACGGTGAATGGGCCTTCGCCCGACAGTGTTTCGGCCAGACCAGCCGCCTTTACAGCAGCGACCAGCGTGGTGTGATCGGCAGAGTTCGCGGCGTTTTCAACAATGTTCATTTCCATGGACATCTCGGCGCCGCCGACCATTGGGTTCATTGCATGTGCGTCAGCAAAAGCAGCACCTGTCATCAGAGCGAAAGCGGCAGTTGCGGACATCAGTGTTTTGGTCAAAGTCATTATGTTTCCTCAGTTTTGTCTCGTTGCGACGCCTGTTGCTGCGTCTTGTGGGAAATCACGGCGCCGATGTCGGGAAGTTTCAATTTTCGCGGTAACGTATCGGTGATCTGCGCCGTTTGCGGACCAATCTTTTGCGCACAAAAAAACACCCCCCTGGCCGGTGAGGCCAAGAGGGTGCGCCGCCCCTGAACGGGGCTATTCAGTCAGTTAACTCACTGCTTTGGCAGCATTACGCCATCAATCACGTGAATGACGCCGTTCGACTGCTGCACATCAGCGATTGTGACAAAAGCACCGTTGCCATTTTCGTCAGTCAGCAGCATCCGGCCATCGTCGGCATAGGAGGCGTCAAGTACGCAACCGCCCAGCGTCGGAATGGGGTGATGTCCGCTGTCGGCGGCGATCATGCCTTTCAGGGCATCGCCCATCACAGCCTGATCGACAACGTGGCAGGTCAGTGTCTTGACCAACTGGTCCTTGTTCTCGGGCTTCAGCAAATTTTCCACGGCGCCTGCTTCCAGACGGTCAAACCCGTCATTTGTAGGTGCGAACACGGTGAAAGGGCCTGCGCCAGAAAGTGTATCGACGAGACCGGCAGCCTTTACGGCGGCGACAAGTGTCGTGTGATCAGCAGAATTGACAGCGTTTTCGATGATGTTCTTCTCAGCGAACATCTCGGCACCGCCGACCATCGGGTTTTCTGCATGCGCAGCGCCAGCGAACAGGGCGATTGCGGTTGCAGCTTGGACGGTTTTGAAAAAAGTCATTACTTTACTCCCATTTAACATAACGTATCGACAAGCGATCCATGACTAAACACGCTGAGGGGGGTAAAAGGTTGCAATAAATAAATTTTCG
>JAGXHC010000194.1 GCA_024636405.1 Sulfitobacter sp. | reverse complement strand
GCCTATGCCACGGCGATGGAACGCAAGCTGTTGCGAGAGTTGCAGTCGCTGGCGATCGGCGGACTGCCGGGCTACGGCGCTAGTAGATATAGCGGATCTGATCGGTCCAGTAGCGTTCCATGCGTTTGAGCGATCCGGTGATGTCGGCAATGCCGTCGTGGCCCAGCACGCCCTTGTTTTGCAGACCGACAGCATGGCGCGAGAACAGATCAGACACCACATCGCGGATATTGCGCCCGTTTTCCGTCAGCCGCACCCGCACAGAGCGGCGGTCAATTTCGCAGCGCTGGTGGTGCATATAGCCCATTTCGACCAGTTTCTTCAGGTTGTAGCTGACGTTGCTGCCCTGATAGTAGCCGCGACTTTTCAATTCGCCGGCGGTCACTTCGTTGTCGCCGATGTTGAAAAGCAAGAGTGCCTGCACTGCGTTGATTTCAAGCACGCCGACGCGTTCGAATTCGTCCTTGATCACATCAAGAAGCAACCGGTGCAGGCGTTCCACCAATGACAGGGCTTCTAGATAGCCGATCATGAAACCCTTATCAGAGGTGGATTGGATGATGGGGTTCTGAATACTCATTTGTTATATCTCCGACTCATTCTGCTGGTTCGGAACCTGAAGAATAAATCAGAATATTTGGTTAAACCTTGCGGATCAGTGGCCTGCACTTTGCAGATGGGTCTGAATGTCGGAAACGATCGCGCCATATTTCATGGGGGCATCGGCCTGTCCGCTGACCCATTGATAGAGATCGTGATCATTTTCATTCAACATGTCATCATAAAGCGTCAATGCCGCGTCGCCCATGCCGGCAAGGCGGTTGGCGGCGAAGGCGGACAGGATCAGGTCCATTTCCTTGATCCCGCGCCGCATCGAACGCATCTGAAGCCGTTTGAGCCGGTGCTCATGGAGTTCAGCCATTCGCGGGCTCCGCCAGGATCCGGCGCAGGCGTTTTTCAAGCTGTCCCAGAGCCTCGGCCTTTTTCAGCATATCGGTGCGCAAAATGCGCAGTTCCGTGATCACGCCATTGACGTCACCCACCCCGGTGGCCGCGTCATCGGGGGCGTCGATGCCTTCGCCCTCGCCGTTGATCAGCCACATCATGGATACATTCTGCAGCCCCGCCAGCATCGAAAGCCGGTTTGCGCGCGGTTCTGACAGATCGTCCTCCCAGGCGCGCAGGGTGGCCTGCCTGATGCCCAGACGCCGTGACAGGGCGGCCTGTGTCATGCCAGATGCGTCGCGGGCGGCGGCGACGCGGTCGCCGAAAGTTGCGGCCTCGGGGCCATACCAGTCGATATCGTCGTTCATCGTGGTTCTCCTTGGTCGGGGCCTTGGCGCTTGAACGGTGCGCCCGGCGTGCCTATGAGTGTGCGGGTACACATAAAGAACCCGAGGCCCAAATGGAACTGCTGTCCACAACACTTGCCCGCGTGAAACCGTCACCCACCATCGCGGTGACGACAAAAGCCGCAGAATTGAAAGCTGCGGGGCGCGATATCATCGGGCTGGGCGCGGGCGAGCCGGACTTCGACACCCCCCAGAACATCAAGGACGCAGGCATTGCCGCGATCACGGCGGGCAAGACGAAATATACCGCCGTGGACGGCATCCCGGAGTTGAAACAGGCGATCTGTGCCAAGTTCAAGCGTGACAACGGGCTGGAATATGTCCCCGCACAGGTCAGTGTCGGCACCGGTGGCAAGCAAATCCTGTACAACGCCCTGATGGCCACGCTCAATCCCGGCGAAGAGGTCGTGATCCCTGCGCCCTATTGGGTGAGCTATCCCGATATGGTGCTGCTGGCAGGCGGCACGCCGGTGATCGCGCCCGCCACGCTGGCGGATGATTTCAAGCTGTCGCCCGAGGCGCTGGAGGCGGCGATCACTTCGAAAACCAAGTGGTTCGTCTTTAACTCACCGTCCAACCCGACGGGGGCCGGGTATTCGCGTGCCGAACTCAAGGGGCTGACCGATGTGCTGCTGCGCCATCCCCATGTCTGGGTGATGACCGACGATATGTATGAACATCTGGCCTATGACGATTTCACCTTTTGCACCCCGGCCGAGGTTGAGCCGAAGCTTTATGACCGCACGCTGACGGTCAACGGTGTCAGCAAGGCCTATGCCATGACCGGCTGGCGCATCGGCTATGCGGCTGGGCCTGAAAAGCTGATCGCGGCGATGCGCAAGATCCAGTCGCAATCGACATCGAACCCCTGCACCATCAGCCAATGGGCCGCTGTGGAGGCGTTGAACGGGACGCAGGATTACATCGCAGAGAACAACAAGGTTTTTGTGCGCCGCCGCAATCTGGTGGTCGAGATGCTGAATGCGATCGAGGGGGTGACCTGCCCCACGCCGGAAGGTGCGTTCTATGTTTATCCGGCCATTGACGGGCTGATCGGCAAGACCTCTGCTGCGGGCACAAAGATCGCGGACGACGAGGCCTTTGCCACAGCGCTGCTGGAAGAAACCGGCGTGGCGGTGGTGTTTGGCGCGGCCTTTGGGCTGTCGCCGAACTTTCGCGTCAGTTATGCGACATCGGATGCGGCACTGACGGAGGCCTGCACGCGGATACAGGCGTTCTGCGCTGGTCTGACGTAAGGGGGCGGCAGGTGGCGAGCAGTCTTCCGGAGTATTATTTCAGGGTGCGTGAAAACGGGGCGGCGGTGTTTCGCGTGGACACCGAGAACCGGCAGCGCCGGATCGAGATGGATCAGATCGCGGTGGTCAATATCCGCAACGGCGAGGTAAAGCCGCATGGCGAACGCAGCCTGTCGAACGGCGACCTTGAGACCATCCGCACCTGGATGACCGAGCGGCAGCAGGTGCTGGCTCACCGCGACATCGACGACATTTACCGCGCCATCGATTATCTCAACCTCACAACACAATGGGTGCAGTCGCGCGCCACCGATGAACAGCTTGATGCATTGACCGATGATCTGCTGCTGGCGATGCACGATCTGCGCAGCACGCTGGTGCGCAAGAAATCCGACCGGATGACGGATGACTGACGACTGACGATTAAAGCGGGGGCTGTGGCGGGGTTGGGTCAAACGGCGCCCGCGATGGCGTTGTTAGGGACAAACGGCGCGCGCGGAAGTCAAACTGCGCGCGCAGGGGCAAAACAGCATTTGCGGGGGTCAAACGGCGCGCGCGGCGCCATTTGCAGTCAGATTGCGCATGGTCACGCCCCAGAAACGCGCGTTCAGCAGCACCGCCGCGACGCCCAGCCCCACCACCAGACCGGCCCAGACGCCAATGCCGCCCCAGCCCACCACAAAGCCCAGCAGGTAAGAGCATGGGATGCCCACAACCCAGTAGCTGAGCCCGGCCAGCAGCATCGGCACATGGGTGTCCTGCACCCCGCGCAGCAAGCCAAGTGCGATAACCTGCGCGCCGTCCACCAGCTGAAACAGCGCTGCCATGGCCAGCAGACCGATGCCGATCCCCAGGATTTCGGCGCGCGCCGGTTCATCGCGCTGCATGAAGAGCGAGATCAGCGGTTCCGGCCAGACAACAAAGATTGTCACGGTCACCAACGCCATCGCCAGTGACATCACCGACACCACCACAGCGCCGCGCGACAGATGCGGTGTATCACGGCGGCCGATGGCGTTGCCTGCGCGGATCGTGGCCACATTGCTGAGGCCCAGATGCACCATGAAAGTGATCGACGCCAGTTGCACAGCGATCCCGTGAGCGGCCAGCGGTATGGTCCCCAGCCAGCCCATCATCATCGCCGAGGCCGCGAACAGCCCGGTTTCGCTGAGCAGGGTCATGCCGATGGGCCAGCCAAGCCGGAACACCCGCCACAGCATCTGCCCGTCCATCCGCCAGAGCCGCACAAACAGGTTGTGGTGCGGCATCACCAGCACCACATAAAGCAGCACACCGATCAGCGACACAAAATGCGTGGTAACAGACGCGATGGCCGCCCCGACCACGCCCAGTTCCGGCGCGCCCCAATTGCCAAAGATAAGCGCATAATTGGCCAGCGCGTTGACCACCGCCGCCATCACCGTGATCCAAAGCACGACCTGCGTGCGTTCCAACGCCGCAAGGTAGGACTTCAGCACTATCAAAAGCAGGGCCGGCACGATGCCCCATCCCGCAACCGCAAGATAGCTGCCGGCCAGTTTCGCCACGGCTTCGGTCTGGCCCATCAGGTTCAGGATGGGCGTCGCCCAGATCATCAACGGCAGCGCAAGCACGCTGAACCCCAGCGACAGCCACAGGCCCATGCGCGTGGCACGGCGAATGCCGGTTTCATCATTTTCGGCGGCAAAGGAGGCGACCATCGGCATGACCGCCAGCGCAAAGCCCGCGCCAAAGATGAACAGGACAAAGAAATAGGTCGATGCCAGCGTGACGGCGGCCAGCGCCTCGACGCCGTACCAGCCCAGCATGACGGTATCGGTGACGCCGATTGCCATCTGCCCCAGATGCCCGCCGATCAGCGGCAGACCAAGGACTGCGATGGCGCGGGCATGGGTGCGGTATGTCATGTTCTGTGTCATTCCATTCTCCTATCCGCGGCGGCGGCGGAATAAAATCCCTGATCGGGCACGCGGCAGATCCCGCGCCTTGCGGGGTGGTGTGCAAACGGCGATTAAATGGCGGGGTCTGGCATGTGATGTGCGCAAGCGATTGACCGCCCCCGCCGATGCGCCTTGGGGTGCGTGCCTTCAGAGGCGGCGGGATAACGCGGCGCACCCGGCACGGCGTGTTACCGCCGTTCCAAAGGCCATCCCCTTGCGGAGGTGCAGAACCGTGACAAAGTGGCCGGGACAATGAACATAAAACGAAACGGGCCCCATGCGCAGTGAAACCGTCATGCTGAACGGCTATCCGTTCTTTGTGCGCCATTGGGGTGATGACGCCCTGCCCCGTCTGCTGTTGTTGCATGGGTTTCCCGAATACGGCGGCGCGTGGGACGATCTGGCGCCGCTGCTGGCGGAGCGGTTTCATGTAATTGCGCCGGATCAGCGTGGCTATGGCCAAAGCTGGGCACCGCAGGAGGTGGCGCAGTATACCACATCGGCACTGGTGGCGGATATGGCGGCGCTGATCGGGAACGCGCCGGTAACGGTGCTGGGCCATGACTGGGGCGCATCGGTTGCTTACGGTCTTGCGATGTTCAAACCCGATCTGGTGGAACGGCTGATCGTTCTCAACGGGGTGCATCCGGTGCCGTTTCAGCGCGCCATGGCCGCAGGCGGGGCGCAGACGCGCGCCTCGCAGTACATCCATTATCTGCGTGCTGAAGGGTCTGAAGCGCGGCTGTCGCGCGACGGGTTTGCCGGGCTGATGTCGTTGTTTTCAGCGGATATGGACCTGAGTTGGATGACGCCCGTACGCCGCGCCGCATATCTGCGCGAATGGTCGCGGCCGGGGCGGTTGCAGGGCATGGTGAATTGGTATCGCGCGTCCCCGCTGCGGGTGGCTGCACCGGGCGTGCCGATCACCGACCTGCCGGAATGGCCCACCGCGCGCCTGATGGTGCGCGCGCCACATCTGCTGATCTGGGGGGCTGACGATACTGCGCTATTGGCGGAATCGACCGACGGGCTGGAGCGTTTTGCGCCGGATCTGAGCCGGGTCCAGATCGCGGGGGCAGACCATTGGCTGCACCACCAGAAGCCGCAACAGGTTGCCCGCGCGATCCTTGACTGGCTGCCCGCAGCGTGAGCGTGGTATTCCACAGGGCCAAACGGGGTCTGGCACCGGCAGGCTCGACAACAGGTTCAGTGGCGGATAACGATTTCCCAGCCACGTATTGCGGGCGACAGGAAGCGCGATGAAACACCTCGAAGCCCTCTTTGAACGCGCGCTGGATGCGGTTGTGGGCATGGACGCGAACGGCAATGTGATTGCCTGGAACCTGGCGGCGCAGGAGATATTCGGCTGGACCCGTGCGGCGGCGATGGGCCGCGCGGTCAACGATCTGATCGTGCCGCCGCAGTACCGCGACGCCCATGCGCAGGGGCTGATCCATTACCACGCCACGGGCGAAGGTCCAGTGCTGCAACAGCGGGTGAATATCACCGCGATGACCCGTGACGGGCAGGAATTTCCGGTGGAGTTGTCGATCCTCCCGATGCCGGAGCAGGACGCGAAAACCACGTTCTATGCCTTTATTCGCAGCCTTGCGCGCGAGGAATCGTTTCGCCGCGAACAGGTGTTGCGCGCGATGGAGGCCGACACGCTGTTGAAGATCGGTCAAAAGCTGATCGAGGAAGTCCCGCTTGAGGATTTTACCCGGTTTTGTCTGGACGAGGTGTGCAAGATTGCGGGGTTGGAAGCTGCGCATATGTTCATCATGCGGGGGCGCGGCACGGCGCGGCGGCTGGAGGCTTCGGGTATCTGGCACATGAGCGATCCACGGTTTCGTCCGGTCATGGAACAGACCGCCGCGATGCAATTCAGGCTGGGTCAGGGGCTGCCGGGGCGGGCCTGGGAAGCGGGCAGATTGCTGGCCATTGACGATCTGTCGCAGGATCAGAGATTTGCCCGCCGCGAGGCGTTTTCCGAGGTCGGGCTGACCCGAGCGGTCGCGATCCCGGTGTTGCACGCCGGTGAGACGCGGATCGTGCTGGAATTTTTCGGCACCGCCGCGTCACGGCTGGATCCTGAGATACTGCGCATGCTGACGACCGTCGGCAGCCAGATCGGGGCGGCAGTTGTGCAGCGCGAGACTGCGGAAAACCGCGAAACCCTGCGGCGCGAAATGATGCACCGCGTGGGCAACAGCCTGACGATCCTGTCGTCGATCTACCGCAGTTGTTCGCGCGCGGCGACGACGAAAGAAGAACTGGACGAAGCGTTTCTGGGCCGTGTCACCGCGATGGGCGAGGCTAACCGGATGGCCATTATCGAGGCCAAGAACGGCCTTGCGCTGCCCCGGTTGCTGATGGATGCGCTGGCCATTCTGCCCGATCCTGACCGGGTGTCGCTGGAGGCCCCTGATATCCGGGTGGACAGCGAAAACGTGATGCCGCTTTCGCTGGTGTTCAATGAACTGGCGACAAATGCGCTGAAGTACGGGCAGCTTGCCGACGACGGGCACCTTGCCATCCGGGCGGTGGTTTCCGAGGACGGAACCGAGCTTGTCGTGGAGTGGCACGAGACCGGCAGTTTGACGGCTGTGCCGCAGGATAACGGCGACGTGCGCGTGGGATTTGGCACCCGTCTGATCAAGGCAATGGTTGAGAACCGGCTGGCAGGTAGTTTCAAACGGCGTCAGGACAACAGCGGTTTTCATTTTGCGATGCGGTTGCCGCTGTCGCGTCTGGTCGCATCACAGAATGACATCTGAGTGGCGCGCGCGGGGGATGGATACGGGGCGGATGCGGCGTGTCATACCTGCGCAAGCGGCGATTAGCCTTTCGATCGGACCGCTAGACCGGCCAAATGCGGCCCCCGGCCTAGCGGTGGCCCCAATCCTCGGGATCGTCCGAATTGCCGGGGCTCAGCCCGATGATGTCGCCTTGGGTCGAACAGCCAAGCCCCAGAACGGTGCGATTGGCGTAGGCGAAATAAGCGACGACCTGATTGATCTCAAGCACTTCACCGTCATCGAAACCTTCGGTGCGCAGCGCGTCCACATCTGCCTCGACCATCTGGCCCGGCTGCTGGGTCAGCTTGCGGGCATAGGTCATCGCGGCCTTTTGCGCGCCGTCCAGCGGCAGGGTGCCGACATCGCGCGCCTTGATCCCGGCCCGGATTTCATCGGCCCGCGCGGCATCGCCCAGCAGACGTTTCATACCGGCAAAGTGGTGCTCTTCGCAGTAGGCACAATCGTTGAGCGATGACACCCAGACGCCCAGCACCTCCAGAAACCACTTGGGCACGGTATTGTCGGCATGGTGCAGCACCTGTTTGTAGATCGCCATGTGGCCTTCCATTGTGTGCGGGCGCAACGAGTGCATCATCATGATATTGTCCACATTGCCCCCCGGCCCGGTGATCCGGTCGTAAAGTTGGCGCAGCTTGCCGGTGGCGGCGTCAAACGGAATGGTTTTGATCCAGGGCATGTCACATCCTCAACGGGGGAATTATCGCAGGCGCGATGATCGCAGCGTGACAGGGCGCGCGGAGGTTGAAAAGCGCAAAAGCTGCGCACCCTGCCCCTTCCTTCGTGCCGCCCCCTCTGCCATAGTGTCCTGCAATCAAAACCAAGAGCGAGCAGCGCCAGATGACCGATCTTCTCTCGGGCCAGGAACCGAAAGTATACGATGCCTCCTCCATTCAGGTGCTGGAGGATATGGAGCATGTGCGCCTGCGCCCCGGCATGTATATCGGCGGCAAGGACGACCGCGCGCTGCACCATATGGTGGCCGAGATCATCGACAACTCGATGGACGAGGCGGTTGCAGGCCATGCCACGTGGATTGAGCTGGAATTGCATGAAAACGGCCATGTCACGGTGCGCGACAATGGCCGCGGCATCCCGATTGATCCGCACCCCAAGGACCCCAGCAAGACCGCGCTTGAGATCATCTTTTGCACGTTGAATGCGGGCGGCAAGTTTTCCGGCGATTCCTATGAGACGTCGGGCGGATTGCACGGTGTCGGGTCATCCGTGGTCAATGCCCTGTCGGATCATCTGCGCGTCGAAGTGGCGCGCAACCGTGAACTTTTCGCCATGGAATTTTCGCGCGGCATACCGCAAGGGCCGCTGGTCAAGGTCGGTGCCGCCCCCAACCGGCGCGGCACCGCCGTGACCTTTCATCCCGATCCCGATATATTTGGCGCGCTCAAGCTGCGCCCGGCGCGCCTGTTTGCGATGGCCCGGTCCAAGGCCTATTTGTTTTCGGGCGTTGAAATTCGGTGGAAAACCGCGCTGAGCGATGGCGACACGCCAGGCGAGGCGACATTCCATTTCCCCGGTGGCCTGTCCGATTACCTGAAAGAAACGCTGGGCGGGGCCACGACCTATGCCGAGGCGCCGTTTGCCGGTCTGGTTGATTTCAAGGAAAAGTTCGGCCAGCCCGGCAAGGTTGAATGGGCGATCAACTGGACACCGTCGCGAGACGGTTTCATCCAGTCCTACTGCAACACCATTCCGACCTCCGAAGGGGGCACCCATGAGGCCGGTTTCTGGGCCGCGATCCTGAAGGGGATCAAGGCCTACGGGGAGTTGGTGGGCAACCGCAAGGCCGCCACCATCACCCGCGAAGACCTGATCACGGGCGGGTGCGCGTTGGTATCGTGCTTTATCCGCGAACCGGAATTCGTGGGCCAGACCAAAGACCGGTTGGCCACGGTGGACGCACAGCGCATGGTGGAAAACGCGGTGCGCGACCATTTTGACAACTGGCTGGCAGCGGATACCAAATCTGCGGGTGCCATCCTTGATTTTCTGGTGCTGCGTGCCGAAGAGCGCCTGCGCAGGCGGCAGGAGAAGGAAACCGCGCGCAAGACCGCCACCAAGAAGCTGCGCCTTCCCGGCAAGCTGACGGATTGTACGTCGAAAACCCGTGAGGGCACGGAGTTGTTCATCGTCGAGGGTGACAGCGCGGGCGGCTCCGGCAAGGGCGCGCGCAACCGGGTCAATCAGGCGCTGCTGCCGCTGAAGGGCAAGATCCTGAACGTGCTGGGTGCGGCGTCAGGCAAGTTGAACAGCAACGCCGAAATCTCGGACCTTTGCGAGGCATTGGGCGTGGGGATGGGCACGAAATTCAAGCTGGATGATCTGCGCTATGACAAGATCATCATCATGACCGACGCTGACGTGGACGGCGCACATATCGCGTCGCTGCTGATGACGTTCTTTTTCACCCAGATGCGCCCGCTGATCGACGCCGGGCACCTCTATCTGGCCTGTCCGCCGCTGTTTCGTCTGACACAGGGGGCCAAGCGGGTCTATTGCCTTGATGAGGCGGAAAAAAACCGCTGGCTGGAGAAGGGTCTGGGCGGCAAGGGCAAGATTGACGTGTCGCGGTTCAAGGGCCTGGGCGAGATGGACGCGAAGGATCTCAAGGAGACCACGATGCATCCCGACACCCGCAAACTGATCCGGGTGAGCGTGGATGAGGACGTGCCGGGAGAAACCGACGATCTGGTGGAACGGCTAATGGGGAAAAAGCCGGAACTGCGGTATCAGTATATCCAGGAAAACGCGCGGTTTGTGGAGGAGTTGGATGTTTGAGGGGCGTGAGATTTCCCAGCGGTATGGCGCACGCGTCCGCAGCCCAGAAGCTTGGGGTGGGGTGGTGGGGTGAAACCCCACCCTACGGGATTGGTCCGGGTGCGGGCGCGCAAGACGATGCCTACCCCCTTGCGCAAACGCGCAAACACGCCCACTTTGGTTTCGCAGGCCCGGCGCGCACGCGTGTGCCGCCTGCT
>JAGXHC010000025.1 GCA_024636405.1 Sulfitobacter sp. | reverse complement strand
GGTAAAAAGCACACTGACGCCCTTTTGCGCAAGGATGTCAGCGGTCAGTTGCATCAGGGCGATGCGTTCGCGCGGTGCCATGCCGGCGGTGGGTTCGTCCATCAGCAGCAAAATGGGATCATGCGCCAGCGCCACAGCCAACTCCAACCGCTTGAGATCACCGTAAGCCAGCACGGCGCAATGTCGCTCTGCCTGATCGACCATCCCGACGGTGTCGAGCAACGCCAGCGCCTTGTCGCGGTACATCTTATGCGCGTAGTGCATCACTGAATAAAGCTTGCGATGATGCGAAATCAGCGCCATCTGCACGTTCTCCACCACTGTCATGGATGCATAGGTGGCGGTGATCTGAAACGTGCGACCAACCCCCATGCGCCAGATCCGCCGTGGCGGCAGGCCCACGATGCTTTTGTCCTGCAATTTTACCGTCCCGGCACTAGGTTTCAGCTGACCCATCAGCATGTTGAAACAGGTGCTTTTGCCCGCGCCATTGGGTCCGATAAGCGCAAGCAATTCGCCCTGCCCCAGATCAAAGCTGACATCGTCAACGGCCTTGATCGCGCCGAAATGCTTGGACAGGTTGCGTACAGACAGGATCGGGGTCATTGGGCGTCCTCCGGGCTTTTGAGCCAGCCAAGCCGTTCAGCCATTTTGCGCAGCGATCCGACAATGCCCTCTGGCGCCACGATGACGACAAAGATGATCAGCAGCCCCAGCGCCAGACGCCAGTATTCAAACCGCGTCAGCACATCTTTGACGCTTTCAAAAAACGCGCCCCCGACCCAGCCACCCGAAAGAGTCTTTACCCCGCCCAGAAAGACAACAATCAGGGCATCGAAACTGCGCGCGATTTCCAACTCATTGGGAAATACGCTGCCTTTAGAAAAGACAAACAATCCACCTGCCAACCCGGCCATCATGCCCGCAAAGGCAAAGGCGACCCACTGCACGCGTTTGGTGTTGATGCCCATCGCCTCTGCCTGACGCGCGCTGTCGCGGGCCGCGCGCAGGGCGTAGCCAAACGGCGCGTGCGCCGCATGGCGCAGCAGAATGATACCGCCCGCGCAAAGCGTCAGTGCGATATAGAAATAAACGTCATTGTCCGAGGCCCAGTCCGAGGGCCAGATATTGACCAGCCCGTCGTCGCCACCCGTGACGTCGCCCCACTGAAACACCAGGCTCCACAGCAGTTGTCCAAATGCCAGCGTCAGCATTGCGAAATAGACCCCCGTTGAGCGCAGACAAACCCACCCGATCGCGACCGCCGCCAGCCCTGCGCCCACAGGCGCCAGCAGCAGGGCAAGCTCCATCGGGGTATTGGCGTAAGTGACAAGCAAGCCCGCGACATAGGCACCGCCGCCAAAAAATGCGGCGTGGCCAAAACTGACCAGCCCGCCCTGCCCCAGCATGAAATGCAGCGAGGCGGCAAAGAGGCAGAAAATCAAGATATCCGTCGCCAGAACCACCGCAAAATTATCGCCGTAAAGCGGCAAGAGGGCCAGCACCACAAGGCCCGCTGCGACCAGCGCCCTGATGCGCCCGCCTGCCGGTTTGATCGGGCGTTCCGGCTCTCCGGTCTGGCCGTGTTCGCCTGCGACTTCTTCGCGCCCCAGCAAGCCAAAGGGCCGCACCATCAGCACCGCCGCCATGACCACAAACATCAGCACCAGCGTGGATTGCGGCATATAAGTGACGCCGAAAACATTGAGCACCGAGATGATGACAGCCGCAAGGTAGGCACCCGGCAACGACCCCATGCCACCAATCACCACCACCACAAACACCGACGCGAGGATCGAGAAATCCATCAGCAGATCCGCACCGCCCTTGGGCAATTGCAGCGCCCCACCCAGGCCCGCAAGCGCGCAGCCCAGAAAAAATACGCCCGTGAACAGCCACGCCTGATTGACGCCAAGCGCGCCGACCATTTCGCGGTCCTGCGTCGCGGCGCGGACCAGCGTGCCAACACGGGTGCGCGTGATCAGATACCACAGGGCCAATGCGACAAACGGCGTGATCACGATCAACGCGATGTCATATTGCGGCACCGGTTCACCCATCACGCGGATGATCCCCTTGAGGCCGGGCGCGCGCGGACCCAGCAGATCCTGAGGCCCCCAGATCATCAGTGTCAGATCCTGAATGACAAGGATCACACCGAACGTGGCGACCAGTTGAAAAAGCTCCGGCGCGCTGTAGACCGGGCGCAATACGCAGATTTCCACGATCACGCCGATCACACCGACAATCAGCCCCGCCAGCAGGATCGCGCCCCAGAATCCGACAGCCCCCGGCAATACCTGCATCAGCGAATAGCCAACATATGCCCCCAGCATGTAAAACGACCCATGGGCAAAATTCACCACCCGCGTCACGCCAAAGATCAACGACAGACCAGAGGCAACCATGAAAAGCGCGCCGGCATTGGCAAGCCCCGTCAGAAGCTGTGCGATAAAAAGGCCCATGGGGTCTCCAGTATGCGGGATGGGGTGGGGTGAAGGGCGGCAGGCCGCACCGTGTTAAAGGCGGTGCAACCTGCGCTACCGGCGCGTCACTCGGACGGGCGCAGCTTTTTCACTTCTTCGTCTGTCGGCAGGTAATCCGCGCCGTTCAGATAGGTCCAGTCGGTCATGACGCCGGCACCGTCCTTGAGCGTTGTCGTGCCCACAAAGGCACCCATCGTCGCCTGATTGTCGATTTCGCGGTAGGTAATGGTATCCACCGGCGTTTCAACGGTCAGACCTTCAAATGCTTGGCGGATCGCGTCGCCTTCGGTTGAACCGGCCTTCTGAATGGCGGCAGCGACGGATTGCGCTGTCATATATCCCACAAGCGAGCCCAACTTCGGCGTCTCGCCCCAGCGTTCCTGATACTGGTCGACAAAGGTCTTGTTGGCGCCATCTTCTTCGGTGAAATCGTACCACGGATAGCCGGTGACAATCCAACCCTCGGGGGCTTCTTCGCCCAGCGGTTCGATATATTCCGGCTCTCCTGACAGCAGGCCATACACGGTGCGCCCGTCGAACAGGCCGCGCGTCGTGCCTTCACGGACAAATTTGGCAAGGTCGGGACCAAAGGTCACGTTATAGATCGCGTCGGGCTTGGCGCGCTCCAGCGCCTGCACCTCTGCGCCGGCGTCGATCTTGAACAGCGCGGGCCATTGTTCGCCCACAAATTCAACCTCCGGCTTGAGCTTTGTCAGCACCTCCTTGAAGGCGGCGACCGCGTCCTTGCCGTAGGCATAGTTCGGCGCAATCGTGGCGTATTTCACCGCATCGGATTTCGCCGCCTGTTCGGCCAGCATCGCGGCCTGCATATAGGTCGATGCGCGCAGCCGGAACGTCCAGGGATTGCCCTGTGCCCAGGTAACGGCATCGGCCAGCGGTTCAGCCGCCAGATACACCCATTGTTTTTCCGCCGCGACCGATGAAATCGCAAGGCCCACGTTGGACAGGATCGATCCCGTCAGCATGACCGTGCCCTCAGACGTCATCAGCTCTTCGGCAATCTTGATCGCCTCGCCCGGTTCGCCCTGATCGTCGCGGAACACAAATTCAAGCGGACGTTCCAGAACGCCGCCGTCCGCGTTGATCTGCTCCAGCGCCAGTTCGATCCCCTTTTTATAAGGTTCGGCAAAAGCCGCCATGCGTTTGTAATGGTTGATCTCGCCAACCTTGATAGGCTCGCCGGATTGGGCAAGCGCGGCAAGTCCGGTAAAGGAAAGGGCAACGGCCCCGGCCAGTCCGGTCAGGAATGTCTTTGTCGTCATGGGTCTTCCTCTCTGTCAGGTGATACCGCATTTGCTGCGGTCTGGTTTTATCAGTCGTGCTGGACAAACACCGGCGATACCGGTTCTCCCAGATCGTCGGTCGCCTCTGCCTCGACCAGATCGCGGATGCGCATCCGGTAAACATTTGGCGCCTTGTCGATGGCGATGCGGATGGGTTTGCGTTTCGCGGGCCGCTGTTCCTCTTCGTGCACGGCTTCCAGTATGGCCTTGTCTTCGGCAAATGCCACCCGGAACATCGCATCCATCTGTTCAGACGCGGCATCGTCGTTCAGCGCCGTATTGCGCAGGTGCATCCAGTGGTCGATGGTATAACCTTCATCCACCGGCGTCACGAAATGCAGCGCAAAGATGCGCACCCCCTGATTGCGGTCTTCCTCCGGCAGGTTGGCGTCGGTCTGTGCGCTGCCGAAATCAATGACCGCCGTGGATGGCAGATGCAGATAGTAATAATGCCAGCGGTCCACATTGCCGGTGAACCCACCGAATTTCTTGAAAAACCCGATAGGCTCCGCGTCCCTTATCCACCGCCAGGCAACGATGACTTCGCCGCTGGTCTTGACGTGGACCGGCACATTTTCCGACGCGGCATTGCCCAAGGTCGTTGGATGCACAAAGCTGACGTGCGCCGGATCCACGAGGTTTTCAGCCACGTTCAGATAGTTCGCCCTGATATGCAATTTGTCGCCGTGGTGCGCGTGCCATCCGGGGTCTGAGAATTCAGGCATGTCAAAGGCCAGCGCCGGATCAGCCCGGTGCGCCTCACCCATCCAGACAAAGACAATGCCGTGCCGTTCCAGCACCGGATAGCTGTCCACATATGCGGATTTCGGCAAGTTTGATTGCCCCGGTACGCGCACACATTTGCCGTCCGCGCCGAAGGTCATGCCATGATATCCGCACTGGATCGTGTCACCGATCCGCTTGCCCTTGCTCAGCGGCAATTGCCGGTGCGGACAGCGGTCTTCAAGGGCCGCGACCTGTCCATCGGCACAGCGAAACATCACAAGGGTCTGGGCGCAGATCGTCAAGGGCACCAGATCATCGGCAAAGTCGCGCGCCCATCCGGCCACGTACCAAGCATTTTTCACGAAAGACATAATTGCGTCTCCTCGGCGGTCATTGACCTTCATGAAGCGCTGAAAACTTGTTAGCTGTCAAACAAAATTTCATCACCAATCATCGGTGGACCCCCGTCGGGAAACATGGGAAACTAATGCTCACTTATTGCGCATCGTCGCCCGGAAAATGGAACAGATATTGTCCGATACCGCCCCACCTGACAGCATTCCCCAGGCCTACCGCCTTGAAGATCAGATTGGTTTCAAGCTTCGGCTGGCCAGCCAGCGGCACATTGAGATTTTCAGCCGCCGGTTGCCGGATGTAACGCCCACGCAGTTTGCCGTGCTGGCCAAATTGCGCGATGCGGCGCGGATCAGCCAGAATCAACTGGGCCGCCTTGTGGGCATGGATGCGGCCACGACCAAAGGCGTCATCGACCGGCTGCGCAAAAAAGGACTGGTCCAAAGCACGCCGTCAGACACCGACCTGCGGCGGTTGGATATTTCGCTGACAGAACACGGCGCGCAATTGACCGATCAGATGATTGTCACGGCGCGCGACATATCCCGCGAAACCGTAAGCAGCCTGACCGCGCGCGAAGTTGAACGGCTGCTGGCCCTGCTCGACAAGCTTTGACGCAAAGGTCAGCGTGACCTATCGCAGCCCGTCTTTGCCTTCGGCCTCATCATGGGTCAGCCCGCCAACGCGCGGCAGGGGCCGACCGCTGTCCGTCACTGCGACAGCCACCATGATTTCCCCGGCGCGAGGGGCGTCATTCAGGCGCACTTCGATCCCGTCGAAATGGCTGCGCACATACGCGGCGTCCTTGTGGCCCAATGGCACATCCAGCACCTGCCCCGGCCCGCCCATCTTTTTCGATGATGGCACCAGTGCGGCACCTTTTTCCACGGCCTTGCGCAGCGGTGCGCCCAGTTTCGGATGCAGGATCGCTGCGGCATGTTCCAGTTCGCCGCCCTCTCCGACCATCGCGGCCTTGCCATAGCTTTGTGCATCTGCGGGCGAAATTCCCAGCGCGGCCACACATTTATCGCCCAGCAATCCGCCCAGTTCGGCACCGATCTCCATCAGGTCCGACAGGTCTTCGGCATACCGTCCGGCAAAGGGGTTTGCGATCACCGCCACTGCAACAGCCTTGCGGGTCGGCGGGGCGATGGTGCGCCCGATTTCGCGGTGGGTTTCTTCGACCCAAACGGCCAGCTTGCGGATATCTGCACTCATCTCAATCCATCCTCCCCTTTACTGTCTTTTGCGGCCAATCCACCCGCGCGGTCATGGATCCGCGCCCCGGTGGTCATGACCAGCACCACTGCAATTTCATCGGCGCGCGGCGCATCGTTTACGCCAACCTCGATACTGTCAAAATGACTGCGCACATAGGACGCATCCACATGCGTCACCGGCACGTCCAGCCGCGCACCCGCTGCGCCGACCTTCTTGGTCGAGGGCACAATCGCCTTTGCGCCGCCCAGCACATCGCGCATCGCATATCCGCCGGGCGCATGCCAAAGCGCGCCGTGCTCCACCTCGCCCCCGGTGCCGACAATGGCGCCCTTGCCGTAGCCTTCGATGCCCGCCGCCTCTACCTCCATCGCCACCAGCAGATCACGCGCCATCTTTAGCCCCAGTGGCTTGAGATCCTCCATGAACGGCTGAATGTCCTCCACATATTTTCCCGCAAACGGATTCGCGATCACCGCCATCACCCACCCCCGCTTCAGCGTTCTGTCGGGTTTTGGTCCGTTCTCGTGGAAAACTTCTTCGATGCAGGTCAGGATTTTGCGAATTTCTACGTCAGGCATGGTTCAGGCTCTTTCTTGGAAATATGCAGGGCGCCGGCCATCCCGGCAACAACATTTGCGCCACGCAAAAACAGCGCCGCGCTGTGGATCAGCCCGGCACGGCGCAGGGTTTCGGCAATCGCCTGTCCGCTGCGCAATGCGGTGGCAACCTCCGCGACGGACAATGGGCCAACATGGCGGACAACCGGCGTCGCGCCAAGATCGCTGTCGGCAAACACATCGCACGCAGGCACGCGCAGGATGGCGGCATGGCCGGCAAGATCAACGGCATTGGCGATGCGGGTGGCGGCGGCGTCGGCCATTGCGGCGGTCGGCGCCAGCACCGTCACAGCGTCCGCAATGCCAAGCGACAGGCTGCGACCGCGCTGGCCGGACGTTGCCACGCCGCGCACCGGGTCAGCGGCGGTGATACCAACATGCCCCAGACCGCCGCCTTCCGGCGCGGCCACAGCCACACGAAACCGCGCATCGCCGTTCAGATGCAGCGCAATATCGCCGCCGTTGTTTACATACGCACGGCTCAGCGGGGCTGCGGCAACCATCGCGGCCAACACTGTGTCCGCAACTGCC
>JAGXHC010000024.1 GCA_024636405.1 Sulfitobacter sp. | reverse complement strand
GTCATGGGCTGTCCTTGGGATGAATGGCGGGTCAGGGGCGTTTCAGGCCCTTGTTATGACCAAAGCACGCCCGCAGGGCAAGTCCCGGCGCGGTGCATCATGGCGGACCGTTTTCGGCGCTGCGTGCTGATCAAAGGTGATCGGCGCCAAACCATTTTCTGCGCATTGTCCCTTGTTACGCCGAAAGTGGTTCACCCTGCCCCTCGCAACAGTTAAAAGGGCGCAAAACAGTGACCCGAAGCGGAGCCAAGAGCAGCATGAGCGCGCCCAAACCAGTGGTTTTGTGCATCCTTGACGGATGGGGCCAACGCGCAGCGCGTGACGGCAACGCGCCCCTGCTGGCCAAAACACCGCATTTCGACGCGATCATGGCGGACTGTCCGCATGCCACATTGATCACGCATGGCCCCGATGTCGGGCTGCCGCGCGGGCAAATGGGAAATTCCGAAGTCGGCCACACCAACATTGGTGCCGGGCGCGTGGTGGCGATGGATCTGGGCCAGATCGATCTGGCCATTGAGGACGGCAGTTTCCTTGAGAACCCGCGCCTGACAGATTTTATCGCAAGGCTAAAAGAGACCCACGGCACTGCGCATCTTCTGGGGCTGGCGTCGGACGGTGGCGTGCACGGCCACCTGAGCCACATGATTGCCGCCGCAAAGGCATTGGATAATGCGGGTGTGCCCGTGGTGATCCACGCGCTGACCGATGGGCGCGACGTCGGGCAGCGGTCGGCGCTTGGGTTTCTTGAAACGCTTCAGGCGGGGCTGCCGACCAACGTGCATATCGGGACCGTGACAGGGCGCTACTTTGCGATGGACCGTGACAACCGTTGGGATCGCGTGGCACGCGCGTATCGCGCAATTGTGAGCGGCGTTGGCGAAACGGCACAAAGCGCGCACAACGCAGTGACGCAAGCCTATGACCGGGGCGAGCATGACGAATTCATCGCGCCCACTTTGATTGCAGGCTTTGATGGGGCAAAGGAAGGCGATGGCATGTTCTGCCTCAATTTCCGCGCCGACCGCGCCCGCGAGATCATGGCGGCAGTCGGCGCGCCGGGCTTTGATGAATTTGACACGGGCAACCGTCCCGATTGGGCTGCGCTGATGGGCATGGCGCCCTATTCCGAAGTACACGAAACCTTCATGACCACGATGTATCCCAAGCCTCTGATTGAAAATGCGCTGGGTGCCTGGGTGGCCAAACAGGGATTGCGCCAGTTCCGTCTGGCCGAAACCGAAAAATATCCGCATGTGACCTTCTTTCTTAATGGCGGTCAGGAAACCCCCGAGATTGGCGAGGACCGCTTTATGCCGCGATCCCCCGATGTGGCGACCTATGATTTGCAGCCCGAAATGTCGGCAGACGAGGTGACCGAGCATTTCGTGCAGGCAATCGAAGCGGGGTATGATCTGATCGTGGTGAACTATGCCAATCCCGACATGGTGGGCCATACCGGAGATCTGAACGCCGCCATCGCCGCCTGCGAAGCCGTGGACGAAGGTCTGGGCAAAGTGGTCGCAGCGCTGAAAATGGCCAGTGGTGCAATGGTGCTGACTGCGGATCACGGCAATTGTGAAATGATGATCGACCCTGAAACCGGGGGGCCACACACGGCGCATACCCTTAACCCGGTGCCGGTGGCAGTCTTGGGCGCCCGACCGGGAACGCGCCTGCGCAACGGCCGGCTTGCGGACCTGGCGCCGACGTTGCTGGAGCTGATGGACCTGCCGCAGCCCGATGAAATGACAGGAAAGAGCCTGCTGGAATGATGCGCTGGTTGATGCCCTTGTGCCTTGTCGTGCCGTCGCTGCTGTTTGCGCAATCTGAAACTGCGGACCAGGCGCGGCGCGCGGCGCAAGAGCTTGAGGCGGCTGGCGAATTGCTGACCAGAGCAGAAGGTGCGCGTGACCGGGTACAGGCCCTTACCGAAACCATTCAGGCGTTTGAACACGGACTGGGCGCGATGCGCGCCGGTCTGCGGCAGGCGGCGATAAATGAGGCCCAGATCAGCCGCAGGTTACAATCACGCGATGGCGAGGTGGCGCAGTTTCTGGGTGTTTTGCAGACCATCGGGGGCGATCCATCGCCGGTTTCGCTGTTGCATCCGGACGGACCGACGGGCACCGCGCGTGCCGGGATGCTGCTGGCTGAGCTGACACCGGCACTGAACAGCCGTGCAGATAAGCTGCGGCAGGATCTGGAGGATGTGCAGACACTCCGCGACCTTCAGACAGACGCAGCTTTGCGACTTCAAGAAGGTCTTACAGAAATACAACGGGCGCGCACGGAGCTGAATCAGGCAATGGCGAACCGCACCGATCTGCCGCTTCGCTTTACAGAAGATCCCGTGCGCACCGCGATACTGATCGCCTCGACGGAGACGCTGGACGGTTTCGCAAGCGGACTGGCCGAAATTTCCACAGACGAAATTGAACCAGCGCCGGTAAATCTTGAGGGTCAGGTGGGCGATATCGCATTGCCCGTGCAGGGTCTGATCCTGCGCCGCGCGGGCGAAACCGACGCGGCAGGCGTGACCCGCCCCGGTATCGTGCTGGCCACACGCCCCCGCGCCATTGTGATCAGCCCGACAGCAGCGACAATCCGGTATGTCGGACCACTGCTCGACCTTGGCAATGTGGTCATTCTGGAACCCCAGGTCGACACGTTGTTTGTGCTGGCGGGGTTGGATACGGTCTACGGGCAGGCGGGTCAGGTGATTGCGGGGGGCACCCCGATCGGGCTGATGGGTGGCCCGCAGGGCGAACTGGACGGCGCGATGTCACCAATTGGTGATGGCTCTGGCACTGAACGCTCGGAAACGCTCTATATAGAAGTCAGGCAAGACAACACTCCACAGGACCCAAGCGATTGGTTCCGCACCGACAAGGATGGATAGCAAGATGAAGAAATTCGTGATGGCAGCGCTCGGCGGTACATTGGCGGGGGTGATTGCCACGACACAGATCGCCGGCCCGTTGCTGGCGCAGGAAACGGCCAAGACCAGCAATGTTTATGAACAGCTTGATCTGTTCGGGGACATTTTTGAACGCATCCGTGCGCAATACGTCGAAGAGGTCGATCCCGGCGAGCTGATCGAAGCTGCGATCAATGGCATGCTGACGTCACTTGATCCACATTCGTCATATCTGTCACCCAAAGACGCTTCCAAGATGCGTGAACAGACGCGCGGCGAATTTGGCGGTCTGGGGATCGAGGTCACGCAAGAGGATGGCTTCGTCAAGGTGGTGTCCCCCATCGACGGCACCCCCGCAGCAGAAGCGGGCATCGAAGCTGGCGATTTCATCACCCATGTTGATGGCGAAAGCCTGCTGGGTCTGTTGCTGGACGACGCGGTGGAGTTGATGCGCGGGCCGGTCGGATCGGAGATTGTCATCACCGTTGTGCGTGAAGGCGAAGCGGAACCCTTTGATGTGTCGATCATCCGCGACACTATTCAGCTGACGGCCGTGCGCGCCCGGACCGAGGGTCAGACGGCAGTGCTGCGGATCACGACCTTTAACGAACAGACATATCCGAAGTTGAAAGAAGGTCTGGACAAACAGATCGAAGACGCCGGTGGTATCGAAAACATCAATGGTATCGTGCTGGATCTGCGTAACAATCCCGGCGGGCTGCTGAATCAGGCAATCGCGGTATCGGATGCCTTCCTGGAGGAAGGTGAAATAGTCAGCACGCGGGGCCGTGATCCTGCGGATGGTGACCGGATCAATGCTAAACCGGGTGATCTGTCGATGGGCAAGCCGATTGTAGTACTGATCAATGGCGGCTCCGCTTCGGCGTCTGAGATTGTTGCAGGTGCTTTGCAGGATCACCGCCGCGCGATCATCGTAGGGACCAAATCCTTTGGCAAAGGATCGGTGCAAACCGTTATGCCCCTGCGTGGCGACGGCGCGATGCGGCTGACCACGGCGCGGTACTATACCCCGTCGGGAAGGTCGATTCAGGCGCTGGGCGTCAGCCCCGACATCATCGTGCAGCAGCCACCAAACAAGCCAAAAGAGGACGAAGAGGACGCCACATTGGCCCGTCCGCTACGTTCTGAGGCGGATCTTCGCGGTAGCCTTAACAATGACAGCCTGACCGAGGACGAGATCAAGCTGATTGAAAAAGACCGCGAAGACGCACAAAAAGCCGCCGACCTGCGGGAAGAGGATTACCAACTGGCCTATGCCATCGACATTCTCAAGGGTCTGTCGGCGCTGGGTCCAAAGGAATAGCGCCCAAGCGTTACCCATAAATCACGATAAAGGCCCGCCAAACTAGCGGGCCTTTTTTGTCACGCATGTCGATAATCCACCGCTCGCAACCAGAGCGGTATGCGGTTTTCAGCTGGTTTCGAGGCAATGCCGCCGAAAGGCGCGCTTGAGCATGTCCAGTTCCGCCCGCAACAGATCCAATTCCGCGCGCACGTCGTCCATCAACGGCTCGCCGGCGATCAGTGATATATGCCCGATCTTGGCGCCAGCCGCCTTGTCAGTGATCAGCAGCGTCTGCACCCCGTCGGTGATCGCGTCCGCAGGTATCGGGATCGACAAAAGCCAATGTCCCGCGCTTTCATTGTGGGTCAGCTCTACGCCGGGAATCGTGATGCCGACATGGGTAACGTCGATGACGGGAACGCCGCTGCCGGTCTGTGTGACAATCCCCTGCCAGACACCCTGTTTCATCTTCGTCTTGGTCAGCTTCAGCGTGCTCATGCACGGGACTCCTACAACTGGGCGCGTGGCCTGCGTGAAAATGTCAGATCGCGAAGAATGACCTGATTCATCTGCGGGCCCTCAAATATCAGATCGATCCAAGCCCGTTCGACGCGTTTTTCGTTCAGGTTGGAATAGGCCAAATCGAACTCGACCCGTATATTTTCCTCATTCAGAGGAAGCTCGCGCACGATCTGTTCAGTGTTGGGACCGTGGCGGATATTAAGACGGGCAAAAATTTCCAGCGGCATTTCCATTTCCACAATGGCGTCCATGCGCAGCAGGTGCGTCCGCTTGAGACCTTTCACACCGTCATCGGGCAGGTCCACGACCAGTGACAGGAATGACCCATCGAATTTGAAAACGTCCAAACGCAAACCATAAGGCGCCAAGTCTTCTTCGCGCAGGTTGCGCAACTGGCGCAGGGTCAGTTCGGAAAAGGCGCAATCGTGAAACAGGGTGACTTCATTCCCAAGCATGGATTTGGTCGCAACGGATGATATCCCCGGCGTTGGCAGTGGCCCGCGCCACAGTTCCGGCCGCCACGCCCAATCAGCATTGTGGGGTTTTGGAAACAGGGTGGACCCGATCATGGGCAACGCCAGCCGTTCATCGGCTGTATGAATCAGCCGGTCGAGATAGGATTTCAGCTTGCGGGCATGATTGCGCTGCCGCCGCAGGACAGGAAGCTCTGCCACGTCCGCCTGCCGAACAGCACGCGCCCACCGTCGTAAGGTACGATCAAATGAGGTCTTGGGCAGAAAATCGATGCCGAATTTGGCCATATTCTATTTTGGTCCCGTGTTTCAAGGCACCTTATCCACGCCAAAGGTTTCATTCAAATAAATTGGCGACAATTGCAACCTGTGTGGCTGGCATGTTGCGAATTTGGAAACAATCAGGACGCAGCGGCGCTGCGTCGGATCAGATCGCCCACCACGTCCCGGCCTTCGCTTGTGGTTGCGCGACCGCCATCAGGCCCATAAAAGGCCACGCCAAATATATGCCCGCCAACCAATGCGGTCCCCCGCCAATGTCGCGG
>JAGXHC010000193.1 GCA_024636405.1 Sulfitobacter sp. | reverse complement strand
GCGCTGGCCTGAGACAGAAGGCGAAGCGGTCTGCCCATGCTGTGGTTTTGATGAGGCGTACAAGATCACCACTCGCCGCAAGTTCAAGTGCAAGGCATGTCACCACCAGTTCAGCGTGACCAGCGGCACGATATTCGCCAGCCGCAAGATGGACTTTGTGGACCTGTTGGCCGCAATCTGCATAATCGTGAACGCATCCAAGGGCGTGAGCATGGTTCAACTGAGCCGCGATCTGGATTGCCAATACAAGACAGCCTTTGTGCTGGCTCACAAGCTGCGGGAGGCCATGGCGCAAGAGGTGCAGACGGGCGAAGTTCTGTCGGGTCACGTCGAGATTGATGGCGCATACTTTGGCGGTCATATCCGCCCCGAGAACGTCAAGGCAGACCGTAAGGACCGCCGCCTCAAGATCCACCAGACTGGCACGCGCCGCGTTGTCATCGCCCTGCGTGAGCGTACGGGCCGCACCCTGCCATTCATAGCAATGAGCGAAGGCGAAGGCGTAGCGCTGGCAAACGAGAACGTATCGCGCCTGTCCACAATGTCAGCGGACGAAGCCAGCCATTGGCATGAGTTGCACATGGGATACCACGTTGACCGCGTGAACCACTCCGAGATTTACAGCGACCACGGCAAGCACACCAACATGGTGGAAAGCTACTTTAGCCGCCTGCGCCGGATGGTTGAGGGCCAGCACCACCATGTTAGCCCGCAGTACCTTTACCAGTACGCAAACCACGCTGCATGGTTAGAAGACAACCGCCGCAACGACAACGGCACACTGGCGCGGATCGTGGTCAGCAATGCGATGGAAGCGCCAGTGTCGCGCAACTGGAAAGGCTACTGGCAGCGGGCGGCATAGGCTACCACTGGTAGACAATGCCTTGCCACGACACACAAAATTATGTGGCGACAACAAGTTCATGTAGAAAAAGAAAAGAGCCGGTGATATACCGGCTCTTAAGACTTGGTGGCAGAATGGTTATGCGGGGTCCTGGCAAGTTCCTACACGTCGGTTCGATTCCGACCCAAGTCTCACTTTAGGATCGGCCTCGCTTTTTGCGGGGCCTTTTCTTTTCCAGATCATAGGGCATAACAGATTTCGATTCAACTAGTTTTTTCAACAAGTTAGCCCTCAGGAATACGACTCGAAATCAACAGCTTACGCGGTTGACCCAACCCCAAGTTATGCACAGGTTATCTCCTATCCAACATATTTGGTGTCTTTCTACTGATTCTCCAACCTCTAAAAATAATATCCTATCTTTGTGCGCTTGTTTGCCACAACCGCCCCTCGCGGCAGATCAGCCCGGCCTTCTTTAGCTTACTTAATGCCAGCGCAGCCCGCTTGTGCGCAGCGTTAAAGTCAATCTCTGGGCGTCGCTCTGATACATAGGCCGCAACCTCACGCGCGGTCATAGGCCCGCCCCTGAGCGCATCAATGACCATTCTCGCCATGTGACCCCGACGCGCCGCATCCGGTAACTTGGCGGGCAGCACAGCAGGCATGTGAACGCCCCGCAGGGTCAGCAGATCCTCAACATGCGTCAGCCCCACGCCATCGCCGCGTATGATTTGCTTTCGGAGCGCCAGGAGCGCGTTGTTGATGCTCTTATCCTGCATGTTGGCAGGTTAGCAAATCAGCGCGGATAGGGATTCACTAATGTTGGTGCATTTGATACATAAGCCCGGATATTAAAAGCCAGAAGAATCGAATGGCCAAGTCAGGCTTTGGGTGGGGTGCTGTGGTAGACGGGCAGGTGCCAGCCGAAATGCAGCGAGCCTGCGCGCAAGACCCAGGTGACTGCCGCACAGACCAGCAGGCTGAGCGATGGGTCGTTCAGATACAGGTTGGCAATCACGGCGGTTGCGGCACCGGCAAAGGCGGCGGTGACATAAAGTTCGCCTTGTTTCAGCACCATCGGCACCTGACCCACCACAACGTCACGCATCAGGCCGCCCATACAGCCCGTGATCATGCCCATCAGGATCACAATGACCGCCGATTGCGCCAGCGACTGCGCCACGCCGACCCCTGCGGCCACTGCGATGGCCAGTGCAAAACTGTCCAGCCAGATCAACGTGCGCATCCGGCTTTCCAGCAGATGTGCGGTGAAAAAGACAATAACCGCCGCGAGACATGCGACCGCGAGGTTTTCGGGGGTTTCCATCCAGAAAATCGGATTGCGGTTCAACAGCAGATCGCGGATCGTGCCGCCGCCAAGCGCCGTGAGGCAGGCGATGAATGCGAATCCGACCAGATCAAGCTGCGCGCGGCTGGCCACCAGCGCACCGGTGATCGCAAAGACAAGCACCGCCGCAAGGTCCAGCAACGCGACCAGCGTCATGGCTTGAACGGGGCCATGCCGGCACGCGCCAGCGCATCGGCGCGTTCATTTTCGGGATGGCCGGCGTGGCCCTTGACCCATTTCCAGGTCACGGTGTGCTGCGCGTTCGCCGCATCCAGCCGCTGCCAAAGCTCGACGTTCTTGACCGGTTTTTTCGCTGCATTTTTCCAGCCGTTCTTTTTCCAGCCGAAGATCCATCCGGTGATGCCGTTCTTGACGTAGTTGCTGTCGGTGATGATGGTGATTTCGGTCGGACGGTCCAGCGCCTCGAGCGCGTTGATCGCGGCCAGCAGTTCCATCCGGTTGTTGGTGGTCGCGGCCTCACCGCCCTTTAGCTCGCGTTCCTTGATCACGGTGCCGCCTTCCGTGGCCTGCATCAAAGCGCCCCAGCCGCCTGGACCGGGGTTGCCGGAACACGCACCGTCAGTATATGCAAAAAGCTTAGCCATCAGCGCTGAGAGCTATCCAATCGGCAAGGGTGCCGTCCAGCCCTTTGTCACGCCCGGTGGTCGAATTCCTGACCAAAAAGCCGGCATTTTGCAGCATCCCGGTCAATTCCTGCGCCGTGACGTAAGTATAAAGCCGTCCCAGGCTGTCGCGGGCCTGCCCGGTGCCGGTCTTCATCGCGATATGCAGCGTGCCGCCCGGCTTTAGCGCTGTGCGCAGCGCATCAAGGTGCCGGGGCAGGGCGTCGCGGGGGGCATGCAGCAGGCTGAAGTTTGCCCAAATCCCGTCATAGGCATCATGCGCGCTGATGTCGTCAAAGCTGGCCAGATGGGCCGTGATCAAGGGGTGGGGCGGGACGCGGGCGATCATTTCGGCCACTGCATCTGTCGCGGTAACGTGCAGACCCGCACGCGCCATGATCAGCGCCGCCGCACCGGGACCGCACCCCAGGTCAAGAACCTGCGCCCCTTTGTGAAGGCGCGCGATGAAGGCGGCCAGCAGCGGATCATCCTGCAAGGCGCGCTGCATCGTGTCGGCATAGACGTCCGCGTGTTGCGCATAGGTCCGCAGGGTCCGAGGGTCCGTCATATGAGGACGCCCACGCCGAGACAGACAAGAACAACGATGCTCAGCGGGACACGCAACGCCATCCACCAGCGCGGCGCCAGACCCCATTTCCAAAAGGCGAAATCAAGCAGAAGCACACCGACGAAACCGGTCATCAGATTTATCAAACCGCTTGTGGGGCCGGTGCCGGGCATAATGAACCACCACAGGGCGGGCAGGACTGACAGAATATATGCCGGCGTTGCACGCCCGCCATCGGCACGCGTCGCAAAACCCCAGAGCACGCCGGACATGAACGGCAGAATGATGCCCCCATACCGCAGCATAAGCAGCGCACCGTCCGTGCCGAAATATAACAGCGCGGGCTGCCTTCCGGGATCGGCAATGGTACTGTCCAGATAACCACTGCTCAGCATCGCACCCCAGATGAACGGCACCAGCCCGGCGATACCAAGCAGCAGGGCCGCTGCGGGGATCCGGTTCATGCCGGTTCCCGCAACACGCGCGGCACCTTGAATTCGACGTTCTCCACCGCGGTCTCGACCTGTTCGGTGGTCACGTCATACCGCGCCTTTACCGCCTCTATCACCTCGTCGATCAGCGCTTCGGGGGCGGAGGCACCGGCAGTGATGCCCATGCTGGCGATCCCGTCAAGCGCGCGCCAGTCGATGTCGGTGGCGCGCTGTACCAGTTGCGCATAACCGCACCCTGCACGCGCACCGACTTCTACCAGACGGCGGGAGTTGGACGAATTGGGCGCACCAACAACCAGCATCGCATCACAGCGCGGTGCCATCGCCTTGACCGCTTCCTGACGGTTGGTGGTGGCGTAACAGATGTCTTCCTTGTGCGGCCCGATGATGCCCGCAAAGCGTGCCTTCAACGCGGCGACAATATCGGCGGTGTCATCAACGCTCAGCGTGGTTTGCGTAACGTAAGCCAGCCGCGCGGGATCGCGCACGTCAACACGGGCAACATCGTCGGGGGTTTCCACCAGCAGCACCTCACCATGCGGCAACTGGCCCATCGTACCGATGGTTTCGGGGTGGCCCGCATGTCCGATCATGATCATCTGAAGCCCTGCATCAGCGTGGCGTTGCGCCTCGATATGGACCTTGGACACCAGCGGGCAGGTGGCATCGACATAGACCATATTGCGCGCCTGCGCGGCACTGGGCACCGATTTCGGCACGCCGTGGGCGGAAAAGATCACCGGACGGTCATCGGGGCATTCGTCAAGTTCCTCAACAAAGATCGCACCTTTGTCGCGCAGCCCGTCCACGACAAATTTATTGTGCACGATCTCATGGCGCACATAAACCGGCGCGCCCCATTTCTGAAGCGCCATTTCAACGATCTTGATGGCCCGGTCCACACCGGCGCAGAAACCGCGCGGCGCGGCAAGGTAAAGCGTAAGCGGCGGTTTGGTCATCGGCGTCTCCGGCGGTTCGCAGGACAGGTAAGCGTTCGTGCCGCCTGCGTCCACCCCTGCGGCATGCGTCTGCGGCACGCGTCGGCGCCAAGGTCGGCTTGGCCACATATGTTGCGGTCTTATGGCTGGCTGTTGTGGATCAGGGCCGCCGCCTGCCCTCGGTTGCTGACATTCAGCTTGCGATAGGCGGATTTCGCATAATCCGAGACAGTATGAACGGAGATGCCACAGATGTCCGCGCTTTCCTGTCGGCTGCTGCCGTGGGCCAAAAGATAGACGACCTCGCGTTCGCGCGGGCTGAGCGTGTCAAAGATTTCCGGCAGCTCCGGCGCCAGCAGAGGGGTGCGAAAATCGTCATCGCTGGTTTTCAGGGCGGATGCCTCAGTGCAGAGCAGCGTTTCGATATGCCGGTGGATCAGCAGGCAGAACAGACGAATTTCCTCTGCCCTGGGCAGGAACCGCGCGCGGAACGTCGCGCCGTCGACCCCTGTGCCGATGATGAAGCCACCGAACCTTTCGGACCCTTGCAGGCGCATCGGAATCCCCAGACCGGACAGAAAACCAGCCGCACCGGCACGTTCCACCAGATCGCGTTCGCGGTCGGTTATATAGGGGTGGCCGGCCACGAATTCGGTGCCAATGGGCACGATGTCATATTTGTTGCAGGCATAGATCAGGAATGGATCGTCCGATGGATCCGTCCCATCATACAATCCGTCGATCGTGCAGCGCAGCAATGGTTCTGCAAAATCCGCATTTACACTGTGATAGATGATATGATCGAAGCCGGCGGCGTTCAGCGTTTCCACGATGCCCTGCCACAATAGATCAATATTATCGATCCGTTCCAGCGCGGCTGCACGTTTAACAAGCATAGAACCTTTACGCCTCCCCCTTTTTTGGGGGATCGAAACCTGAGCCGCGAAATGCGACCCTTTCCTGGGGGGAATGATCTACCGATCTTCCTTGTATATTACCCGTACTATATTTTAGAAATGCTGTGCGCCAAAGGCTTTATCGTCTTTGGCGCACAATTTTTCGGGGACTGATCGCAAATTGGGAACTGATCGCAATGCGGCGCTCAGTCGTTGTCTGCGGCGTGTTCTCGCGGGGGGCGGCCGATCACGTCGCGCAGGTCTTCAAGCTCGATAAAGTTATCGGCCTGACGGCGCAGATCATCCGAAATCATCGGCGGCTGGCTGCGGATGGTGCTGACAACGGACACACGCACACCCTGCCGTTGCAGGCTTTCGACCAGCGGCCGGAAATCGCCATCACCTGAGAAGATCACAATGTGATCGACACGCGGCGCCAGTTCCATCGCATCAACGGCAAGCTCGATATCCATGTTGCCCTTGACCTTGCGGCGGCCCATGCTGTCGGTATATTCCTTGGCCGGTTTGGTGACCATGGAAAAGCCGTTATAGTTCAGCCAATCCACCAGGGGCCGGATCGGCGAATATTCATCATTCTCAAGCAGCGCAGTATAATAGAAGGCGCGCAGCAATTTACCGCGACGCATGAACTCCTGACGCAACAGCTTGTAATCGATGTCAAAACCCAGTGTCTTCGCGGCGGCATAAAGGTTTGAGCCGTCGATGAACAAAGCAAGGCGCTCATCTTTGTAGAACATGTCAGTGTTTCCTTCCG
Source organism: Sulfitobacter sp. (assembly GCA_024636405.1). The sequence continues at coordinate 3,820 of JAGXHC010000193.1, read as the reverse complement.
GCGATCCTGCCGCAAATATTTTTCATTTGATAAGCCGTCCTGGGTCCTACAACTCATGTACCAAGTCTGCCCGAATGCATCGGGTGTTAATTAGAGGTTTTTGACCATGCTGCAAGACCACCAACAAGGTGAACAAGGCAGCGATCCGCTTAAAACGGAAAACAGACTGCTTATCGCACTGGGAGGTAACCTGCAGTCGGATGCCGGTTTTCCCGCCCAAACGCTTAAAAAGGCATTAATTACACTAAAAAATCGTGGTGCGGTGATTCGCGCCACTTCGCCATTCTATCACACTCCGGCGTTTCCGGTGGGATCTGGTCCCGACTATGTTAACGCAGCGGCACTGTTGTCTGTTCCCTGGCCAATCGAACAGATCATGATGCATCTGCATGCGGTTGAGGCCGAACTGGGCCGCGCACGGGTGCAGCGGTGGGGGCAGCGCACACTGGATCTTGATCTGATCGCAATGGGTGATCTGGTGCTGCCGGATGCGCAAACCCACGAAAACTGGCGCTCATTGCCGCTTGAACAGCAGATCGGCACAACGCCTGACCAGTTGATCCTGCCACATCCGCGGCTTCAGGATCGGGCTTTCGTGCTGGTCCCGCTCGCGGACATCGCGCCGGACTGGGTGCATCCGCTGACCGGGCGCTCTGTTATGCAGATGCTTGCCGCTTTGCCTCTGGCCGAAAGACAGGCCGTTCGTGCGGTGGAATAGGTGCTTGTAAATCTGGCGGAACCCGCATAAATACCACCCTTCTGACAGCTGAATTGAGAATTGGAGCACCCCCATGGCCCGCGTCACCGTCGAAGATTGTGTGGACAAGGTTCCCAACCGGTTTGAACTGGTCATGCTGGCCGCGCACCGCGCCCGTGAAATTGCCGCAGGATCACCCGTTACAGTGGACCGCGACAACGACAAGAACCCGGTTGTTTCGCTGCGCGAGATTGCGGATGAGACCCAGGGCGCCGATGACCTGCGCGAACGTCTGATCCAGAGCAACCAGAATCAGATCGAAGTGGACGAACCCGAAGAAGACGCAATGGCGCTTCTTATGGGGGCCGAACAGGACAAACCCGAAGAAGACAGCATGTCCGAAGAGATGTTGCTGCGTCAACTTATGGCGGCACAGGGGCAGGGGTAAAACCCCACCCTTCGGGGCCAAGAGGCAGATGGCATGATGACCGCCGACATTACTGCCGATGACCTGATCGCCCTTGTCCGGGCCTATAACCCCAAGACCAACGAACCATTGATCCGCGCCGCGCATGACTACGGCGCGGTAATGCACGAGGGTCAGTTCCGCCATTCCGGTGAACCCTACTTTACCCATCCGGTCAACGTCGCTGCGATCCTGACCGAACAGCAGCTTGACGATGCCACCATCATCACTGCCCTGCTGCATGACACCATCGAAGATACCAAGGCATCTTACACCGAGGTCCGCGACCGCTTTGGCAACGAGGTGGCCGAACTGGTCGATGGCGTCACCAAGCTGACCAACCTGCAACTGAACTCGACCGAGACCAAACAAGCCGAGAATTTCCGCAAGCTGTTCATGGCGATGTCCAAGGATCTGCGGGTCATTCTGGTCAAACTGGCCGACCGTCTGCACAATATGCGCACGATCAAATCGATGCGCTCCGACAAACAGATGCAAAAGGCCCGCGAGACGATGGACATCTATGCGCCGCTTGCCGGCCGGATGGGCATGCAGTGGATGCGCGAAGAACTGGAAGATCTCGCATTTCGCGTGATCAACCCCGAGGCGCGCGCCAGCATCATCCGCCGGTTATCCCCCTGCAACGCGAAACCGGCGATGTGATCGAGCGGATCACCAAGGACATGTGCACGGAGTTGCAAAAGGCCAAGATCGAAGCCGAAGTGTTCGGCCGCGCCAAAAAGCCCTATTCGGTCTGGCGCAAGATGCAGGAAAAGGAGCAATCGTTCAGCCGCCTCTCCGACATCTACGGCTTTCGCATCATCACCGGATCCGAGGAAGACTGCTACCGCACATTGGGGGCCATTCACCGGCGGTGGCGCGCGGTGCCGGGGCGGTTCAAGGATTACATCAGCCAGCCCAAGACAAACGGCTACCGTTCGATCCACACCACGGTATCGGGACGCGACGGAAAACGGGTGGAGGTCCAGATACGGACCCAGCAAATGCATGACGTGGCCGAAACCGGGGTTGCCGCGCACTGGTCCTACCGCGACGGTGTACGCTCGCGAAATCCCTTTGCCGTCGATCCGGCCAAATGGATTGCACAACTGACCGAACAATTCGACGCCGAGGACGACCACGAGAACTTTCTCGAGGCGGTCAAGCTCGAGATGTACGCCGACAAGGTCTTTTGCTTCACCCCAAAGGGTGAGGTCGTAAAACTGCCGCGCGGCGCCACGCCGATTGATTTCGCCTATGCCATCCACACCCGCATCGGCAACGCCTGCGTTGGCGCCAAGGTGGACGGCATGCGCGTGCCGCTTTGGACCCGCGTGAAAAACGGCCAGTCCATTGAGATCATCACCGCACAGGGCCAGACGCCACAGGTCACATGGCTTGATATCGCGACGACCGGCAAGGCCAAGACCGCGATCCGCCGTTCCCTGCGCGAAGTCGACCGCGAGCGGTTTATCAAACTGGGTCAGGAACTTGCCCGTTCCGCGTTTGCGCATGTCGGCAAACGCGCGACGGACAAGGTGCTGGCGACAGCAGCCAAAAACATGCGCTACGCCAATGCAGAAGAGGTGCTGGCACGGCTGGGCAGTTCCGAACTGGCCGGGCGCGAAGTCGTGCAATCGGTCTATCCGGATCTGACCCCCAGCCGCACAGACCATATAGAGGCGGGCCGCGCCGTTGTCGGGCTTGAGGCGGGCCAGTCATTTGACCGCGCGCCGTGCTGCGAACCGTTGCCGGGCGAACGTATCGTCGGGATCACCTTTCGGGGCCGCGGCGTCACCGTGCACGCCATAGACTGCGACCGCCTGTCAGATTACGAGGAACAGCCCGACCGTTGGGTTGATCTGCGCTGGCACGAAGGCAACCATCCCGCCATCTACGGTGCCACCATCGACATCACGATCGGCAACGGCGTCGGCGTTCTGGGACGCATCTGCACCTTGATCGGGGAAACGTCCGCCAATATCTCGAACCTTGAATTCATCGAACGCAAACCTGACTTTTACCGCTTGTTGATCTATGTGGAACTGCGGGACGTCAGCCATCTGCATTCCATGATGCTGACCCTCGAAGCAGAAAGCGAAGTGGCACAAGTCAGCCGCTACCGAAACCTCCGGGCGGACAGGTCTGTGGAAAAAAGCGCCTGAAAGGGCCAATGAGAAAGTAACGGAACCCTGACGTGATCTTCAAACGCCGCGACCCAAAACCTACGATACGCGCGGTGGCAGAATTCATGTGGCCGCGCGGCGGCTGGGCCCGCGCCTTTCATTACGTCAAACACCGGATGCGGCGACTGCCCGATAGCCCCGAACGTATCGCGCGCGGCATCTGGGCCGGGGTCTTTACGACCTTCACGCCGTTTTACGGCCTGCATTTCGTGGTCGCGGCATTGGTGTCACGGGCGATGCGCGGCAATCTGCTGGCGGCACTTATGGCGACTTTTTTTGGCAACCCGTTGACCTATGTGCCGATTGGCCTGTCGGCGCTGACGACGGGCCACTGGATTTTGGGCACCAATATGGGCGCCGATGACCACCGTTCCTTCGGTGGCAAATTCGTGGACGCGGGCCGTGATCTTCAGGAAAACTTCATCGCCATCTTCACCGACACGGATATGGACTGGACCGGACTGGCGGCGT
>JAGXHC010000192.1 GCA_024636405.1 Sulfitobacter sp. | reverse complement strand
GGTGACGCCGCCGTGCAGGGTGCTGTCGATCCAGCCCAATTGTTGCTGGCGCGGGGTGTAATCGCCGACCACCGGGTGCACGTGACTGTCAATCAGGCCGGGCGCCAGCGTGACACCCATCGCATCAATCAGCGTATCCGCGCCTTCGGTATCAAGGTCCTTTTCCTTGCCCCATTGGCTGATTTTGCCGTCCAGCGCGATCAGACAATCGGCATCAAGCACCGGTTCCTCCATCCGCCCGGACAGCATGAGACCGACGTTGCGGATGACCAGTTTTTGCGGGGTATCGGACATGGCGCAACCTTTCGGGGGTGTGAATTTCATTTGAACGCTAACAGAATTTTCCCGCCGATCAAGAGGATTTCCTTGACAGATTATTCATATGTGTACAAACAATAAACCAACTTACTGACAGGGGTGCTTGCAATGGACGTCGTGGTGAACAAGACACAGGAATTTCCGATCCCGGCTGGTGTATTCGCAGAAACGGTGACGCAGGTGCAACATTATACCGATAGTCTGTTCCGGTTTCGTATCACGCGGCCCGCGTCGTTTCGTTTCCGGTCAGGCGAATTTGTCATGATCGGCCTGCCCAATGCCGAAAAACCGGTGTTCCGCGCCTATTCGATCGCCTCGCCGTCTTGGGATGAAGAGATTGAGTTTTATTCGATCAAAGTCCCGGATGGTCCGCTGACGCAACACCTGCAAAAGCTGCGCGAGGGGGACACGGTGCTGATGCGGCGCAAGCCGACGGGCACGCTTGTCATTGATGCGCTGCTGCCGGGCAAGCGGCTGTGGATGTTCGCCACCGGGACCGGGATCGCACCCTTTGCGTCGGTCATTCGTGACCCGGAAACCTATGATAAATTTGACCAGCTTATCCTTTGCCACACCTGCCGCACCGCAGGGGAACTGACCTATGGCCGCGATCTGGTCGATGCTCTCAAGTCCGATCCGCTGGTGGGTGAGATGGCTCAGAAACTGACGCTTTATGACACGCTGACGCGTGAGGATTGGCCGCGAATGGGGCGGCAGACGGATTTGCTGGCCTCGGGCAAGATATTTGACGATCTTGGTCTGTCACCGCTGAACCCGGCAGAGGATCGCGGAATGATCTGCGGCTCAATGGCGATGCTGAACGATACCAAACGCGCGCTCGAAGGGTTCGGGCTGGAGGAAGGCGCAAACAGCAAGCCCGCGACATTCGTCGTGGAACGCGCCTTTGTCGGGTGAACCGCGCGATTTGATTTGACACAAGGGCGGCGGCAATTTCTTATTCGTGTACCAACGAATTTTTGACGCACCACGGCGGGGATCAGGGATCAACATGGGCTATATCGCTGCAAACGATCTGGAAGAGGCATTGCGCCTGCTGGCGGGTGCGCAAGCGACGGTCATTGCGGGCGGCACCGATTGGTTTCCGGCTTTGGGTGACCGCCATTTTGCGGGTACGCTTTTGGACATCACCCGCATTGACGGCTTGCGCGGCATTGCGCGCGACGGTGACGGATGGCGCATCGGCGGCGCAACAACCTGGACGGACGTGATCCGCGCCGATCTTCCGGGCGCGTTTGATGGGCTGAAACAGGCTGCGCGCGAAGTTGGATCGGTGCAGATACAGAATACCGGGACCGTCGCGGGCAACCTGTGCAATGCGTCCCCCGCCGCAGATGGCGTGCCGCCGCTGCTGACGCTGGGAACGCAAGTGGAACTGTCTTCGCAGGCGGGCGTTCGGCGTCTGCCGCTGGGTGACTTTCTGCAAGGCGTGCGCAAAACCGCGCGCCGCCCGGATGAGATTTTGAGCGCGCTTTATATTCCGGCTTTGCCTGACGCGGCGCAGGGGGCATTCCTCAAGCTGGGGGCGCGGAAGTATCTGGTGATTTCAATCTGTATGGTCGCGGCGGTGATCACGGTTGAGGATGGGCATCTGAGCGATGTGCGTATCGCAGTCGGTGCCGCCTCGCCCGTGGCGCAGCGGATGACTGCGCTTGAGAATGCCTTGCAAGGGGCGTCTGTGGCAGCGGCACCGGACAAGATCACTGCCGATCTGTTGCAGGGGCTTTCGCCGATTTCGGATATCCGTGGCACGGCAGAATACCGCCACGATGCGGTCATCGAGGTGCTGCGTCGCACGGTCATTGATGCCATCGGAGGTGCAACATGATGGACAAGCAGTCACAAACCAGTGTCACCGGGTTCACGCTGAACGGCGTGCGGGCCGATGTGGAAACGCGCGCGGGTGACCGGCTGTCGCATGTCCTGCGCGAGACCTGCGGCGCGCTGGACGTCAAGGTCGGGTGTAACGCGGGCGATTGTGGTGCCTGCACGGTGCTGGTGGACGGCGCACCGGTCTGTGCGTGCCTGATGCCGGTACAGCAGGCGGCGGGGCGTCAGGTAGAAACCTTGTCCGGGCTGGCGCGCGAAGATGCCGACGCCAAGGCGCTGATGACCAGTTTCCAGCATCATCAGGCCGCGCAATGTGGCATCTGCACACCGGGGATGATGGTTTCCGCCGTTGCCCTGCTGCGCCGGGTGCCGCGCCCCGATGTGGCGCAGGTGCAGGAGGCGCTGGGGGGTGTGCTGTGCCGTTGCACAGGTTATCGCAAGATTATTGACGCCGTCATGGATGCCCACGGCGCCGCCACTCTGACGGTTTCGGGTCAGGAACTGGGGCAATCCGCCCGCCGGCTTGACGGGGCGGCAAAGGTGGACGGATCAGAGCGCTTTGGCGATGACGTGGCCCCTGCAGGCGCGTTGGTGGCGCGGGTCGTTCGGTCGCCGCATCCGGCGGCGCAATTTGAGCTTGGCGATGTCGCGGCGTGGCAATCGTTGCACCGGGGTGTGGTGGCGGTGCTGACCGCAGCGGATGTGCCGGGGCTGAATGCGTTCGGCGTCATTCCCGGTTTCATCGACCAGCCGGTATTTGCGGTGGATCACGTGCGTTTCCGCGGCGAGGCTGTTGCCTGTGTCGTTGGTGATGCGGCAGCGATTGCAGCGCTGGATCTGGCGGATTTCCCGGTCACATGGACGCCGTCAACGATATTGGGCGACATGTCCGAGGCGCTGGCCGATGGTGCGCCGCTGCTGTTTGATGACCGCGCGGGCAACGTGATGTGCGGCGGTTTTGTGCAATGCGGCGATGCCGATGCGGCGCTGGCCTTGGCGGATGAAACCGTTGTTGCAACCTATCGTACCAGTTTTGTCGAACACGCCTATATTGAGCCTGAGGCAGGTTTTGCCGAGGTGGTGGATGGGCGCGTACATATACACGCCTGTACCCAGGCCCCGGCCATGGACCGCGCGACGCTGGCGGAAATCCTTGACATGGAGATGGCTGACATCCGCATTGTACCAACAGCGGTCGGTGGCGGCTTTGGCGCCAAGATCGATGTATCGGTTCAGCCGTTTCTGGCGTTGGCTGCTTTGGCAACGGGCAAGCCGGTGCGCATGACCTATAGCCGCACTGAATCCATGCAATCCACGACCAAACGCCATCCGGCGCAGATTGACATCTGCATCGGGGCAAAGGCGGACGGGACGCTGTGCGGCATGACATTTGACGGTGATTTCAATACCGGCGCCTATGCCAGCTGGGGCCCGACCGTGGCCAACCGTGTGCCGGTGCATGCGTCTGGCCCGTACCGTGTGGCCGATTACCGCGCGCGCAGCCGCGCGATCCATACCCACTGTCCACCGTCCGGTGCGTTTCGCGGGTTTGGTGTGCCGCAGTCCGCGATTGCGCAGGAAACGGCGTTCGATCAATTGGCGAAAAAGCTGGGTATCGACGCGCTGGAATTCCGGCTGATCAATGCGCTGGACAACGGGGTGCCTACCGTCTGTGGTCAGGTTTTTGACCAGGGCGTCGGCATCAGACCGTGCCTTGAGGCGCTGCGTCCGGCATGGGAGACGGCCAAGGCGGAATGTGCGGCCTTCAATGAAGCCGCGACCGCGATCAGACGCGGTGTCGGGCTGGCCGGCGGGTGGTACGGCTGCGGCAATACCTCGCTGCCCAATCCATCCACGATAAAGGCCGGGCTGCGTGGCGATGGGCGGGTGGTGCTGCATCAGGGTGCGATGGATATCGGGCAGGGATCGAACACGGTGATCGTGCAGATATTTGCCAAGGCGCTTGGCGTGGCCGTGGCACAGATTTCGGTGATCGGCGCGGACACTGATTTGACACCCGACGCAGGCAAGACATCCGCGTCCCGCCAGACCTTCGTGACCGGCAACGCCGCACGTTTGGCCGGCGAGGCATTGCGCGCAATGATCCTGCGGCAGGTGAATGCAGGACCTCAGGCGGAAATCACACTTAGCAGTGGCAATGTTTCGGTATCGGAGGGGCCGCATGTTCAGACGCTTGATCCTGCACGGCTTGACGCCGATGCCGAAGGCTATGTGCTGCTTGCGCAGGAAACCTACGACCCCCCGGTAAAGCCGATGGACGCGCATGGGCAGGGGTCGCCCTATGCGCAGTTCGGTTATGCGGCGCATCTGGTGGTGGTCGATGTGGATGTGAAGCTGGGCCAAGTGCGCCCGATCCGTTTTGTCGCAGCCCATGATGTGGGCCGCGCAATCAATCCGCTGCTGATCGAGGGACAGGTGCAGGGCGGCATTGCCCAAGGGCTGGGCATGGCGCTGATGGAGGAATTCGTGCCGGGGCGCACGGAAAATCTGCACGATTATCTGATCCCCACCATCGGAGACATCCCCCCGATCGAGACACTTGTTCTGGAAATCGCGGATGCGCATGGGCCCTACGGCGCCAAGGGGCTGGGCGAGCATGTATTGATCCCGACAGCACCTGCGATCTTCAATGCCATCTATCATGCGACCGGTGCGCGCGTGACCCATGCGCCCGCGACACCCGCACGCCTGCGCGCAGCCCTCAAGGAGGCCGGACATGCCTGATGATCTGAAACAGACCGCCAAGCCGGAAAAGATCCGCTGCGATGCCTGTCCTGTAATGTGCTATATCGCCGACGGGAAATCGGGCGCCTGCGACCGCTATGCCAATCATGGCGGCACGCTGGTGCGGCTTGACCCGCTGACGGTCATCCAATCTGGGGCCAAGGCCGTGGCCTTTCTGGATCAGGGCGACAATGCGCAGGACTGGGACGGTGACGTGATCCAGGGCGGGCGCAGCTTTGTGACCGCCGTGGGCGCGGGCACCACATATCCCGATTACAAACCGGCCCCGTTCATCGTCAGTCAGGAAGTCGAGGGCGTCGATATGGTCACCGTGGTGACCGAAGGTATTTTCAGCTATTGCGGCGTCAAGGTGAAGATCGACACCGACCGCCACATCGGCGACGAACGCGCCGTGGTGCGGGTTGACGGCGAGGCGGTGGGACATGTGATGACCGCCGAATACGGCTCAAAGATGCTGTCGCTGGGCGGGGTGGAACACCTCACTGGCGGCTCCAAGAAAGAGGGCCGTGTGACCTGTGACGCGCTGCTGCGCCTGTGCAACCGCGAACCGGTGGAGATGACCGTCGACGGTGGCTGTACCATCATCGTGCAGGCGGGTGCGGCCCCGATCATCAACGGGACACCTGAGAAATTGATGCGCGTCGGCTGCGGGTCTGCCACCATCGGGATGTTCGCAAAGCAATGGCACGGCCACGTTGACGAGGTGGTCGTCGTGGACGATCACATCACCGGCGTGCTGAGCGAACATGAGGCGGGTCGGGGGCTGGATATGACGCCCTCGGGCATCCGTATCAACGGCAGACGGTCCACGCCGGGGCGGTATTTTCAGGTGGCTGATCCCGGCACCGGCTGGGGCGGCACCGATGTTGAAGACCCGCTGAGCATACTGCGCCCCGCCGACCCCAAACGCGCCTGGCCGGGCCTGCGGCTGTTGATGATCTCCACCACGGGCGAGCAGTGGGCGTATTTTACGCTGAACGACGATCTGGAACCGCAGGAGGCCGAAATCACCGCGCCATTGCTCAAGGTCGCCGAGCGCATTGCCGAGAACTGCGAACCATCATTGTGTTCGGTCCTGTTCATGGGCGGTGCGGGGGGCAGCCTGCGCGCGGGCGTGACGGAAAACCCGGTACGCCTGACGCAGTCGGTCAAGGCAACGCTGACCCATGTGTCCTGCGGCGGGGCGGCGGCCTATGTCTGGCCGGGTGGCGGGATTACCGTCATGGTCGATGTGATGGATATGCCCACAGACAGCTTTGGCTATGTTCCCACCCCGGCGCTGGTCGCACCGATTGAATTCACCCTGCGCCGTGAGGATTACGGCACACTTGGCGGTCATATGGAACACATTCGCCCGGTGGCCGACGTCATGACGCCGGAAATCCGCCGCGTGGCACCCACCGCGTCACAGCCAGACCCGAACGACCGCGAGAATTACGGCTGGCGAAAGACGCGCGAATGACACCGCAGGCCGCAATACTGCCGGGCGGGCGTCTGCATCTGTCACATGGTCCGATTGATCTGGTGATTGGCGTCGATGGTGATCGCGCAGGTGCTTTTGCGGCGGCACGCGCACGGTTCGAGACGGTGCTGGATGAACTGGTGGCCGAACTTTCGGTGTTGCGCCAACCCCTGGACAAACGCCCGGATGGCGCGATTGCACAAGTGATGTACGCGGCGGCGCGCCCGCATGCCGATGGGCGGACCACCCCGATGATTGCAGTGGCCGGGGCAGTTGCGGACGCAGTGTTGGCCGCGATGGTTGCCGCAGCCCCGATTTCCCGTGCGTATGTCAACAACGGCGGCGATATTGCACTGCATCTGAACGGTGATGCGCGGTTTCGTGTGGCGGTGGCCGCACCGGACGGGGGCGATCTTGGGCATGTAGATATCACCGCCGCCGACC
>JAGXHC010000191.1 GCA_024636405.1 Sulfitobacter sp. | reverse complement strand
ATGATCTGGCGGCCGAGGTTCGGGAAGGTACATGGGATGCCTGCTATGCCTCCGCCCAATGTGCGGTGAACGCGGCACGGGCTGTCGCGTTATCCGGCAACGCGGCGTATGCCTTGTGCCGCCCGCCGGGCCATCACGCAGGGGCCGCCTATGCAATGGGGTTCTGCTTTCTCAACAATGCGGCGATTGCGGCAGAAGAATTACGGCAGCAGTACGCGCGGGTCGCCATCGTCGATATTGACGTCCATCATGGCAATGGCACGCAGGCGATCTTTTATGATCGTTGCGATGTGCTGACCGCCTCGATGCATTCCGATCCGTCGAATTATTATCCCTTTCACACCGGGTATGAGGATGAACGCGGCGAGGGCAAAGGAGCGGGGTTCAACGTCAACATCTGTTTCCCGGCGGATACGGACGACGCTGGTTTCGCGAAAGCATTTGCCAAGCTTGCCGATGCCGTGGATAAATTCCAGCCGGACGGTATCGTCATTGGCTTGGGGCTTGATGCGCTGAAATCGGACCCGCACGGTGGTCACCACATCAGTCCCGATGGCTTTGTTGCCCTGGCCGGTCTGATCCGCAGGTGGGCCGTGCCTACTGTGTTTGTGCAGGAAGGCGGATATGAAAGCGACGACCTTGGTCCCACCGTTGGTCGTTTCCTGAAAGCCTACGAAAATGGATAAGCCGGTTTTGCTTATCATCTCGGTTGGTGAGTTGGGCACGAATGTATTGGAGGCGGCGGCAAGGTCTGGCCTGTTCAGCACCATTATAATTGCTGGCAGGGATGGGGGCAAAGCGCGCGCTCGGGCCAATGTCACTTTGATCGGCGCGGGCCTTGAGGGTTACTTTCCGGCCATCGTCGGAGAAGAGCTTGATGTGGAAAGTCCGGGTTTCGTCAAGAAAATAAGGGCGATTAATTCGGACTTTATCTTTACCACCGCGACTTTGATGCCGTGGTGGCAAATTGATAAATCTGCGGCTCCCAAACTGCCATTCGGCGGCTATCTTTCTTTACATCTTGGGGTGATGAAAACCTTCCGAGATCGACTGGCCGAGGCTGATCTGGATGGCATCTGGATCGGAGCCTCCTATCCCGATGTCGTGAATCCGATCCTGCACCGCACTGGTTTTGGCCCGTTGTGTGGCATCGGAAATGTTCAGGAGCCGATCCCGAAAATCGTTGCCGGATTGAGCGATCGTTTGAAGTGCCCTGTTGCTGAAATCTCGGTCAAGCTGGTTGCACAGCATGCGTTCGAATACCCGATATTCTCTGATGTGGTGCCTGCTGATCTGCCGCCCTATCTGCTGAGCGTCGAAGCCAGCGGCGCTGATGTCACAGATCTGGCGCGCGAAATTCTCTTGCAACCGTTCCCTTTCAGGTTCGATCTGTTTTTCAACCGCGTGACCGCCTCCGCCGCGATCCAAGCGTTCAAAAGCTTCGTGTCTTCCAAACCGTCGGCCCTGCACCTTCCCGGCGTCAACGGTCTGGTGGGCGGCTACCCGGTGATCGTGGATAACGGAAAGGTGCAACTGGATCTGCACCCCACCTGGACCGAGGCCGATGCGATTGACACGAACCTGCGTTCTCTTCCGTGGGAGGGTATTGAAAGCATCGAGAACGACGGTGCTGTCAATTTCACTGAGGCGACGCAGCAGGCGTTTAACACGCTGGTGGGCAGACCAATTGCGCGCGTGACAGTCGATACAGCAGCACAACAGGCGCAAGAGATACTCAAGGCGCTCTGATTGAGGGCAGGCAGATGAAACAAACGGAAACGCAGACATGAAAACCGAAAAATCCGCAGAATATTTCGACCGCGCCATGAAAGTGCTGGTCGAAGGGTGCAGTTCCGCTTCGCGTGGACCGATGAACTACAGCCCTCATCCGCCCTATTTCAAAAAGGGCAGCGGCGCGCGGTTGTGGGATGTCGATGACAACGAATTTATCGATTGGCAGATGTCTTTCGGCTGTCTGCCTCTGGGACACGCACATCCCAAGATCGTCGAAGTCATCCGCAAGGAGGTCGAGAACGGCACCCATTTTGCCACCGCGCTGGAGGTCGAGGTCGAGGTGGCGGAAATGATGGTCGGCATGCTTGACCATGTAGACAAGGTGCGGTTTGCAAACACGGGGACCGAGGCCTGTATGACGGCGGTGCGCATGGCGCGCGGCCTGACCGGCAAGCGCAAGGTGCTGAAGTTCGAGGGCCATTACCACGGTTGGTACGATGGCCTGTTGGTCAGTTCCAATCCCCAGCCCGTAACCACGCTTGGTCACCCTAACGACCCGGTCAGAATCCCGGACAGTTCCGGTCTGACACCCGGATCATGGGAGGACACATTGGTAGCGGTCTGGAATGATATCGATGCCTTGGAGAGGGTGCTGAAATTACGTGGACATGAGATTGCCTGCGTGATGATGGAAGGTGCAATGTCCAACATGGGGGTCATCCCGCCAAAGCCGGGGTATCTTAATCAGGTGCAGGACCTTTGCCGCAAGCATCAGGTGTTGTTCTATCTTGACGAGACAGTGACCGGTTTTCGCGTCGCACCCGGCGGCGCTGCGGAACTTTATGGGCTAAAGCCCGACATCGTGACGTATGGCAAGGCGTTGGGCCAAGGGTTTCCCGTGGCCGCCATTGCGGGCCCTGCGCATATCATGGAAAGCATCGAGTACGGCAAGGTCCTGCATTATGGCAGCCAGAACGCGCCGCGTCTGGGACTTTATGCCGTCAAAACCATGCTCGAAGAAATGACCCGCGATAACAACGCCGGGTTCGCAAGACTGACAGACATCGGAAACCAGATGACGGCACGCTTGAATGCGGCCGCAAAGGACGCAGGTCAGAATATGCGGGTGCAGAACGTCGGATCAATGTTCCATCCGATCTTTACGGATATGGAGGAGATCACCGGATATCGTGACTTCTGCGCGTCAGTTGATCTTGCGAAATACGGCGTCTTCGCCGCTGCCCTTCGCGAAGAAGGTGTGTTCTTTACCGGCAACAAGATCCTGCATAACCTGAGTTCCACCGCACATACGCAACAAGATATTGATTTCACCATCGAGGCCGCCACCCGCGTTCTGCATGCCATGCCGAAATGATCGTTTTCGCCGGTTCGGGGTACACCGCCACGTTTTGATGTAAATTGACCGGGCGGGGCCGCTTCGCGCCGGGATGAAGCCGGAGATTTCGTACCGTCTCCATCACGATCCCTGACAAGTCTGGTTGCCAATGATGGCTTCGTATGACTGGTATGAACCGTCAAGATGGGAGGCACGGATGGCGATCAAGACTGCAGTTATCGGGTTGGGAATAATGGGCCAGCGTATGCTCGAGCATATGACGCGACACCCGGAATTTTCAGTCGAAGCGATTTGGGACCCGGATACCGTCGCGTGCAAGGCCGCACAACAAGCGGCACCGTCAGCAACACTGACCGCCAACGCGGCAGACGCGATTGCCAGTGCGGAACTGGTCTATCTCGCCTGCCCACCCGCGCCGCGCAAGGCCTATGCATTGGCTGCGGCGGATCAGGGAAAGGCCGTTTTCCTTGAAAAGCCACTGGGCATCGATATTGAAGAAAGCCGCAGTTTGGTCGAGAAACTCACGTCGTCCGGCGTGCCTTCGGCTGTCAACTTTACCCAAGCGGCGGGCGCCGCCTTGACCGATGTGCGGACCTCAGTAGATGCAGGCGAACTGGGTCAGCTTATGGGCGTGGACATCATCGTAACCTACGCAAATTGGCCGCGCACTTGGCAAAAGGCGGCGGATTGGCTGCGTTTTCGTGACGAAGGCGGCATGACGCGAGAGGTGATTTCGCATTTTCTGTTCTTCAGCGAACGTATTCTGGGACCATTGGAACTGGTCTGGGCGCATGCCGAATATCCCAAAGGTGGCGATCTGTGCGAAACGCATGTTGCTGCTCGGCTGGTCAATAAAGCGGGCCTGCCTGTCACGATCATGGGCAGCGTCGGCGGTGCGCAACCGGACCGGCAGGAAGTGACGATCAAGGGGTCCACATCAAGCCGCCGAATTTCCGAATTCTCCCAGGATGCCGTATCACACGGCGATAAATTCGTGGCCATAAAGCCAAGTCTTGCTGATACAAGGGCGACAAGCCTGAATGCGCAGTTGGATGATCTGGTGCTTTTAATGGCAGGCAAGCCAAACAGACTGGCGACTGTGCAAGAGGCGCTTCGCGTTCAAATCCTGGTCGAAGGTATTTTGGCACATCGCTGCGCCAGATGAACTTGAGGGACGCCTGTTATGGATATGAATTCAGACATTTCATATGGTGAACGACGCACATTATCGTAACATCGGTTGCGATTGGACAATGAGGTTGGCGCGATGACGCATGAGATTTTGAACGCATCTACACAAACCTGCCACTGGGGGTTTTTCGATGCCACACTTGCACCGGCCGTAACGATCCAAAGTGGCGATGAAATCATTATCAACACTGTTTCAGGCGGACCCAATAACTTGCCGCCTGCCGGATTTTATGTGCCTCCCGAGTTGCTGGACCTACATGCGGCAGGCGTGCCGTCTATTCCGGGTCATCTTTTGACCGGGCCAGTTGCAGTATCAGGTGCATTGCCCGGTGACGTGCTGCGCATTGATATTCTGGACGTTTGCTTGCGTCAGGATTGGGGCTTCAACTTTTTCCGACCCTTGGCAGGCACCCTGCCTTACGATTTCCCGCAGTCGCATCACACCATCATACCGCTTGATAAAGAAAGAGGCATTGCCACGCTGCCTTGGGGGCTTGAATTGGAACTTGCCCCGTTTTTTGGGGTGATGGGCGTTGCGCCCCCTCCCGCGTGGGGCCGTATTTCCACAATTGAACCTCGGGCGCATGGAGGTAACATTGATAATAAGGAACTGATCAGCGGCTCCACGCTTTATCTGCCTGTATTTGCTGAGGGGGCATTGTTTTCTTGCGGCGATGGTCATGGCGCGCAAGGCGACGGGGAGGTATGCGTCACCGCCATCGAAACCGCACTTCAGGGGCGGTTTCGTCTGACGGTCCTGAAAGATCAGGACCTCTCTTATCCGCAGGCAGAGACCCCAACCCATTACATCACCATGGGAATGGCCCCTGATCTTGACCGCTGTGTCGAAATGGCCCTGCGCGATATGATCAGCCTTGTGTCACAGCGGGCAGGCATCAGCCGCGAGGATGCGTATATGCTGTGCAGTATCGCCGGTGATCTGCGCATCACACAGACGGTCAACCGCGAAAAGGGCGTGCATATGATGATGGCAAAATCCTTGCTTGCTGCGGGCTGATTGTGGGGACGGGCAAACTCCGACATCCGAGGTTTTATCCCCGGATCGCTGGTGATGGTGGCCGAGAAATCTGATCCGGATACACTGACTTATGTTCGCCCAAATGTTCGTAGTCATTTGAGACTGCACTTTGCGGAGTGACGGGCGCGTTCCAATCTGCTGGTGTGGCTTGACCGGTTGCGGAGTTGCGCGCACCTTGTTCATTCAACCCACATGGAGTTGCGAACATGGTCCAGGTCCACGATCTTGTTTTTCATGATGTTGCGCTGATTGACGGCACAGGCGCCGAGCCGCGCACCGCCAGTGTAGCCGTGAAAAAAGATTGTATCGTGCGGATCGCCGACAGTATTGAAGGCGGCGGAACCCGTGAGGTCGATGGCCGCGGGCTTGCCCTTGCACCGGGATTTGTCGATGTGCATACCCATGACGACCGTGCGGTGATCGCGTCGGACATGACGGCCAAGATCAGTCAGGGGGTCACAACGGTCGTCGTTGGCAATTGCGGCATTTCGCTGGGCCCGTTGCCGGGACACGCAAACGTCGTGCCACCGCTTGATCTGATCGCACAAGGACGCAGCGACCTGTTTGCGCGCTACGGTGATTACCTCAAGGCCGTGAGCGACGCAGGAACGGCGGTGAACGTGGTCGGTCTGGTAGGTCATACTACATTGAGACTTGCCACGATGGACCGGCTGGACCGTACTGCGACCGGTCCGGAGGCGCGGGCGATGCGCGATCTGCTGGACCAGTCATTGGAGGACGGCGCGGTCGGCCTGTCGACGGGTTTGTATTACGCGCCTGGCAATGCTGCATCGACCGCCGAAGTGCTGGCGGTGGCTGAACCTTTGGCGCGGTACAACGGGCTGTACACGACGCATTTGCGCGATGAGGCAGATCATGTGCTCGACGCGATGGAAGAGGCGTTCGAGATCGGGATAAAGGCGGACGTGCCGGTGCTGCTGTCGCATCACAAGGTCACTGACAAACGCAATCACGGCCGTACCAAGCAAACTTTGCCTGTGATCGCAGCCCGCGCGCGTCAGCAACCGCTGTCGCTGGATGTCTATCCCTACATGGCGCCCTCTACGGTGCTTGAGCCACGCCGTGCCTTGCAGATTGACCGCATCCTGATCACATGGTCGACCGCGCGGCCCGATCTGGCCGGGCGCGAGTTGACGGATATTGCCGCTGAGATGGGGTGCAGCAGGGTGGCGGCGGCAGAACGGTTGCTGCCTGCTGGGGCCGTCTATTTTTCGATGTCCGAAGATGACGTGCGGCGGGTTTTGCAATTTCCGCTGACGATGGTGGGTTCCGACGGGTTGCCGCATGACACCCGGCCCCATCCGCGTCTGTGGGGCACCTTTCCACGTGTGTTGGGACATTACGTGCGCGACGTGAAACTGTTCGGTTTGGCCGAAGCCGTGCGGCGTATGACGTCGTTGCCCGCCAGCCGGTTTGGGCTGACCGGACGCGGGGTGCTGCACGAAGGTGCCTTGGCGGATATGGTGCTGTTCGATCCCGGCACCATTCAGGACACATCGGATTTCGAGCATCCAACGCGCACGGCGGCGGGGATCAGGGGCGTCTGGGTCAATGGAACACAGGCCTTTGACGGGGAGGCGACCACAGGGTCGCGGGCCGGGCGTGTGTTGCGCAACAGCGATCTGGCGATCAAGGACTTTGCGTAAATCCCTTCATTCCGGCCCGCGCCACATGATCCGCGAACCCCGTCACAGGAAAAATTGAATTGTGCAGCAGGGCCAGACCGCGGTCTTGTTCCAGCACCAGCATCTGACCCCGGTCGTCGCGTTTGCGGACGGTTGCGGTTTCGGCCATTCCGATTGCATCGCGGGTGACCGCGATCAGCGCGGCGTCCAGTGATGGATTGTCACGGCAAACCGTCATCACGGCGTCCTTGGCGGACATGCCCTTTTCGATCAGCCGCAGCGCTGTGTTGTTCACGGGCATTTCGTCCGCCCCCATGAGATTTGGCAGGCGATGGCCGGTGATCAGAGCCGAATTTCCAGCCACCAAAAACTGCGATAACGGCAGGGGGCGATCCGGGCCGGAGGTGATGATTGCGGCCACTGGTGCGTGCGCCATCTCGTCTGGGAACCCGTTACGCCGGATTGCGACAAGCCCGCCACGCTGGCACTCTACACTAAGCAGGCGGCTCTTGTCGGTCAGCACGGTGAAAACTGCAAATCCACCGATGGCACCGCTGCCCGCCGCCTCGGCTGCGGCCCATGCGGCAAGGACGGCCGCACCGGCATGCGGCCCAAACGCTGCGATGCCGATGGTCATGGCAACCTTAGCGCCGACACATGGTTAGATCTGTGACTGGCAGCATCATAGCCGACCATGTCTGTGGCCATCAGGAGCGAATTCACGATCGCCTCCTCGGTCGCCTCAATCGCAGCTTCGAACAGCGGCGACATTGCGTCATTTTGCAGTGTGGCGGTTGCGTCGCGGCAGGTCGAAAATGCCAGCGCATAGTCGCCTGACCCATTGCTTAGGGCGGCACCGGTCCGCGCCAGCCCACCAAAACAGCGCCGTGCCAGCCGTTCCAGATTGCGCGGCGACACGGGCGCGTCGGTGGCGGCAATGATCACGATGGAGCCGTCGGTATCTGCATCCTTGGGGGCGTCCCGGACGGCGCGTCCGTCAATTCGAAGCGCGCCGCCAAAATTGGATTGGACCAATATGCCCAACGTATGGTCACCGACCAGACGCGACGCGGTGCCGATCCCACCCTTGAGACCGAATGCAACGGTTCCGGTCCCCGCACCGCACGCGCCTTCAGCGACCGGACCGTTGCGCGCAGCAACCAGCGCCTGCGCCATCTCGTCCGATGTTGGCCGTGCTGCGCGGATATCGTTGAGGCGGCTGTCGTTGGTTTCCCCGACCACAGCATTGATCGACACCACATCGGCGTTTTCCGGATGCGCCAGAGTATATGCGATCAACGCGTCAATCGCGCGGCCCGTAGCGAGCGTGTTGGTCAGCAGAATAGGCGTCTCAATCTCACCCAACTCCTTGATCTGGGTGGCGCCGACGAATTTGCCAAAGCCGTTCAGTACGGCGAGGCCGGCAGGTGACTTGAGTGCGAAATTATTGCCCCCGTGCGGCAGAATCGCGGTTGCCCCGGTGCGGGTCCTGTCCCCTTGGATAAGGGTACAGTGACCGACCATAACGCCCGCCACATCGGTGATCGCGTTCAGGCTTCCGGCCCGATACCTGCCGATAATGATCCCGCTGTCTCGCAGTCGGGAGGGTGACATCCGCGTGTCATTCATCGCCGCTCTCCGTCCTGGCTCACGGATAGTTGAACCTGTTTGCATTTAGAAATGATTCCTTTTGCCTTTTCTACGCGGGCGCGCAAAGATTGCTGCAACAAGGGGATAGACGAGGGGAGTCGCCAATGCCCACCACGGTCGCTGCCGATATGATTCTTCACAATGGCACAATATGGCGTGGCTATGATCCGGGCATTTGCCAGGCTTTGGCAATCTGGCAGGGCCGGATTCTGGCAACCGGCGACACCGCCGAGATGATGGCGCTCAAAGGACCGGATACGCAGATCATCGACCTGGAAGGCCGGTTCGCCACGCCCGGTCTGAACGACGATCACCTGCATTTGATGCCACTTGGGATCAGCATGGGCTGGGTCGATGCCAGCCCCGGTGCGCATCAGACGCTCAAATCTTTGCAAAAGGCAATCGCGGAACGCGCCGCCCAGACCCCCAAGGGGGGCTGGGTCATGGCGCGGGGTTACGATCAGGTCAAGTTGGACATCGGTCGGCACCCCGACCGGAGCGAACTGGACGAAGCGGCCCCAGATCATGGCGTTGTGCTTGTGCGTGCCTGTGGTCACGTCACGCTTGGCAACTCCAAGGCGATGGAAATGGCCGGCGTGGACGAAAGCACGCCGGTGCCCTCTGGTGGTCTGATCGAAAAGCTGAACGGGCGACTGACCGGGTTATTTGCGGAGAACGCGCAGGGGTTGCTGCGCAATGCGCCGCCAAAGCCAACAGTCGAAGAACTGATCGACGCGGCGGAGCTGGCCGGGAAATATTTGCTGTCGCAGGGGATCACGTCATGCATGGACGCAGCCGTGGGCATGGCCGGTGGATTTGATGAGATAAAGGCCTATCACATCGCCAAGCGGGACGGGCGGCTGCCGGTGCGTGCCTGGCAGGTGCTGCTGGGGGATCCGGGGCGCACCTCCATCGTGAAGGAGTGTTTTGACGCCGGGCTGGTGTCGGGCGTGGGGGACGAGATGCTCCGCGTCGGCGCGGTGAAGATCTTTCTTGATGGATCGGCGGGCGGTCGCACCGCGTGGATGCGCCAACCCTATCTGGGCGACGACAATGAGACAGGCGTGCAGATCCTGCCGGATGAGCAGCTTGATGAAATGGTGCACGACTATGTCGGCATGGGCTATCAGATGGCGTGCCATGCGATTGGGGACGGCGCGATCGAGCAATTGATCACGTCGTACGAAAAGGCCAACGCAGCGCACCCCGATCAAAAGCACCGCCACCGAATTGAGCATTGCGGATTTTCCGATGATGCACAGCACAAACGGATGAAGGCGGCGGGGATTTTACCGGTGCCGCAACAGGTTTTTATCTATGACTTCGGCAACAGCTATATTGCCGTGCTGGGCGAGGACCGCGCCAAGGCAAGCTATCCATTGCGGACCTGGACAGACATGGGGTTCAAACCCGCCACTGGCAGCGATGCGCCCGTATGCAAGCCAGATCCGTGGCCGAACATCTACAACATGGTCACCCGTAAAACATGGAACGGCACGGTGATGGACGCAAACCAATGCGTCACCATCGAGGAAGCTT
>JAGXHC010000190.1 GCA_024636405.1 Sulfitobacter sp. | reverse complement strand
GTCCACCATTTCGCCCAGCTTGGCCGCATCGCGCACGGTGCCCGCGGCGGTATCGGCGTCGATGGTGATCCGGCGGATATCGAACAGCCGCGCCGGGGTGGAGACATCAAAGACGCTGTTGACCAATTCCCCCGCCACCGCATCGCGGGCCGTGAGGGCAAAAAGCTGGGCTTCGTTCTGGGCGTAGTATTGTTGCAAGATGCCGCGCGAGGTGGAGAATTTGGCGTTGAGCAGCGGTGCTGTGCGCTGTTCCACGCTGAGCAGGATGAACTGGCGGTTCACGCCTTGGTGGTTGAGGTAAAGCTGGTCGTCGAGTTCATCGCCGATCTCAGGGGAATAGCCGGAGATATCAACGTGAAAATCGGTGAGTGCGGTGGTTTTGCCGGTGAGGTGATTGAGGGCGCGGTTATAACGGTCCACCAGCGCGGGCGAGGCGACATGGAAGAGGTTGCCGAACATGAGGCCGTGTTTGATGAGGCGGTTCATGGAGTTAACATTCCACCTTGCACCGAACGCAAATCCGACTTGAGACGGTCCCACTCTGTCTTGAGAATTCTTTGAGCACATAGAGTAAATTCTGCATGAGCGTGACCGAGTTCAGCACTGGTAAGCTCGTCTGTACATCTAGCCATAATGTCAACGAGTTGCCTGAGGTTAGGATCTTCAAGATTCATACGCATCACGACCCTGCATTGGATAGTATAGCACCCCACCATATCTGCGGGACCAACCCCATTTCGTTTGCCCGTTAACGAGTGAAATTGAGCGAAATCATCCCGCAGCTCTGATATCCATTTTTGCCTAAACTCTACTAGTTTAAGTTCGGTTTGAAGCGCTCTATCTGCGATACGACTACGTTCAGCACGTCTCTCTGAAGCTCTAGAAGTAATGACTGTTACCGCTAACGTTAACAATGGGACGCCAATTGAGACGAGTAGTGCTTGATGCGTCTCGATCCAAAAGTTTAGTGCGGTAAGAAACTCCATCACCCCTTCCCCCCCAAATACCGCGACTTCGCCGCTTCCATCCGCTGCATATCCCGCACCGCATTCTCAATCGCGACCTCATCGGACTTATCGGCATACCTAAATTCGGAATCGGCGTAGCGGTTGATCTCCTGTATCACCATTTCAACCGTGATCGGTTGGCGCATGTCCTTAATCATCGCCAGCTTCTCGTCGTAGGGTTTGAACAGGAACAGATCGGGGTTTTCCATCCATTCGTCGGGCAATTCAAAATCCATCGCGCGCACCTTTACCGCGTCGGTGATGTTCTTGATCGCGCGCCCGGTAAAGCGTTCGTCCGCCTCCTGAATGCCTTTCAGATAGGTGCCCAGTTTGTTGATCGTGTCGAGCTCTCCGATCTGGGCGCGCACCGCGTCATAGACCTTGCGCAGTCCGTCCTCGTGGGGTGTGGCGTGCGATTCAAAGGACGCGGCGACGGCGGTTTTGATCGCCTGCGCCTCGAACACGTTGTGATCGCCCAGCGGGATGTCGTGGTTCTTGCCCATCAGCAGATGCAGGATATCAACGTAATCGTCGCGCGTTTGCGGCCCGTCCACCAGAAACCGCGCGCCGGCGCGTTGGCGCAGGGCATCGTCCACGTTTTCGGGATAGTTGGAGAACATGCCAAAGGTACAATTGCCGCGCACCACGGTATTGGCGCCGGCAAAGGATTCCATCAGCACCGCCGTGATCTCAAGCTGGCCGGAGGATGATTGGCGGTCGCCGCGTTTGCCCGCCAGCTGGTCAATATCGTCGATGGTGCCAAAGCCGATCACCGATGGGTCAATGATATTGTTGATGAATGCCTTGGCGTTCTGGCCCGATTTGCCCTGATAGCTGTCGATGTTGTCAGTGCTCAGGTTCTGGTAGCGAAAGGGATAGCCCGCGTTGGTGCAATATTCCGAGGTAAGCCCCGCCATCATCTGAATCAGCGTGGTCTTGCCCGTGCCGGGTGCGCCGTCACCCATGAAGGTGAAGATAAAGCCGCCCAGTTCGGCAAACGGGTTGAGGCGGCGGTCAAAGTCATAGGCCATCAGCATCTTGGCCAGCTTCATCGACTGGTATTTCGCGATATGGTTGCCGACGACCTCGTTTGGCTTCTTGAAGGTCATGGTCAGGGTGGTTGATTTCGCCTTGGACGCCGGGCTGAAGCCGCGGACGGTGAAATCATCCGCCTCCACGCGCCAGCTTGCGGTCCTGAAGCTGTCCAGACGGGGCGCGGTCTGGGCGCGCAGGGCGACCTTTTCCATCAGCGCCTCGGCGAAGGCCGATACCGTGGCCACCAGCCGGGCATCATCGCTGGCGTGGGCGGCGATGTCGTGGTCCAGCTCCCACAGCGCGCCATGCAGCGCGGTGGGACCGTTATCCGTCAGCAGTTCGTCCACATCGCCCACCTCGACCGTCACTTCCGACAGGTGCGCGGACAGCAGATAGGCGGTGGCATTGCCAAAAACATAGAGCGTGACCAGCGCATCAGCGGCTAGAAGTTCGCTGAATTCTGTCTTGCGCGCGGCGGGCAGCGATCCTTCGAGGTTGGCACGTTTGAGATCACCAAGGCCCGATTGATCGGCCACGTTTTCAGCCACGGCAAGAGCGATCGACAGCGCGCGGCGCAGGGCGTGCAGAACGGTGGCCTGCAAGGGGGTGACCAGCGTGTCACCGTCACCCGACCCTTCGATCCGCGCGATCAGCTGCACCGCAGCGCTGGGGGTGTTGCGCTGGGTGATCAGCCCCGGTGTGGTGTTGCGAAAGCGCCGCCGCGTGCCGATGCCCGAAGACCGTTCCGCGGGCGCATCCGCCGTGCCGGGCGTCCCGATGCGGGGCGCGTGATCAAAGCCTTCAAGCATCACCTGGGCCATCGGATAATGGCCGGTGATCTCGGCCTCGCGAAGCTCCATTGCGTCGGATGTCTGGCTCATGTCTTGTTCCCTTCATGGCCTGTGCCACGCACCTGCCCGTCCCGTCGGGTGCGTGATGTCACGCCCCTAATATTGCAACACCCGGCCCTGCGGGCTGACGACGAACTTGCGCACAGCGGCAAACCCCGGAGGCTGCTTTTCTTCCAATACCTGATAGGGCCGCTGCGGCAGGATGATGCTGCGCTGTGACCGGGTGGCGCCCATGTCCGGCCCTTGCAGGCCGAAAGGGTCCAGCGTAAACACCTCGCGCTCCACCGTGGAGAACCAGCCCGATTTCTCTTCGATCACCCGGTCGCTGATCAGTTCCTCTTCGGTCCAGACCAGCGCCCAATCCTGTCCGGCGGGGGCCTGCGCTTCTGCCAGAACCTCGCGCAGGGGGCCGGCCTGCCGGGTATAGGCGTGGCTGTACATCGGCCCCAGATGAAACCGCCGCAACCGTTTGGGGTGCAGATCGTCAAAGTCCTGATCGAACCCGCGCGCGATGGTCACCAGCTTCAGCCCACCCAGCGCCTGCGCGGCCAGATGCGCCTGCACTTCGGGCCAGCGGCGTTCGTCCTTGGGCAAGGCGATGGCCCCGGTGTCTTCCAGTTCCATCAGATAGATCACCGGCAGATTGACCTGTGAATCGTATGTCGCCCAGTGCAACCGGAAGGTGCGCCGCCCATCGGTTATATTGCCGGTCCAGACGGCCTGCGCGTGGTTTTGTACCCAAAAGATATCGCCCCGGACCAATTCTTCGTAGTAAAGCCGCTGCGACAGAGCGAATTGCAGCTTTGTCGGGATCTGGCGTTCACCCAGAATGGTCTGCACCATCTGGTCCTTCAGCGCTTCTGCGGATGGCATGTTTTCCAGATGGGACGCCGCCTGTTGGGCGTCATTGGCCATTGTCATGATCTCATCGGTTACCGGAAAGCCGCTGTCGATCACGTCCATTGTCAGGGTGCCGAAGAACCGACCGGTTTCGCGCCCTGCCAGCAGATATTTGAAGCTGAGCGCCTTGAAGGTATGGGTCAGCTTGGCAGCGTAGCGGGTCAGGATCGCCACCTCATCGCGCGACAGCTTGCCTTCGGCCTCCATCACGCCCGCCACATGCAGCATATGCTGCATGATGCCCTCGAACTTGCGAAAATACCGGCGGCTGGCAAAGGTATCGGTGATGCCAACGTGGTCGGCGTTTGGCGTGTGGTCCGTCATTTACCCGTTTCCATCAGGAAAACCCACATTCCCCCGGCGGCAAGGACAAGGACACTCCGCACCATGAGCGGACGCAGATAGACCCGCCTGTCCGGTTCATACATCAGATTGATGAGGTTCCAGTTTGTGCCGTGAACAGAGCTGATATTATACCACATTCTGACCAGCGAAACGAACGCCGCCACGAATATTCCGACGACAACCAGTAAAGCGAGATCACCCGCCATACTGGTTGCTGTCATGTTTCTCGATGATCTTGGCGAACCGCCGGGCAAAGCGTTCATCCGCCTTGGCCTTGGCTTCCAGCACCTCGCGGGCAAAGACCATGTGATCCTCGTGCTTCTCCATCATCTCGGCCATGCGCGTATTGGTGGCGGCACCGATACCGGCCATCGCGCTTTGCGCTTCCTGATCGGTTTTCACGCCGATTTCATTGATGCGGTGGGCCACGTCCTGTTGTTGCGCGGTCTTGAGCGATTTGGTCAGCGCATCATAAAGCACCACGCGCTGTTTGGTGTCGGTCTGAAGCTTGTTGATCAGCACCATCTGCGTTGCGGCCTGATTTTGCAGCGAATCGATCCAGGTTTTGCCCTTTTCGATATAGCGTTCCAACGTCTGTGATTTGGCCAGCTTGACCTGTTCGTCCTGCACCAGCGCGTTGTATTTGCTGTTCAGCGTGGCCAGTTCGGTTTCCAGCTTGGTCCGCTTGGCAGCGTCGGTTTCCGATGCGATCTGGTTTTCGATGGTGATGATCTTTGGGTCCATCGCCTGCACATCCGTGCGGATCGTCTCAAGCTCGCCCACGGTAAGTTCGCGTTCATCCAGCGTTTCGGTCAGGTTGGTTTCCACCTTGACCTTCTGTTCTTCCAGCATCGCCAATTGCCCTTCGAGCAGTTGCACGATGACGTCGGATTTGCTGATCAGGTCCTGCAACTTGTCGTCGATGGACGCAGACCGCACCCGTTCCTGACGCATGCTGTCTGCCTTGGCCTTGGCAAAAATGCCGATAAAGCTTTCCATGCCGGTTTTGTTGCGCATCTCGTCGAAGTCGCGGGAAAAGCCGGCGGTGATGTCATCCAGCCCCATGATGAGCTCTGCAATATTGGCATTCATGACATCGGTGTGGGCATGAACATCCTCAAGCGAGGCGTTTTCAATGTCGATCATCGCGTCGTCGCCGGTCTTGAGTTTGGCCCGCGCGGTTTCAATTCGACTGGTCAGTTCCGAGATCTTGCTTTGCGCTTCGGCCACCTGGGCCTGAGATTCCTTTACCTGTGCGTCAAGATTGGCCATGATCGATCCCTGTTTTTCAATACGTTAAGTTAAAGGTAGGGTATGTTATGGCGATTTACATCACCGCAACCGGGAAATTTTCGCAAGTGTGGCAAATGCCGCTTCACTTGGAAAGGGCCAACCGCGTCAGGCGACGGGCCAGGTTACCTCAATTGCGTAGCCCGGACCGTCCTTGATCCTCAGCTCACCGCCCAATTGATGCACCGCTGCTGTCACCAGCCGCAATCCAAGGCCGGTGCCTTTTGCCACGCCATCAGGCGATGCGCCGACACCATCATCGGCGCAGGTCAGAACATAGGTGCCGTCCACCAACACGCCCGTGATACTGAACGTGCCGGTGTCGCGGTTGGCATATGCGTATTTTGCGGCGTTCATCAGGGTTTCGTTGACGATCATGCCCAGCGATGCCGCGCCGCGAGAATCGAGTGTCACCGGGGCAATGTCGGTATGCACGGTGACGCCCTTTGGCATTTGTTCAGACGCGAACGTGACGACCCTGCCCAGAAATTCCGGCACATTCACTGTTGCGCCCGCATCGGTGAGATACATCGCCTCGTGCAGACGGCTGACGCTGGCAAGACGCATCTGCACAGTTTCAAGCGCGGCTTTGGCCTCGGGCGATTTTTCTTCGCGCGCCTGTATTCTGATAAGCGCCTCAAGCGATTGCAGCGAATTCTTGACACGGTGATCGACTTCCTTGCGCAGGATATCGGCATCCGTCAGCGCGCGGCGCAGTTCGATCTGGCGCATCACCTGTTTGGCTAGCACCTTAAGCGTGCGTTTCTGAAAATCCGTCAGTTCGCGCGGCACGGTATCCAGCACACAAAGGGTGCCCAGCGGCAGACCGTCATCGCCTTTCAGCAGCGCACCGGCGTAGAAACGCACCTTGTCATCGCCCGTAACCAGCGGATTATCGACGGTGCGGTCGTCCTTTTGCATATCGGGAATTTCAAGAAAATCGTCAGACACGATGGCATGCGCGCAGATGCTTTTGTCAAGGGTGGTCTGGGTCGGTTCAAATCCAATGCGGGCCTTGAACCATTGCCGTTCATCTTCGACCATAGAGATCAGCGCGACCGGTGCATTGCAGATCTCGGACGCCAGTTTTGCGACATCTTCGAAATCATCCTCTGCGGCCGTATCAAGGATATTGTAGCCCCGCAAAAGAGCCAGCCGCATCTCTTCGCGCGCAATCAGTCCGGCTTTCATTAAGTCGTCATTCGCAATTCCATAGCACCGTGGCGCATCATAATGATGTGCGGACCCGCCGCACGTGCGCCATGTCACATTGATCAACAACAGTGCGCTGGGATCGACAATAGTGCGCGGGAAAAGGTAGGGGCCGAAATCCCGGAGTCAAGGCTTTTCAGATCGGGTGGCCCGGCGTATCAAGACCCTGAACAGCATGAAAGAACCCGCCATGTCCGACAAATTGATCCCGGTCACGCCCTCGGGCACCGCAGAACACGACCGACCGGCACCAGAGG
>JAGXHC010000189.1 GCA_024636405.1 Sulfitobacter sp. | reverse complement strand
TCGTCTTTATCGATGTGCTGCCCCGCAACGCCACCGGCAAGGTCCTGAAACGCAACCTGCGCGAAGAATTTGCGGATGTTCTGATGCCATGAGAGGCTGGAGCGGGTAACGAGAATCGAACTCGTAACTAAAGCTTGGGAAGCTGCCGTGATACCTTTTCACCATACCCGCGCGCCGCTGTCGGGAATAGGACGGGGCAGGGCGCGCGTCAAGTCTGAAAGGAGCGTAAGATGGGCTATAAGCCAGACGGATATACCAGCGCTGCACCATATCTGATTGTCAAAGACGCCGAAAAAACCCTGCAATTTATGGTCAGTGTCTTCTGGGCTACGCGTTTACGCGTCATCCCACGTCCGCAGGGCGGGATCATGCACGCCGAAGCGCGGATTGACGACACTGTTATCATGATGGGCGAAATGCCGGATGGGCCGCCCGCGCACATACATGTTTACCGCCCTGATCCAGAGGCGACTTTTCAACGCGCTCTGGACGCGGGCGCCACCGAAATACAACCGCTGACCGACAGCGGAGACGGCGATCTGCGCGGCGGCGTGCAAGACGGCGACGGCACCAGTTGGTGGATTGCCAAACAGTTGGATGACGGGCGCACGATTTAGGATCCTGACGCTAACGCCGTACCGCCGTGAAAAAATTGATCTCTGCGGGCACCGCTTCTTCTGGCAGGGCTGCGAACGCGGTGAAAAGCTTTTCTTCCAGACGTTTGCGCGCCTGCGCGTCAGCGTCGAAAAAGCGCAGCGTGCCCGCCGCGGGGCCCACATGCGTGCAAAGTGACGCAAACTGTCGCGCGCCGCCGGGCAGGGTAAAGCGCATGTTTTCCGCCGCGCCGTGCACATCGGAAAACCCCGCGTCACGCAAAATGCTTTCGACTTTGGCGATGTCGCGCAGTGCAAAGGGGCCCGGTGCGTCGGGGTCTGACTTTGGCGGGGTGCCGATTTCTGCCTTGGCAATCCGGGCAGGCAGGGTGAACCAAGGGTTCTGTTCGATCTGACCCCAGGTGGCAAAGGCGATCTTTGCGCCCGGTTTCATCGCCGCCGCGATATTTTTGAACGCCGCAACGGAATCTGCAAAGAACATCACGCCAAACCGCGACATCACGCGGTCAAACGGGGTTTGGGCGAAATCATGCGCGGCAACATCAACACATTCGAAACGGACGTTTTCCAATCCCGCAGCACGTGTCCGCGCGAGGTCCAGCATTGGCGGTGAGATGTCAGCGCCCAGCACATAGCCCTGCGGCCCTACGGCTTTGGCTGCGGCGATCACGCTTTGCCCTGTGCCACACCCCACATCAAGCACGCGCTGGCCGGTCTCTAAATCGACCCGCGCAAGCAATGCATCAAGGATCGGCTGCATCTGGAGGTCCAGCAGCGCGTGCTGGTGAACCCAATCGTGGCCCGCGCCACCGGACCAGAAAGTTGCCTGTTCGGTGTTGTCCTGGGTCATCACGCCCCCCTTTTATCCACGGCGGCGACGGCGTCCGCCTGCTGAATCTCCGCCGCCCGTGTTGAACGTTGCCGTGGGCAGCTTAACGATGCTGTTGAGAATCGGGAACGGCTCAACCGCGTTGGGGATGGCCGACGCATTGACAAAATGCTCCTGAAAGCGCGGCTCGATCGCCGTCTCGATCTTGTGGATCGCGCGCACCGTTGCCTCAATCTCGGCCCGCGCGTCGGTGTTGAGTAAGGCAATGCGCGCGCCTGTACCGGCCGCGTTGCCTGCCGATGTTACCTTGTCCAGCGGTACATCCGGGATCATGCCAAGGATCATCGCGTGTTTGGGGCTGATATGCGCGCCAAAAGCGCCGGCCAGCACCACGCGGTCCACCTTGTCCACGCCGAACTTGTCCATCAACAGGCGCGCCCCGGAATACAGCGCCGCCTTGGCCATCTGGATCTCGCGGATGTCGCGGTTTGTCACGGTGATGCGCGGCCCGCCCGTCGCGGTGCCGTCATGCACCAGATAGGAATTGGTACGCCCGTCCGCGAAGACGCTGGGCGATCCCGTCTGCTCGGTTGTGCCGATCAGACCGGGGGCATCGACAATGCCGTGCACCCGCATTTCGGCGACCATTTCAATGATGCCTGACCCGCAGATCCCCGTCACACCCGAAGGCCCGATGGCTTGGGTGAAATCCGGATCGTCCGACCACAGGTCAGAGCCGATCACCTTGAAACGTGCGATCTTGGTCACGGGGTCTATTTCCACCCGCTCGATCGCGCCCGGTGCCGCGCGCTGCCCGGATGAAATCTGCGCGCCTTCAAAGGCGGGACCGGTGGGCGACGAACAGGCCAGAACTTTTTCGCGATTGCCCAGCAGAATTTCAGCATTGGTGCCGACATCCACGACAAGCACCAGATCTTCCGACTTTTCCGGTGCCTCAGAAAGCGCGACCGCCGCGGCATCCGCCCCGACATGGCCCGCGATGCACGGCAGAAAATAAACCCGCGCCGACGGGTGAATGTTGAGATCCAGATCGTCCGCCCGCAGGCGTATCGCATTTGACGTGGCCAATGCAAAAGGCGCCTGACCCAACTCATAGGCGTCAATGCCCAAGAACATGTGGTGCATCACCGGGTTGCAGACAAAAACCGCATCGACGATCAGATCAAGAGCAACGTTCGCCTCTGCCGCGACCTGTGAAAACAGCGCAGTCATGCCGTCACGCACGGCGCGGGTCATTTCCTGCGCGCCCGAGGGGTTCATCATGGAATAGCTGACCCGGCTCATCAGGTCTTCGCCAAAGCGGATCTGGGGATTCATCACACCAGAAGATGCCACGACTTCGCCCGACTGCAAATCGCACAGATGTGCCGCAATGGTGGTGGAGCCCAGATCAACCGCCACACCGTAGACGGTGCCTTCATAAAACCCCGGCCAAATGTGCATGATGCGCGGCGGGTTTTCGCGATCGCCCAGATGCACTGCAACGGTGACTTTCCATTGCCCTTTGCGCAGGATCGGCTGCATCGACTGAAGGATGTGCAAGTCCGCGTTGACCTTGTGCAGGTCCCACTGCGCGCGCAACGCGTCGCGCAGACGCTCCAGATCGCCGGAAGGGTCGTGCATGTCAGGCTCTGCCACTTCGACATAGAAAAGCTTGGTCGAGGGGTTGAGAATGATCTCGCGGGCCTCGGCGCGTTTGCGCACAACCTGCTTGTGCACCTGGCTTTCTGGCGGCACGTCGATCACCACGTCGCCTTGTACTGTCGCCTGACAGCCCAACCGGCGGCCTTCTTTCAGGCCCCTTTTGTCCTGGTAGCGCTGTTCAACCGAATTCCACGGCGACAGCGCATCGTCATCAACGGTAACGCCATGCTTCGAGAACTCCCCGTAGCTGGGAGATATCTGGCATTTGGAGCAGATGCCCCGCCCGCCGCAGACTGAATCCAGATCAACACCCAACTGGCGCGCGGCAGTCAGGATCGGCGTGCCAGCGGCGAACCGCCCGCGTTTGCCGGAGGGGGTGAAAACCACCAATGGATCATTACTCATGTCTGCACCGCCTCGATCAATTTTGGCTCACCATAGCGTCCCGTGCCGCAGGGGGAAGGCGCGATACGTCAGAAAATGAGCCGCGCGCGGCACTTCTTGCGCAAACTTGTTGAACGACACGCGCGTCATCTGCTGCACTGCAGCAACGGTCGCCCAAATGGCCCTTTCCAATCCGACCCATCCGTGAAATATGAAACCGCCAAATGAACCCATGCAAGCCGAGGTGCAAAATGGAGATTCGTGAGGCCCTGACCTTTGATGATGTGTTGTTGGTGCCGGGGGCATCGTCGGTGCTGCCGTCCACGGCAGATACCCGCACACAGGTGACACGCGCCATCGCGCTGAACATCCCGTTGCTTAGCTCTGCCATGGACACCGTGACCGAAGCGCGCATGGCCATCGCAATGGCCCAGGCCGGCGGCATGGG
This sequence comes from Sulfitobacter sp., assembly GCA_024636405.1. Next base: position 1,209 of record JAGXHC010000189.1, on the reverse strand, counting down.
CGTGGTTCACCGCAACCTTGATATCGCGGCACAGGCCGAAGAGGTTCGGCGTGTGAAGCGGTTTGAATCCGGCATCGTCTACAACCCGATTACCCTGACCCCCGACCAGACGCTGGCGGATGCAAAAGCTTTGCAGGAACGCTATAATGTCACCGGCTTTCCCGTGGTGGACGACAAAGGCCGTGTCGTGGGGATCGTGACCAACCGCGACATGCGTTTTGCCTCCGACGACCGCACGCCGGTCAGGGTCATGATGTCTTCTGACAACCTCGCAATCCTGCATGAACCCGCAGACCGCGAAGAGGCGATCAGCCTGATGAAAGCGCGGCGCATCGAGAAATTGCTGGTGACGGACGGGCAGGGCAAGCTGACCGGGCTGCTGACCCTCAAAGATACCGAACAGGCCGTGCTGAACCCCACCGCGTGCAAGGATGAACTGGGACGGCTGCGCGTCGCTGCGGCGACCACGGTAGGTGACGCTGGATTTGAACGGTCCGAGGCGCTGGTGGATGCCGGCGTTGACATGATCGTTATCGACACCGCGCATGGTCATTCCGAAGGGGTGGCGCGCGCCGTCGAGCGTGCCAAGAAGCTGTCGAACGATGTTCAGATTGTCGCGGGGAACGTGGCCACCGGGGCCGCCACCCGTGCGTTAATCGACGCAGGCGCTGACGCGATCAAGGTCGGCATCGGCCCCGGTTCCATCTGCACCACGCGCATGGTGGCAGGCGTCGGCGTGCCACAACTGACCGCAATCATGGATTGTGCGGCGGCGGCCGGCGATATTCCCGTTATTGCAGACGGCGGCATCAAGTTTTCGGGCGATTTCGCCAAGGCGATCGCCGCCGGCGCCTCCTGCGCCATGGTTGGCAGCATGATCGCGGGAACCGATGAAAGCCCCGGTGAGGTGATCTTGTATCAGGGGCGAACCTACAAAAGCTACCGCGGCATGGGCAGCCTTGGTGCGATGGCGCGCGGTTCGGCGGATAGATATTTCCAGAAAGATGCGGCGTCTGACAAGCTGGTGCCGGAAGGCATCGAGGGTCAGGTGCCCTACAAGGGCAGCGCGGGCGCCGTCATCCACCAATTGGTCGGCGGTCTGCGCGCCGCCATGGGGTATACCGGGTGCGCTACCGTGGCGCAGATGCGCAAAGACTGCGTGTTTGTACGCATCACCGGTGCCGGCCTGAGTGAAAGCCACGTTCATGA
>JAGXHC010000188.1 GCA_024636405.1 Sulfitobacter sp. | reverse complement strand
TCCGGCAGCACAAAGTCAACGCGGCCATGGCGCATCTTCTGCGCCATCGCGAATACATGCGCGAAATATCGCGGCAGGTTTCCCTCACCTTCGGTACTCATCAAAAGCATCTGCGCCCTCCACTGATGGCAACTATCGGGCGCTCCCATCCTAGCCGACCGTCAAATATTAACAATCTTCTAAAACGTGCGATTCTCGTAGGTTGCAAGGGCACGTTTGCGCCCCTCACTGACAGATACGATTGGCTCAGGATATGGATCACTTGGCGACATCGCCCAATGGCGTGGAATGGCATCGAAAAATGCCAGCGCGTCGGCGTGTGGCGTGTCGCGCCCCTCTGCGATCCAGCGGTCGGTATAGGTGCGATCGGCATCGAACTTGTCCAGTTGGGTTTCCGGATTGAACACCCTGAAATAGGGCGTCGCATCAGGACCGGAGCCCGCACACCACTGCCAGCCCATCGCATTGCTGGCCAGATCCCAGTCAATCAACGTCTCCTCAAACCACTTTTGCCCAATGCGCCAGTCGGTCATCAAATGCTTCGTCAGATAGCTGCCCACGATCATCCGCGCGCGGTTGTGCATCCGCCCCGTCACATAAAGCTCGCGCATTGCCGCGTCGACAAACGGAACCCCGGTGCGCCCCTTTTTCCACGCCAGAACATGCGCCGACCGGGCATCGTTTTCCCACGGAAATGCGTCCCATTCCTCGCGCCAGTTGCCGTCCAGAATGCGGGGCGTGTGGTACATCAGATGATAGGCAAATTCGCGCCATACCAGCTCCTTGAGGAACGTCTCGGCACCCGCCTTGCCTTCTTCCATTGCGCGCCGCCCTGCGTGCCAGCATTGGTGCGGGCTGATCTCTCCCAGGCTCAGGTTCTCCGACAGGTTGGACGTGCCGTCCTGCGCCGGATAATCGCGTGCAACCTTATAATCGCTGATGCCAAGGGCAATAAACGCTCCCAGCCGCGACTGCGCCGATTTTTCGCCCAGACGCACAAATGGGCGCACAACATCTGCACCACGGTCCATGTCACGGCCCATATCCCAGTCGCTCAACACATCGCTCTCGGGCCAATCCTGCGGCGCGGCAATATCGGTCGGGGCACTGCGCGGAATTTCCACGTCCCGCATCTTCACGCTGTTCCAAAACGGCGTGAACACCTTGTAATAGCCACCGGTCTTTGTCTCCACGGTCCAGGGCTCGAACATCAGATGCCCGCAGAATGAACACGCATCGACACCTTCATTCTTTAGCGCCGCCTTGATCGAGGTATCGCGCGACACCGCTTCAGGATCATAAGCGCGCGACCAGTACACGGCACCCGCCCCCGTCTGCGCCACAAGGTCACGCAATGCCTTCAGCGCGCCGCCCTCGCGTCGCAATATCAGACGGCTGCCTTTTTCCGCCAACGCCTCTGCCAAGGCCCCGATCCCCAGCCCCAGCCGCCACTTCGGCGCAGCGGCCAGCCCCTCAACCAGCCCGTCGTGGATGAAAACCGGCACCACAGGTCGGCCCGTCGCACAGGCGGCAACAAGCGCTGCATGATCGCTCAGACGCAGGTCGCGCCGGAACCACAGGATAATCGGGGATGTATCGGTCACGGTTGCACAACCTGTTGCTTCTGCTCAGATACATAGGCCGCGCCGCCTCAGGTCAAGATGTGACCGTCGCTACAACACCGCATCCAGCGCATTCAGCAGCTGATCCACTTCTGCACGCGACGTGTAATGCGTAAAGCTCAACCGCAGGACACCGCGCGCATCATCCACCCCCATCGCCTTCAGGGCGCGCCCGGCATAAAAATCGCCGCCCCCCGCCATGATCCCGTGCCCGGCCAGTTCGCGCGCCACCTCGCCACCGGGCCGCTCAAGCGCAAGTGCTACCGTCGGCGCGCGCCCCTGTGCGCGGTCAGGCCCGATCAGCCGCACCGAATTGCGCGATTTCACCGCGTCCAGCAGCGGTTGCAGCAACGCCGTCTCGTGCCCGCGCATCAGATCATGCACCGCAGCGCCGCGTGCGCGCGGTGCCGCATCGCCCCCGACATGATGCGCAAACGCTGCATCGACATAATCGGCCATGCCCGCACAGGCCGCAATCTGCGCGTGATCCGGCCCCGCCGGCGTGAACCGCTTATACAGGGTGCCCCCATTGAACACATGGCCCTGATTGGGCAGCAACTCTCCCAATGCGCGGCGGATCACCATCAAACCCTGATGCGGGCCAAAGGTCTTGTAAGCGGAAAAAAGATAGATATCCGGTCCCAATGCCTTCACATCGACAAACCCGTGCGGCGCATAGGACACGCCGTCCACACACACGAATGCCCCCGCCGCATGCGCCAGCGCGGTGATCTCGGTCACCGGGTTGATCTCTCCGACCACGTTGGAGCAATGCGGAAAACACACCAGCCGCACCTTTTCATCCAGCAGGCTTGCCAGCGCGGCCAGATCCAGATGCCCGGTTTCGGGTTCAATGCACCATTCACGCACCTCAATGCCCCGCTCGGCCAGCCTGCGCCAGGGGCCGGTATTCGCCTCATGGTCCTGATTGGTGACGATAATCGCGTCGCCCGGCTGCATCATCTGCCCAAAGGCTTGCGCCAGCACATAGGTATTTTGCGTGGTCGACGGCCCGAACGAAAGCTCGTCCGTCTCCACCCCAAGGATCGCGGCCATACGGCTGCGGGCCTCGTCCATTTCCTGCCCCCCAAGGGTGCTCGCGGCATAAGGCCCGTAAGGCTGCACCTTGCGCTGTGTATAAAAGCGAAACAGCCGGTCAATCACCGGCTGGCAGGTATAGGAGCCACCCGCATTCTCGAAAAACGCCTGCCCCTTAAGGGAGCTTTGCGAAAACGCGGGAAACTGGGCGCGGACCCATTCGGTATCAAGTGACATGTTCTTCCTTCGCAGCAGGTGCAGTTTGCGCAAAGATACGAAAAACGCCCCGATGCGCAAGCGGTTGGGCGCGCTCATTCGTCCGCCGCGCGGTTTTCTTGGGCAGATCTGGCTGCGCCCCGCACAAACGACAAACGGCAGCCATCACTGGCTGCCGCTCATCTTGTTGTCGCAGCTTGGCCTGCCTATTTCGCTTTGCTGAGTTCCGATTGCAGGCCCCGGAAGATGCAGAAACACATGAACAGCAACAACACGGTGAACAGCAAACCAGTGGAAATCACCATTGATTGCAGCGCCGCAAGACCACCGCCGATCAGCAACGCGATGGCCACCGCACCCTCGAAGATGCACCAGAACACGCGTTGGGGCACCGGCGCGTCAACCTTGCCCCCTGCGGTGATCGTGTCGATCACCAAAGACCCCGAATCCGATGAGGTCACAAAGAACACGACCACCAGAACGATCCCGATAAACGACGTGATCGACGCCAGTGGCAACTGATCCAGCATCCGGAACAATTGCAGCGGCAAATCGGCTTCCTGTGCCCCGACATAGCTGTCGGCCAACACCTGATGGATCGCAGTCCCACCAAAGATCGACATCCACATGACGCAGACCATCGACGGGATCAACAATACGCAGATCATGAATTCACGCACCGTACGGCCCCGGCTGACGCGGGCGATGAACATGCCCACAAACGGTGACCAGCTGATCCACCACGCCCAATAGAACGCGGTCCAGCCCTGGGAAAAGTTCACATCCTCACGGCCAAACGGATTGGCCAACGCAGGCAGGAACTGCACATAAGCGACCAGCGAATCCCAAAAGAACGTGATCAGGAACACCGTTGGCCCAACGATCAACGTGAACACGGCCAGCAGCGCGGCCAGCCCCATGTTGATCTCGCTCAGCACCTTCACGCCGCCATCCAGACCGCGCAGAACCGATAACAGCGCGATCGCGGTGATGATGGTGATCAGAACCACCTGCGAGGTCTGGCCCATCGGCACGCCGAAAAGTTCGTTCAACCCGGCATTGGCCTGTGTTGCACCCAGACCCAAAGACGTCGCAAGACCAAACAGCGTGGCAAACACGGCAATGATGTCAATGACATGCCCCGGCCAGCCCCAGACTCGTTCGCCCAAAATCGGGTAAAATGCTGAACGGATCGTCAGCGGCAAACCCTTGTTATAGGTGAACAGCGCCAGCGCCAGTGCGACAACCGCGTAAATCGCCCAAGGGTGCAGACCCCAATGAAAAATCGTCGCAGCCATGCCCAGACGGACCGACCCCGCTTCATTTCCGGTGGCAGCCCCCAGAGGGGCCCAGTCCGTCCGCAGTCCGTTCTCCGCAATCGCAGTTTCACCCATCGAGGTTGAAAAATGCGTCAACGGCTCGGACACCCCGTAAAACATAAGCCCGATACCCATGCCGGCGGCAAAAAGCATCGAAAACCAACCGGCATATGTGTAATCCGGCACCGCGTCGGCACCGCCCAATCGCACCCGGCCAAATGGCGTGACAATCAGCATCAGCGCAAAGATCACCACGATGTCAGCGGCACCGATCAGGAACCAGTCAAAATTCTTGGTGGTAAAGTTGAACATCGCCGAGAAAATGCCAGACGCCTGTTCCGGCAAGGCAATGGTATAGAAAACAAAGGCCACAATCGCAGCCCCCGAGATCAGAAATACCGGGTTGTGAATATCCAGTCCAAACGGCCCGATGCTCGTTTCGATGTTGTCTTGTCCAATTTCGTATTCTGTATCGATGATATCGGAAATACCTTCAGGTTGCGGTATCCCCTGCGAGGTCGTTTCGCTCATGGCTGTTCCCTCCGTGTGTGACGGGTCGTGATACCCAAGGCATCCGACCCATTTCTTGTAGGTTTGGTTCATTCAGCATAAACGTTCATGCCTTCGGGGCAACCATTGGCCCCCATTCGCGGCAACCACCGCAAAATCGATATGCTGTCTTGCCCCCGGCGCAGCTCAGGGGCCGGGCGGTCGCGGCATTTCGCCTGACCGTCCTGCCCCCGCGCGGGACGCGCCTCACTCAGCCATTCACATCTACCACGACCCGGCCCTTGATCTGCCCGGCCAGAATATCGGCGCCGAGCTTTGGCAGATCCGACAGCGTCGCGGGCTGGATCATCGCCTCCAGCTTGTCCATCGGCAGATCTGCGGCAATGCGCTTCCAAGCCCGCAGACGGTTGTCAAAGGGCTGCATCACACTGTCGATGCCCAACAGGTTCACACCGCGCAGCAAAAACGGAATGACCGTCGCAGGCAGGCCCGCGCCTCCCGCCAGTCCCACAGCGGCAACACTTGCGCCGTATTTCATCTGCCCCAGCACCCGCGCCAACATCGCCCCCCCCACAGCATCCACACAGCCGGTCCATGTCTCGCCTTCAAGCGGCCGCTTGACGGTCTCGTTAATGTCCTCACGCGCCACGATCTGGCTCGCCCCCAGCGATTTGAGGTACTCCGCCGTCTTTGGCCTCCCGGTGACACCCGCCACCTCATGCCCCAGTGCCGCCAGCAACGCGACCGCAACCGATCCCACGCCGCCCGCAGCGCCGGTGACCAGCACCGGTCCATGCCCCGGCTTCAACCCATGATCCTCAAGCGCCATAACCGCCAGCATCGCCGTAAAACCAGCGGTGCCCACAGCCATTGCGGCGCGCGTATCCAATCCATCGGGCAGCGGCACCAGCCAATCGGCCTTGACCCGCGCCTTCTGCGAATAGCCGCCCCAATGCGCCTCGCCCACGCGCCACCCGGTCAGCACAACCTTGTCGCCGGGCTGATAGCGCGCATCCTCGGATGCCTCCACGGTCCCGGCAAAATCAATGCCCGGCACATGCGGATAATTCCGCACCAGCCCGCCTCCGGACCCGATGCACATCCCGTCCTTGTAGTTCACGGTGGAATATTCAACCGCAACCGTGACCTCGCCATGTGGCAGATCCTCCAGCCCAAGCTGCTGCACCGCCGCGTGCGTCTTGCCGTCCTCGTCCTTGGTCACAACCAATGCATCAAACATCATACTCTCCTCAAAAAGGGGCCGGCCCCCGCTTCCAAATGGTCAAAAATCCCGAGGAGCGCGAGGGGCCGGCCCCTCGCTCCTGTCCTTACACCCCGCGTCACAGCCAGAACTGCTCGTTCACGGTTGCATCACGCGCACCGTCCGGTGTGTGCACCTGCACCCGCGTGCCGTCGTCCCAATGGGTCATGCGCACCATACCGATGGCCACATTGGTGTCAAAATCCGGCGACCAGGCCGCCGATGTCACCTGCCCCACCCGCTTGCCATTTGCCGTCACCGGCCAGACACGGTCGCAGCGCGCCACCTTGCCGCCGTCGATGGAAATCGCGCGCACCTGCTGCACCGGTCCCTCGCGCGCCACCCGCAGCAACGCGTCGCGCCCGATACAGCCGATCGCCGTCTGCGTGTCGCAGAACCGTCCCAGCCCGCATTCATGCGGCGTGTTGTCGTCCGTCATGTCGTTGCCATAGCTCAACAATCCGGCCTCGACCCGCTCGATCCCGTTGGGACAGCCCGCGCGCACGTCCAGATCCGTGCCCGCCTCGAACAAGGCGTTCCACAGCGGCATCCCGATGTCGCTGCCTTCCACATAGATCTCGAAACCACCCTGCTTGGAATATCCCGACCGCGCCACAGCAAGGCTGCGGCCCTGAAAATCAAACATCCCGAAGCGAAAGAACTTGATGTCCCGCACCGCGTCGCCGAACACCCGCGCCAACAAGTCGTCCGCCTTTGGCCCCTGAATGGCCAGCGGGCTCACGTCCGGCTCATCAATCAGCACATCAAGCCGGTAACCGTTGGCGATCCCCTTGACCCACAACAACAAATCACTGTCCGCGATGGAAATCCACCACCGGTCCTCGGCCAGTTTCACCGCCACCGGATCGTTCAACATCCCCCCCGTTTCATCCACGATGGGCACATAAAAACACCGCCCCGGCAGCATCCCGCGCAGGTCACGCGGCGTCAGCATCTGCATCAGCCGCGCGGCATCCGGCCCGCGCAGTTCCACCTGCCGCTCACAGGCGACATCCCAGACCTGCACCGCGTTCTTGAGATGGTGGTAATCCGCCTCAACGCTCTCGAACACGGTCGGCAGCAGCATGCGGTTATACACGGTATAGGCGGTGACGCCCTGCGCCTCGACACCGTCGGAAAACGGCGTGCGGCGGATGCGGCGGGAAGGTGAAATAAGCGCCATGCTCAGGTCTCCGGCATGAAAACCAGATCGCTCACCGGGGCGGTTTGTCCTGCTGCCGTCAACATGGCATGGATCTGGCCCCGGTGATGGGTCTGATGGTTGAAGAAATGCGTGATGCAAACATCAAGCGGTTGTTTAACGTCGCGGGCCAAGGCCCCGGAATACCACAAAAGATCGCCACCAAGGTCTCTGTCGCAAAGCGTCGCGGCCCAGTCGATGATGCGCCCGTCACAGACCGTGCGCGCGGCGCGCCAATCCGCGACCGTCGGCCACAGATCGACGCTTTGTGCAATGCCGCCGTCCGGTGCCGGAC
>JAGXHC010000187.1 GCA_024636405.1 Sulfitobacter sp. | reverse complement strand
GGTAAAGCAATGCGCAAAAAGTGCGGTGGACAGGTGCGGGCCTTCGGGCATGTCGAGCCGCGCGTCGAGCATGGCCCCGCTGTGGCCGGCGAATGAAATGCGTTTGGGGGGCATGGGGTTCTCCACTTGGGTCTCCCTAGGGTGGGCGAGGACCGGAGTGCGCGCAAGACCTGTGTCAACGGTGTCACGCGGCCGTGACGCAGTTGGCTGAACTTAATGCCGTGTCGCGTTGTGTGATCGCATTTGCTCCGCCTTGCGGCATTGTGTACCAATCGCGCAAACCTCAGCCGGAGAGACATGCCGTGACCATCCCCCCCAAATCCCCGCTTCATCCCGCGACCATAGCTGCCCAGGCAGCGGGGTCGATTGATCCGGCCAGTGGCGGCGTGGTGCCGCCGGTGCAGTTTTCGACAACCTATCTGCGCGATGCCGCCTATCAGCCACTGAACGCGGACAATGTGTACCTGCGCTATCACAATGAAAACACGCGGGTTGCCGAACGGGTGCTCGGTGCGCTTGAAGGGGCAGCCGATACCATGCTGTTCCCCTCAGGGATGGCGGCGATCGCTGCGGTGTTCCGGACTGTGCCCAATGGCGCGGCGGTGGTGGTGCAAAGCCAGATCTACTGGGGCACGACGAAATGGATACGCGACTTTTGCGCGCGCCGTGACATTGCCCTGCACGAGGTCGATGCCTCGGACCTGGATGTCTTTGCCACCCTTTGCCGTGCCGAACGACCGGTGCTGTGCTGGGTCGAAACACCGTCCAACCCCTGGCTGCGGCTGACCGACATCGCCGCCACCGCACAGGTGGCGCATGAGGTGGGTGCGACACTGGTCGTGGACAGCACAGCGGCCAGCCCGGTGCTGAGCCATCCGCTCGCACATGGTGCGGATATCGTGATGCATTCGGCAACCAAGGGGATCAACGGACATAGCGATGTATTGGCCGGGTCGCTGGCCACCAACGCGCCCGAGGCGCCGCGCTGGCAAATGATCCGCGACGACCGCGACGGCGCTGGCGCAGTGATGGGCCCGATGGAAGCCTGGCTGCTGACGCGCGGCATGCGGACCCTGCCGCTGCGAATGCGCGAGATGTCGCGCAATGCGCAGGCGCTGGCAGAGTTTCTGACGGATCATCCCAAGGTGGATCAAGTGATGTATCCCGGTCTGCCTGACCATCCGGGCCACGACATCGCTGCACGACAGATGCACGGTGGCTATGGCGGCTTGCTGTCTTTTGTGGTGCGCGGCGGGGCCGGGGCGGCGCTGTCGGTGGCGGGGCGGTTGCAACTCTTCCACCGCGCGACATCACTCGGAGGCGTTGAATCTCTGGTTGAACATCGCCACACCATTGAGCCGCATACCGGGATCCCCGAAGGGCTGTTGCGGTTGTCGGTAGGGATCGAAGATGTCGGAGATCTTGAGGCTGATCTGGGGCAGGCGCTCGGGCAGTAATAGCGAAATCCCACCCGAACGTCCCCCGCCCCGAGGTCGAAGTCAATTTCTCCCTCAATGCGGCGCGTCAGGCGAGCCTGCCGCAATCGCCAAGCGCAAAACCATCTCGCACCCACATCTTCATATTCTTCTGGCCCAAAATATCCCGGGGTCTGGGGCAGCGCCCCAGCCTTCCTGCCGCGCAGGATAGCCAATCAATCAAGCGCGCGCCCCTTGGCACGCCTTTGACGCAAAACCGCATTGCGCGGGACGCGAATGCCGGACGCAGCCGCGGCCAACATCGTGTCCCAGAGCAACGCATTGCCGCCTCTTTGGCCTTCATCCGCCCATCAAAGCCGCATCAAAAGGATACTTTGTCAGGTTCTCGAACCCATCTTCGGTGATCAGCACCTGATCCTCCAGCTTGATCGAGAAATCACCACCCTCTGGTGACACCAGTGCCTCGACACAAATCACCATGCCTGCCTCAAGCGGGTAATCATAGGCCCCCTCGACGGCCTGATCCGGGTAGGCCACCAGCGGCCATTCATCGCACAGACCTACACCGTGCATTAGACAGCCGTATTTCTGTTTCTGAAACTCGGGATCGAGCGTATGGGTATTGGCCGAAAGTGCCGGAATCATCACACCGGGTTTGAGCATCTGCATATTGGTCATGATATGTTCCACGCCATGCTGCATGGCGTAGATCATGTCGGCCGGCGGCTTTTGATCGCCAATCCACCAGCTGCGCGAAATGTCGACGCAGATGCCATAGGCGCCAATCAGGTCGGTATCAAAGGACAGGATTTCATTCGGCTGGCAGATCCGGGGGCCGCATTCCTGAAACCACGGATTGGTGCGCGGGCCGGAGGACAGCAGGCGGGTTTCAATCCATTCGCCGCCGCGGCGGATGTTTTCGCTGTGCAGCACCGCCCAGATGTCGTCCTCGGAACTGCGGGCCAGCGGGATATGGTTGCGCGCGAAATCCTCCATCGCGCGCACGGATGTTTCGCAGGCGTGGCTGGCGCAACGCATGGCAAGGATCTCGTCCGGTCCTTTGATAGCGCGGGCTTTTTCCGTCACTTCCTCGCCATCGCGCACGTCAAAGCCCGCGCGTTCCAAACTGCGCAATCCGTGCAGCATGATCTTGTCCACGGCAATGACCTTGTTGCCACCGCCGTGTTCGCGGATCAGGTCGCGCACCTCAGCAGCAAAGGCATCTGCGGCCACGCCTACCTTGTCGCCACGATCAAAGTAGAACAGGTCTGCGCCCGATCGCTGTTCACGCACCAGCGGATTGAACTGACTGAGGAACATGCCGTTCTTGTAGTCCCAGATCACCATATAGCCATCGGCACAGACCAGGACGGCGCGGAACGGATTGTGGCTGTTCCAAAGCTGCATGTTGGTGCTGTCGGTGGCATAGCGGATGTTGAGCGGGTCAAACATCAACAGCCCGCCATAATCGCGCGCCACCACCCCGGCGGTCAGCCGATCCAGGCGAAAACGGCGCATCGCGGGCAGGTTCGGCAGTGTCAGCCCGGCGGCGGCCCATTCATCAAAGGCCAGCAGCGTCGGCCCGATCTCCACCCGATCGGCATTGTTGGGGGTGCCGTCGCCCAGCAGGGTGCCCGCGCGCGGGTCGATCTTGCGGGTGTTGCTGAAATGCTGGTTCATGGCGGACCTCGCGGAATGTCCCTGCAAGGCTGCGCAATTTTCGGCCTGTAATCCGCGCCATTTCCGACATGAAAGGCCGTCGTTTTTCAAAGACTGCGCGATTCATGCCGAATATGAGGGCGCTTGACCGTGATCTTATAGAATGCGCTGCCGGAGGCAGAGCGTGGCACCCGGAGATTGCCGGGTGTCGCGCCCTGCTTGCCTGACGAATGACGGCGCGTAGACGATGTTTACGGATCCAGCACCAGTTGCGGCTGACCGTCAGAGGTCTTTTGCGGGGTGATACCGTCTTGGGTGACCGTGGCATCGACTTGCTGGCGGAACGCGCTGAACAGGGTAGACGTGACCACGTCGATCTTTTCATCAAAGCGCACCGTCAGTGACCAATAGCCGCTGGAGGATTGCCGCGCGGCCTTGATCACACCCGCAAAGGCATGGCCCAGATAGCGGCCCGTGACCCGCTGGCCCGGTGCCCACCGCGTATTTTCGTTGCCCGCCTGCGCGTGAAGTGTGTTCCAGTCCCGCGCGCCCCATTGATGGGCGATGGTTTCCAGCGCTTGTGCGTGGCTGATGATCTGCCCGCGTGCCGCGAGGTCAGCACGCAGACGTTTTGCCTGCACTTTAAGCGTGGCGGTGGACGGAATTGTAGTGGTGTTCATCTCAAACGCTCCTGCGCGCGCTGAAAGGTTCGGGGGTGTCCGCGTTGCCCATCCCGGCGCGAGAAGGGGATTGATCAGTATTCCAGGGCTTCACCGGATTGCGGACGGCAGGGGCCTGACCCTTGGGGAGCATATAGTGGCACGGTCCGCAAGGCGCAAGGCAAAGCAAAACGCGCCGGGTGGCCCCCGGCGCGTCAGATGTAAAATGGCAAAGCAGCACTCTGCGCGACCAGGGAGGCATCGGTTATCAGACGCCGTGCCCCGGACACAGGTTATCAGCCGTCTATGCGTCCGCCCATGATGGCGATGGCTTGTTGATAAACGGTGGCGGCATTCCACTGCTTGATCACTGCAAAATTCGGCTGCCCTTCCTGATAGCCCGCGCCGGTGCGCCAACCTTTCTGACGCAGGTAATTGGCGGTAGAGGCCATCGCGTCTGCTTCGTTATAGAAATCAACGCGCCCGTCACCGGAACCGTCAACGCCGTAGCGCAATGCATTGCCGGGCAAAAATTGCGTATGTCCCAGCTCGCCATGTTTTGCGCCTTTGGTATTTGGCGTGATCGCGCCCCGGTCCACCAGAATCAGCGCGCCGATGGCATGGGGCACGAAAAAGTCGGAGCGCCGACAATCATAGGCCAGCGTGGTGATGGCGGAAACAACGGAGCTATCGCCCATGAAGCCGCCAAAGCCGGTTTCCATCCCGTGGATCGCCAGCAGCACACCCGCAGGCACACCGTAGCTTTGTTCCAGCGACTGATAGAAAGCTGCGTTGCGGCCCTTGCGTTTGCGCCCCTGCGCAACAATCGTGTCGGCGCCGCGCACCTGCATGAATTTGGACAGCGAATATTTGAACGATTTCTGATTGCGATCGGCAGCGATGGTGCCGGTGGCATATTGCGCAGACGCCAGTGCGTCGAGCCCCCGTTGTTTGACACCGGCGGCGGACGCTTCGGCGGCGAAGGCAGATTTCCAGGTGTTGAACCCGCCCGCAGAATTGCCGCAGGCCGCAGCAAGAACTGTGGTCGGCAGGCCGATTGCCAAGACCACCGAGACTGAAATGACTTTAATGAATCGCATCTTAAACCTCTGACTTGTGAACTTGCGATGATATTAGCCCGCCTTGGCGAACATGCAAAGTCAAAGGCGCGTTTTTGGGGTTTGGTGAAAGCGGCAGCCCATCAGCGGGCTGACACTACGCTGATCAGCGAATAAGATCGGAAGCGGACAGGTCAGCAGCCAGATAGGTCGCAAATCCCAGTGGGGTATCTGTGGGGCGGTCCATGACTTCCCAGGCAAAGACCGTGCCACCGGCAATAATCGATAAGGTCATCAGCGGCATGACAAGCAGGCTGCCGCCGCTGCGACGTCCCCGTGGGGACCGACGGTTTGAACGCAGGAAACCGCGCAGTTTTTTGTCCTCGCGCTTGGTCTTGGCGTTGATGCGCTGCAGGCGGGCGGTAAATTCGCTTTGATCGTTCATTTTCTTGTTCCCGTTTTTATCGCCTGTCTGAAGTTTGGCGGCACAGAGTGGTCGAATTGTGGCGCTGATCTGAAAAAACCGTGAATCGCGGGATGCATGACGAAAAAGGGCGCCCCGTTAGGAGCGCCCCGATGTTATTTTCCGATTGCGCCAAGGGCGCCGTCGTTCAGCAGCTGTAGTACATGCCGAATTCAACCGGATGCGGTGTTTGCTCGTACTTGTGCACTTCGGACATCTTCAGCGCGATATAGCCTTCAATCTGGTCGCGGGTGAACACGTCACCGGCCATCAGATAATCCATGTCGGCTTTCAGCTCATCAATCGCCTCGCGCAATGATCCGCAGACAGTCGGGATGTCGGCCAGTTCCTCGGCGGGCAGATCATAGAGGTTCTTGTCCATGGCTTCGCCGGGGTCGATCTTGTTCTTAATCCCGTCAAGGCCTGCCATCAGCAGTGCGGAGAACGCCAGATAGGGGTTGGCGGCGGGATCGGGGAAGCGGGCCTCGACACGCTTGGCCTTGGGGCTTTCGGTCCATGGGATCCGCACACAGCCCGACCGGTTGCGCGCGGAATAGGCGCGCAGAACCGGAGCCTCAAAACCGGGAACCAGACGCTTGTAGCTGTTGGTCGTGGGGTTGGTGAAAGCATTAAGCGACTTGGCGTGGGTCAGGATGCCGCCAATAAACCACAGCGCTTCCTGGCTGAGGTCAGCGTATTTATCACCCGCGAACAAGGGCTTGCCGTCCTTCCAGATCGACATGTGGGTGTGCATGCCGCTGCCATTGTCGCGCGCGATCGGCTTGGGCATGAAGGTCGCGGATTTGCCATAGGCATGGGCGACGTTGTGGATGATGTATTTGTATTTCTGAATCTCGTCTGCTTGCTTTGTCAGCGTGCCAAATATCAGACCCAGCTCATGTTGGCAGGAGCCGACTTCGTGGTGGTGCTTGTCGACCTTCATGCCAAGGCGCTTCATCGTGCTCAGCATCTCGGCGCGCAGGTCTTGGGATTCGTCGATGGGGTTGACCGGGAAATAGCCGCCCTTGAGACCGGGACGGTGGCCCATATTGCCCATCTCATAATCGGTATCGGTGTTCCACGACCCGTCGGATGCGTCGACCTCGTAGGATACCTTGTTGATCGTATTCGAGTATTTCACATTGTCGAACAGAAAGAATTCTGCTTCGGGACCAAAATATGCGGTGTCGCCGATGCCGGAAGATTTCAGATAGGCCTCGGCCTTCTCTGCCGTGCCGCGCGGGTCGCGTTCATAGGGTTCATTGGTGTCCGGCTCCACGATGGAGCAATGCACGCAAATGGTCTTTTCGGCATAGAAGGGATCGACGTAAGCGCTGGCCACGTCTGGCATCAGCTTCATGTCGGAGGCTTCGATGCTTTTCCAGCCCGCAATGGAGGAGCCGTCGAACATAAAGCCTTCTTCGAGAAAGTCCTCATCGACCAGATCGTTTACCACAGTAACGTGCTGCAAGGTGCCGCGGGTATCAGTGAACCGGATATCGACGTATTCGATGTCTTCATCCTTGATCTTCTTCAGAAAGTCCTTGTTGCTCATATCATATCCTTCTCTGGAATAGGTAAAATGGGTTACAGCGCGTCGGAGCCGGATTCACCGGTGCGGATGCGGATTGTCTGCTCGATTGGTGAGACGAATATCTTGCCGTCGCCGATCTTTTCGGTCCTGGCTGCGTTCACGATGGCCTCAATGGCTGCGTCGACTTGATCATCATCGAGCACCACTTCGACTTTCACCTTAGGCAGGAAATCCACAACATATTCTGCACCGCGGTAAAGTTCCGTATGGCCTTTCTGGCGACCAAAGCCCTTGACCTCAATCACGCTGAGACCCTGAACGCCCACATCCTGAAGCGCCTCTTTCACCTCGTCGAGCTTGAACGGTTTAATGATGGCTTCGATCTTTTTCACGGTGGCCTCCGGTTTATCCTGTGCAGGTCTTGGTGGGGTCATTTCATTTTGTGCATGCAGGGTCCATCATACAGGCGGATGCCAACGGGCAGGGGGCACGGATTCTACGCGTAATGCCTTTGAAACGGGCGTGCCGCCTAATTAATAAGCATAACTGAATCGAGATATGCAAGATGACTGATCTTCTGACCGCGGCGCAGATGCGCGAGATTGAACAGACGGCAATTGACGCAGGTGGTGTGACCGGACTGGATCTGATGGAGCGGGCCGGGCGCGGTGTGGTCGAGGCGGTCTTTGACGCTTGGCCGCAGCCGCCCGACGCCGCACGGCGGGCCGCAGTATTATGTGGGCCGGGCAACAACGGCGGTGACGGATTTGTCGTGGCACGATTGCTGAAGGACGCGGGATGGGAGGTTGAGGTCTTTTTATACGGCTTGACCGCAAAGCTGCCAGCGGATGCGCAAGTGAATTGCGAGCGGTGGGCAAAAATGGGCCCAATACGGCCTATTGGAGATTTT
This sequence comes from Sulfitobacter sp., assembly GCA_024636405.1. Next base: position 2,652 of record JAGXHC010000187.1, on the reverse strand, counting down.
AACGCGGCAAAGTTTGCACAGAATCCTGCGGGCGGCGCGCACGCAGATTGCATTGTTGACGCCTTGTTCGGCGCGGGTCTGTCACGCCCTCTCACAGGTGATCCGGCGCAGATTGCGGCGACGCTTGCGCGTATGGAACCGGGCACACGACCACCTGTCGTATGTATCGACATGCCGAGCGGCATCTGTGCCGACAGCGGACGAATTCTGGGCACTGCAATGCCATCCGAGCTTGTTGTGACGTTTCACCTCCCCAAACGCGGTCACTTTCTGTCGCCAGCGGCAGCGCGGATCCAATCGCTTGTCGTGAAGGATATCGGATTGCCGGGAACCGGTGATGTAATAGGCACTTCAGTCGCTCTCACGCGTTTGAATGACAATGCCGACCTGGATATGATCACCTCGAAGAACAAGGATGGCCACGCCGCGACCGCGGTGCACAAGTACAACCACGGTCATGCCCTGATCCTGTCGGGCGGCGTCGGGCACGGTGGTGCTGCGCGCATGTCGGCGCGTGGTGCTTTGCGGATCGGGGCCGGGCTTGTGACGGTCGGCTGTCCCCCTGCTGCGCTGATCGAAAATGCGGCGCAGCTGAACGCCATCATGTTGCGCAGTATCAGGGATGCGGATGCGCCGGCCAAGATGCTGGAAGACGTACGGGTGAATGTGGTCTGTGCTGGTCCGGGGCTTGGCATGACATCCCGAGAGTCCGCTTTGGTGGCGACAGCGCTGTGCGCCAAACACAAGCCTTTTGTGGTGTTGGACGGCGATGCCTTGACCTTGGTCGCGCGGGATCATGCCCTGTTTGATGCGCTTCACGACCGCTGTGTGCTGACCCCGCATGGTGGTGAATTTGCCCGGCTTTTCCCCGACATGGCGGCAAGGCTGAAGGCCAGCCCGGAGAACGGACCGGCGTTTTCCAAAATTGACGCAACCCGCGCGGCAGCCGAGCGGGCAGGATGTGTGGTGGTCTTCAAAGGACCGGACACGGTTATTGCGCATCCGGACGGCCGATGCAGCGTCAATTCGGCCCACTATGAAAGGGCGGTTCCTTGGCTTGCCACCGCCGGGGCGGGTGACGTGCTGGCGGGGTTTATCGCAGGTCTATTGGCGCGCGGTTTCGACACCGTGAAGGCAGCGCAATATGCGGCCTGGCTGCATGTCGAATGCGCGTTAAGTTTTGGCCCCGGTCTGATCGCAGAGGACCTGCCCGACGCCCTGCCGAAGGTGCTCAGCCATTTGCTGCGTTAGGCGGCGTGCAGGGCCGCACCGCGCGCCCGTGCGGCATCAGCAGTGCCAAGTTCCAGCCCACCGGCGTACAGAATGTGGGGGCTGTCACAAAATATCTGGATCAGCGTCTGGTCCTGTTCGCCCAGATCAGTGATGAATTCGCCGTCAATCAGCGACCGGGCGGCGACCAGCGCGCGTTCAGAACTGAACAGCGCGCGCGCCCGCCAGTCCCGGATCAGCACCATCTGATCACCCGCAAGCAAAGTATCGCTTTCGGGCCGGGTATCACCCAGCGATCCGGCGGCAAAGGCAATGCTGCGCACTTTGCGCGTTGTGCGTTGAATATGAATGATTTTCGACACCCCGGTATCGCGTGTTATCAGCTTGTCACCAACGGAAACAAATTCAACCGGGATTTCGCCATCAAGGGTCAGAAGTGTCGTGCCCTGGACCAACCCGGTATCCAGGATGGCATAGCGCGTGTATTGGCCCGCATGGCGATCTGTCTCGCCAACGCGCCCGACCGTATTCGGTTTCATGGGCGTCTCTTTCTTATCTGTACCTGCCTCAGGTTTGCATAGGATAAGACAAGAATCCCTTAATGTCTTGCACTTTTTGCACTCGCCTAAACCCGCGCGATTTGATAGGCCTCGCGCCAATGCGGGTGTGGCGGAATTGGTAGACGCACCAGATTTAGGTTCTGACGCAGCAATGCGTGGAGGTTCGAGTCCTCTCACCCGCACCAATAAATATATATTATCTATATATATCAATACATTAAGATCTGTGACGGCTTGTACTCCCCGAATATTACCCAATATCTGTTGGAAGGTTGAGTTGGACCTGTCTCTTTCGGCCACTGGTCCTAAGGGTTGAATCGAATTTGCTCGGAAAAATGACAGCCCGAAGGATCTTGCCTCGATGCGAGACCTTGGGCTTCGTTTCATTTTTTCCTAGACGCATTGTCCCCTAAAGCGTAACCGCTCCATTGAGCTTGCAGTTACGGAACGATCCAGCACGATGAGTTTGAAGGAAAATAATGTGACCACCAACAATCCGGTTTTGGGGAAAGGTGCCGTAGTGGTAGACCGACGGTGTCTCGAAAAATACTGAGCTTTCACTGTGTCCAGAGGTTCGAATCCCTTCGTCTCCGCCACCATACCTTTTTGTTGGATTTGAATGGGCCGCTTTAAGCGGCCTTTTTTTATTGTTTCCCTGTATTTAGATGTACTCGCCGATTGCCTTGAGTTTCTTTCGATAGCGTCTATGTTCGTTCCTTGAGTGGTATGGAACGTGGTATTTTGGAATGGCTCTATCTGGCAAACTAACGAAGAAGCTGGTCGAGAACCTAGGTCCTGGGCGACATGGTGATGGCAATGGGCTTTACCTCGTGGTCGATCCGTCAGGCGCGCGGCGGTGGAT
>JAGXHC010000186.1 GCA_024636405.1 Sulfitobacter sp. | reverse complement strand
GTGGAGCGGTGGGTGGGGGTGATACGGTCGAAGGGTCAGAATGCCGAAGGTTTGGCGGTATAGCCGGACTTGGCGATGGAACTTACCAAGGCGGCCACGTCACTGAGCGCGGGGTCATGGTCGACCTCAATGCGCCCGGTGGCAAACTTCACCTCGACCTTTTCCACGCCGGACAGCGCCATCAGCGCCTTTTCGATTTTCGGCACGCAGGAAGGGCAGGAAAGCTCATCGCTGCGCAGAGTCGTGCGGATTGTTGCATTGGTCATGGTGAAAACCTTTCATGTGAGCGTTGTTGCTTCTGAACAACATATAGCTACACACTGAGCGCACAGGCAGTAGCTAAAGCGGAAAGGTGTCCTTGCATGAATGCACAGCTTGCCAATTGGGATGATCTGCGGGTGTTTCTTGCCGTGGCGCGTGCGGGCAGCCTTTCGGGGGCGGCGCGCAGCCTTGGGGTCAACCATTCCACGGTATTCCGCCGGATTGCCGGGCTTGAAGAAATGCTGGGGGTGCGGCTGTTTGAACGGTTGCCGACCGGTTATGCGCTGACGGCGGCGGGCGAGGAAACGCTGGGTATTGTTGTGCGCATCGAGGATGATGTTGCCACGCTTGACCGCACGGTCACAGGTCAGGATCTGCGGTTAAGCGGAAGCGTGCGCATCACCGCCACCGATATGCTCGCGCTCTGGCTGCTGCCCGACCATCTTGCGCAGCTTCGTGTGATCTATCCCCGCATCGAGATTGGAGTAGCCGTCGGCAATCAGACGCTGGACCTGTCGCGGCGTGAAACCGACATCGCCCTGCGCATCGGCAATACCCCACCCGAGACATTGGTGGGGTGCCGCGTTGGTCAGCTGAAGTTTGCCGTTTATGGCGCGCCGGATTATTGCGCCGCCAATCCCGATCCTGATCTGGCAAAGCACTGCTGGATCGGTCTCGATGGCGGCCACGCAGCACTGACCCGGCCTTTCGCACAACTCTTGCCCGGTGTGCGGCCTGCCATCCGCTCAAACTCGGTCGCCTGCACCGTGCAACTGGCCAAAGCAGGGCTGGGCCTCGCCGTTTTGCCCTGTGCCATCGCCGAGCAAAAACCTGACCTGATCCGCCTGGCCGAACTGCCCGACACCTTCGCCCTTGATCTGTGGCTGCTGACCCACGAAGACCTGCGCCACACCGCCCGCATCCGCGTCGTGCTTGATTTCCTGACACCGGCATTGGCGGAAAGCCTGAGAAAAATGTACCAAGGGCCGGAAATGTGATCCGAACGTTTCATTGGCCCGGGTATACGACACTGGGCCGCAGCGCGCGCTGCGGACTAGGATTCCATCCCAATTCTGGGATCAGCAGCCTCGAAGCCGCAGGAGATGCGTGTAAGGCCCTCAGCTCGACAATTTCATCCGGTCGACGATAGGCAGAGTAACGATAACGGCAAACGTGCCTTTGCCTGCTCCGCCCTCAAAGTTGACAGTTCCGCCATGCAGTTCGGCAATGCGCAAAACAATCGAAAGGCCCAGGCCACACCCTTGCTGCCCGCTCCCCGCCACACGGTAAAATCGATCAAACACCCGCTGCTGCAAGTCCGAGGAAATACCCGGCCCACCGTCGGTGATCTGAAGAATGACGGCCTGACCGAAGGTTTCGACAGTGGTCGTCACATCGCCACCCTCAGGGGTATAGCGAACTGCGTTATCAAGCAGGTTGCGCAGCATGATCCGAAGAAGATCAGCGTTCCCGTTCACAACCGCCCGATCACAAAGCATGTCAGCGGCCCCCAGATCGATACCATCGGTTGCGGCTTTCGGCGCTATTGCTGCAACGCATTCGATCACCAAATCTGATATGTTCACGGTCTCGCAGGGGCCGATGACCGCTTCCTGCTCCAGCCGTGACAGCACAAGCAGCTGTTCCACCAGGCGGGTGCCCCGGTCGGCACCTTCGATCACCCCGTCGATTGCCAATGCGCACTTTCCGGGGTCTCGTTCTTGCCGGGCGACCTGAGCATGCGTTTTGATCGCTGCGAGCGGCGTGCGCAACTCATGCGCCGCATCAGCGGCAAAGCGGCGCTCGCGATCAAGAAGCAGGGCGATACGTCCAAACAGCCGGTTAAGTGCCTCAAGCAGCGGCCGGATTTCATCGGGCGCGGCACCCACGCCGAGTGGCTGCATGTCATCGGGGCTGCGTCGCTCCACGGCGGAGGTGATGTCCTGCAACGGGCGCAGTCCCCATCCTACAGACAGCCAGATCAAACCTGCGAGAAGCGGAATCGCAATCCACAGCGGATGCAGGATATGAACGGCCACGAGGTCGGCAAATTTTCCTTTTACATCTTGGCGCAGCGCCACCTCGATACGTCGCCCCGCACCGTCGGATGTACCGAACACGCGCCAGATCTGACCATCAGTGGCTGCATCGCGAAGCCCTTGTTGCCAACGGCCCGTTGGAAAATTCGATGAACCCACGGTTCCGCCTGTCGTGCCAACTGGGCCATCCTGCACACGAAAGGCAATCATCTGATTTGCATCCGCGTCCGGTTGTTGCAGCATAGGTTCCGCGAGATCGCCCTGCGGCAGGCGGTCGAGCAGGATAATAAGCAGATCGGCTGATTGCATCAGCTGGGTGTCCAGCATCTCATCAATCAGCTGTCTTGTGTCGAGATATGAGAAAAGTGCTGTGGCCAGCCAGGCCGCAACAAGACTACTGCCGAGAATCATCAGCAGCCGTTGGCGCAGCGAGCGGATCATTTGTCATCTGCCACAATGATATAGCCCACGCCGCGGACCGTGCGGATGAGGTCAGCATAAAGCTTGCGCCGCAAGTTGTGGATATAGACTTCGACCGTGTTGCTGCCGATCTCTTCGCCCCAGCCATATAGGCTGTCTTCCAACTGGCTGCGGGTGCGCACCCTTCCTGGATTCATCATCAGAGCTTGCAAGGTTGCAAATTCGCGTGCTGATACCTCCACCGGTTCGCCATCCAGAAGCACGGCGTGGCTGGCGGGATCAAGCACGACCCTGCCGTGCTGCAAAAGCGGGCCTGACGCACCTTTAGACCGGCGCAGAAGTGCGCGCAGCCGGGCCTGCAGTTCGGTCAGCTCGAACGGTTTTACCAGATAATCGTCGCCCCCTGCGTCAAGTCCGGCAATGCGATCCGCAAGGGTGTCGCGCGCCGTCAGGACAAGTACCGGGGTGCTGTCCTTTGCTGCGCGCAGCCGTCCGAGCAGTGTGAGCCCATCGATGCCCGGCAGGCCGAGGTCGAGGACGATGCTGTCATAGGAATTGGTGCGCAAAGCCGCTTCGGCATCAAGGCCATCAACGACCCAGTCGACTGCCCAGCCCGCCTGAACAAGACCTGCGGCCACGCCCTTGCCCAGAAGGCTGTCGTCTTCAACCAGCAGAATGCGCATTGCCCGAATGAACCCCTGTTTCCCCGATTTTCTACCGCCCGAACACTGAACGTCAGAACCGGTGGCGAAGCAAGCACGGGCCACGATCGCTTGCGGCCCGTGCGACTTGCGTTTGTGATCAGCCAGATCAGTCCAGCGGCTGCCAGCCTGGATGCTCGAAATGCTCGCCATAGGCATTGAGGGCCTCAACGACCAGCACCGCACCGGCGCGAGGTTCGCTGCCTGCTTCCATGTCGGATGCACCTTCGATGACCTGACCGAGGACGATGTGAAGTTGCTCATCAACAGCTGGCTCCAACACACAGTTCTCGATCATGAAATCTGTCTGCTCCATCACCGTCGCTGCCAGCGCCTTGTAATCTTCGGCCGGCAGGCGATCTTCGTGAATCGCGTCGAGATTGGCGGCGAAGACCGTCCGGATGGCGTCCATGCCCTTGTGCATGTTGTCGTCACCCGGCCATTTGGCACCAGCGTTTAGTGTCAGAGCGAGCGCGCTTGCGGCATGCCCGTCATGAGATGTGCTTTGTGCGAAGCCGGACACAGGGGTGACGAAAAGTGCAATCCCGAATAGGGCGGGGGCAATATATCTTACAGTCAGCATTTGGATCTCCTTCAAGGATCGTTTCGGCATCTCTTTGGACGCGCTGAACCCTGTCTGATCCCCTTCCCTTAAATGCCGCTTAAGAGCATCGCACACGAGCGCCTCGAAAGGTGTTTTGCGCAGAATGGGGATGTTCAGGCTTTTGCACGGTCTGCCAGGCAGGCGATGTGGCTCGGGTACAGCTTTCTGCCATGTCGGGCTACAATTGACATGTGCAAAAGTGTCCATTTCCCGCCTGTACCCCCGACCGGTCGTATCAGAGCATGAGTGCCGACCTTCCCGCTATGAAAACCTGCTGCGACAATTCGCCGCTGTCGGGCACAACGCCTGAGGAGGTCAGTCACGCCCGCAACTTTGCCCAGATCGACCTCAAGAATGAGGCGGCGTCTATAAGATTGGGAAGGCTATCCAGTCGATGTGCTGATCTTATCGTCTTTGGATTTTCTTATCCCCCCATCTTCACCCCAGCGAAATCCTGAGATCGGCAAGCGCGTCGAGTTGCGCCCTGACATGGGTTTCCAGCACCCTTTGCATGATCGTGGCATCGATCATCACTGGCGCTCCGGACCGTGTTTCCACCGCTGCTGCGACTTCAGCGGCCATAAGCGCCGCCACTCTGCTGGGCCAGGTGACCCAAGTGTCGCGTTCCTGCCGTGCCAGACGGAACACCAGCGCTTCAGCCCGTGCGCGATCGACCAATGCGCCCTTCTTCTTCTGGATCGCCAGTTGGCGTTCCTGCGCCTGATAAACGGTCAGCGCCGTGCGGGCTTTGAGATAACTGTCCGACCCACCGCTGCCGCTGATCGGCATGGCCGCATCGCCGCCAAGTGATCGGCGCTGCTGATCGGGATCGGTCATTTCCGCCCGGCGCGCGTCGGATGCCACAGCGTTAATCGACCCGTCGGCATAAAACACCAAGCGACCGCTTCGCTTGGCGTTCTGGACCGCCCCGCGCGACATACCAGAATGATTGGAATAGTCCCGTTCGCTCATGCCGTTCATGACTGCCTCATATGTAATCAAAGCAATGATATCGCTTGTTATTTCGTTGATCAAGCGCTGCATTCGAGCGACGCTGATTGCAGACGCGATACAGTTTGCGACGCGAAACAGCAAGGAATCAGTCATGACCAACCGCCGCACCACTTCACAAAACGACCAAGCCCTGAACGCCTTCCTTGCCGCCAAGCGCGAGATCGACGCGATGCTTGAGCGTTTGCAAGCGCAGAGTGCCGATCACTTTGAGGCCACCCGGACGAGATCAATTGGGGACATGTCGGCACGCTGACCCATTACGCCAGCCTGTTGCGCCAGATCACCGACAGCGCATTCAAGGAAGGCGAACATGCCAAATAGGTCCGGTCTGTTTCCCGCGAGCCCCCAACTGGGGGCTTGGCCGCGTAGGAGGCAGCGTATCCCGCGTGGCCCATATGCGGAGCCGGAAATGCCGAAACTCATCGTGACGTTGATCGAAACCCTCACCCACCGCGTGGTGGTGGACGCGGCCACCGAAGCTGCGGCCATGCACGCGGCGGAGGTCTTCCTGACGGAAACCGATCACAAGGATGAGTATCTCTTTGTGGCCAGTGGTTTTGAGGCCACCCACACGCAAGCAGCCGCAGTTGACGCCCAGCCAGATGTGAAAGACGAGGTCTGACATGTCGATTGCCCGCGGCCAGCGCCATAAGTCGAACAGAATGCGCTTGCCGCCGCATGTTGTGCCGGACGCCGCCGCGCTTGCGGCGG
>JAGXHC010000185.1 GCA_024636405.1 Sulfitobacter sp. | reverse complement strand
CGGAACAGGGGTCGCGGCGGCGCACCTTGTCGGGGCGCTTGTTGCCGCTGGCGCGCGCGTGACCATCATCGAAGCGGACGAAGCCACCCGTGACCGGGTGAGCGTAATGCTGGCGCGGATTTTGCCCGGTGCGGATTTGCGGGTAGAGGCCATCAATGCCGCCGCAGCCGACGCCGATGTCGTGATTGCCACCCCTGGTATGGCGCATGCCGCAGGTGATGCGGCGTTGGTCGGCCTGTTGGGATGCCGTGATGTTCTGGCCAATGTCGATCCGGCGCGCACGGTCGCTCTGGATATCTCCGCCTTTCCGCTTGTTGAAATTTGCCCCGCTTCAACCAAGGCGTACCAGCGCGCACTGGCATTTTTCGACGCACTTCGGGCGACCGTCATCCGTTCGCCAAATTCCGGGCCGTTTCCCGGTGTGCTTTTGCAAGACGCAGTCTATGCAATGGCGGACCGGCTTTTGCTGCATGGGACCAACCCGTGGGAGTTGGACGAGGCGCTTTGTGCGGCAGGTTTCCCGGTTGGTCCGCTGGAGGCGCAGGACCGGATTGGTCTGGACGTTGCATATGCGAGACGGCGCAGCAGCGAGGCGAAACCCCTGCTGGTCGCAGATCGCATGGTGCGCGAAGGGCGGTTAGGGCGGGCGGTCGGTGTGGGGTGGTATCGTTACCCCGGCGGCGGCGGTGCGGTCATTGACCCCCTGATGGAGGATATGATCGTGGAAGAGGCCCGTTTTGCAGCAATCGACAGGTGTGATATTCCCGCGGCGCAGATCGTCAATGCCGTGCAAACCGGTCTGATCAACCTAAGTGCGTCATTGTCATCGCAGGGTGTCGAGACGGGCGATATCGAAGCTCTGTTGCGGCACAAGATCGGGTATGGGCGCGCAGACCTTTTGTCGAACGCGGATACGATCGGTCCCCTGGCAGTTCTTGGGCAGCTGGAAGATCTTTCAGCGCGGTACGGAGCGCCGTGGAAACCCGGAAAAGCGCTGTGTCAGTTGTCAGCGGCAAACGGCTCAATCATCGCCATCTGATCGCGGCGCAGAAATTTTTAGTCCCTGCGTCAGACGGAAAAAAGGCCGCGACATGCGCGGCCTTTCTAACTTGCGTTACCCTGACGGTTTACATGGTCCAGGCCATGCGTGCGGGGTGATACTCAAAGCCGATGTGATGCCCGGCACCGACAAGCCCATCCTTGGTGTGGTTAAAGAGCGAACGCCAATATGGCTGGATCGTCACACCTTCGTCCTGGATCATCGCTTCGCCTTTTTTCATCAACTCGCGACGTTTCTCAACGTCTGCAATCGACAAAGCTTCTTCAAGCAGAGCATCGAATTCCGGGTTTGCCCAGCCAAATTCGTTCCAGGCTTCGCCGGAGCGATAGGCAAGCGCCCAAATCTGGACACCAAGCGGACGCGGGTTCCAGTTGGTCGAGGAAAACGGGTATTTCGTCCAGTCATTCCAGAAAGTGGCACCCGGCAGGATTGTCCGCTTTACCTTGATGCCGGCGTCGCGCAGTTGGGCCGCCACCGCGTCGGTGGTGTCCTTGCGCCATGCGTCGTCGATGGAGAAAAGCTCGTGTTCGAAATCGGCCATGCCGGCTTCGTCCAACAAGGCCTTTGCAGCAGCCGGATCAACCTTGCGCGCAGGAATTTCCGCATACTCGGGGTGCATTGGTCCAACATGGTGGTTTTCCGCAACCAGACCGCGCCCTGCATAGCCAAGTTCCAGCAGCACTCCGTTGTCGACCGCCATCGCGAGCGCCTGACGCACACGCTTGTCTTCATAGGGACGCTTGCCATCGACTTCGGCCAATTGGTTTGGGCGGATCACAATGGTTGCAGCGGTCGCGATTGTATTCTCGTTCCAACCGTCCAGCGTTTCAAAGATGTCGATGAATTCGCCTTCGATGGAATATGTGGCGTCGATTTCATCCGCTTCTGCGGCGGCAACCCATGCAGAGGGGTCGGTGCCGTAGTCGATATATTCCAGACGGTCGATATAGGGTCCGCCATAGACTTCGGTGCCCCACCAGGTGTGGTCCGTGTTTTTGACCAGCACCGCTTTCACGCCGATATCAAACGTCTCAGGCAAGTAGGCGCCAGTGCCGATGGGATTGTCGATCATGGTCGCAGCGTCAAAGCCAGCGGGTACGATCGCAGCAGGATAATCCGCCATACCGGGGATCAGCGTGATGTCGGGACGCGGCAGGTTCAGCTTGATCGTGTGATCGTCGACCACTTCGATAGCACCGGGAATTGCTTTGCCCGATTCTTCGTCAATCAGCGTGGCAAAACGACCGGCCATGGAATTGCCTTCCAACGACTTGTCGCACCAGCCTTCCATATTGCGCGCAACGTCAGCGGCGGTGAAATCGTCGCCGTTGTTCCACTTTACGCCCTTGCGCACGTTCAGTGTGTATTCGGTGGCGTTGTCGTTGATTTCCCAGCTTTCCAGCAGAGCGGGCGTGAACGTGCCGTCATTTTCCCAAATGGCGAGGTATTCCAGCCACCCACGCGAGAGATTGCCCATTTCCGACCAGTCATAGGTGCGCGGGTCTTTCAGGGCTTTTACCAGCATCGCCATCCGCACGGTGCCGCCTTCCTTGTGGGCGGCGGCATGGGCGGGTGCCGCCATACCGATCATCGAATAAGCAGTCGCGGCGGTGGCACCGAAGGCGCTGGCGATGGCCAGAAACTCGCGGCGGTTTACCGGGTCACGCTTTGCGGCCTCGGCTGAATCCAGGATGGCTTGGGGCAACGGTTTCCCGGTGCGTGTCAGAAATTCCATGGTCTTCCTCTCTGTTGCAATTGGCGACGCATTGCCCGCCAAAGGTTCCCGATCAGTAACGTGCCGGGCAGGTGATGCAGTTGATCTGCTTTTTCTAAGCATTCCCTCGCGGGTGCTGCGCGATACTCAGCCACTCGGGGGCACGAGGTCAAGCCCATCGCGCGAAGTTGACGTGTTAGAAAATTGCGTCGTCCTTGCCGGGGGCACGCTCAACCCATCGCGCGGTGGCTGTTCGGGTCAGCGTCCGGAAACGTCTTTCGCTTCGGCAATCAGCCGACGCAAGGCGTCGAGATCACCGATATGATTGCCCATGATCAGCACCAGTCGTGCATTCAGCCTGTGACTGTCCGCCTCGGTCAGTCCTTCGTGCGCGGCCGTCAGCGTCTCAAAGAATGCATCGCCGTGTGGTCCAAGATTGTCGTCAAAAATCATGTCGGCCCGCCCATTGCGCGTGTCCATGCGGCGTGAATGGCGACGGTGTCGGGGCGATCAAAGACCGCACAGACATGTCCGTCAGGCCGCAACAGATAGATATGATCCGTGCCGTAACGGCGGCTTGCATGGCCTTGGGTATCGGCAAAGCAAGGATATCCGGCGCTTTGATTCACGCCGATGCGCGCAAGCCCGTCGATGGCTGGCAGGGGCGTTTTTCCGCAGGTGAGCAGGGTAAACCGCCCCTGCGCCTGCTGAATGAGCCACGTTTGCCTGTCGCCTTGCATAAGCGGTGCGTCCACCATCGCGCTGCCCGGCGGCAGGGGTGCGTCGCCGGGGGTTTGCAGCGCGTGGCCTGCCAGGGTGCAGGGCTGCGACAACCTTCCGGAGTTGATCAGTTTGCGGGCAAAGGGGTGTTTTGCGGCAAGCGACAGAACCTCGTCACGAAACAGCGCTTCTATTGGAGATTTCGGTGTCATGAAGTTTGTGGCGCGCGTGGAGTTCAGAATGTTTTCGGAGGATGCGAAACTGCGTTCGGCATCATACGTGGCGATCAGGGACAAGGGCGCGTCGCCATGCAGTACGGCGGCCAATTTCCATCCAAGGTTATCCGCATCCTGTATTCCGCCATTGCCGCCGCGCGCCCCAAACGGGCTGACCACATGGGCGCTATCGCCAACAAATATTACCCGGTTGTGCACAAAGCGGTCCAGTTTGGCGCAGCGGAACTTGTAAACGCTCATCCAGTCGATGCGAAAAGGGGTGTCGCCCAGCATTGCCTTGAGGCGGGGCAGAACGCGTTGCTCCGTTGCCTCTGTTGCAGGGTCGGTGTCCGCGCCCAGTTGCAAGTCGATGCGGTAAATGTTGTCGGGCTGTTTGTGCAGCAGAGCGGATTGGCCATTGTGGAATGGCGGGGTGAACCAGAACCAGCGTTCCGGCGTGTCATGATCGCCGAACGGAGAGGTTTCCATTTCCACATCCACGATCAGGAAGTGTTCGTCGAATGTTTGCCCTTCAAAGGACAGGTTCATCCGTTTGCGCGTGGCTGACGCCGCGCCATCACAAGCCAGCAGCCACGCCGCCTGAAGCTGGTAGGGGCCGTCGGGCGTTTCGACGGTAAGTACCACATGGTCGCCTTGATCCGTATGATCCGTGACCTTGTTGAGAAATCGCAGGTCGATCATGTCGGCAAACTGCTGCGCGCGTTCCACAAGGTAATGTTCGACGTAATATTGCTGTAAATTGATGAAGGCGGGGTATTTGTGACCCGGCTCTGGCAGCAGATCAAAGCTGTAAACCTCATCCGCGCGATGAAATTGGCGGCCCACCTTCCACGTCACGCCCTTGTCCAGCATCCGGTCCCCTACGCCGAGACGGTCGAAAATCTCCAGAGTGCGTTTGGCCCAGCAAATCGCGCGAGAGCCGACAGAGACGACGTTATTGTCATCCAGTACAACGCTTTTGATGCCCCGCAAGGCAAGGTCCACAGCCATTGCAAGACCGATTGGCCCGGCACCTACGATCGCGACCGGATGGGGCGGTTCGGGCGCGGTCAGGCCCGGCGGCGGGGTGTAGGGAAACGGGGCGTGATCGTAGGGCATGGTCAGTGGCCTCCGAATGGGGCGATCACGGCGGCAAGGCCGCTTAGCGAAAGAAGCAACACCGTTGCGATCAGAAGTTGGCGACGGTCTGCTGCACGGTCGGGGGTGCGCAACCAGTGACCCCATTCAATCAACGCATCGTGCAGACCGGGAAACACCTGTCCCGTGCGCTGCGTGGCGCGACGGCGCTGGTCCGCCAAGGTGCGGAACATCAGGTATGCCCAGATGGCAAAGACCGACCCCGTCAGCAGTACAAAGAGGATCTGAAGGACACTCAAGCCTGCAACGCCTCCCACATTTCTAAGTCGCGCTCTGCCGTCCAGATGCGCGGGGTGTCGATATCGCGCGCCTCGTCGTAGGCGCGCGCGACGTTGAAAGGCAGACAGTGTTCATAGATCGCGTAATCGCCAAATTTCGGGTCACATTCTGCCCGCACGGCGTCCCATGCTTCTTTTAGCGTGCCACCGCGCAGCGCGACTTTTGCCGCCGGGCGATAGGTGGACCGCACAAAATCGGCGGTGTTGTCGATGGCCGCGTTAACCATGTCCGTGCCGACCAATGCGTCACCGCGACCCGGTGCGATGGCATCGAGATCAAAGTGGCGGATGCGCTCAAGCGTGCCGGGCCAGTCGTGGAAGTGCCCATCGCCGCAGTAGCACGCGGAGTGGTATTCTACGATATCACCGGTGAACATTACATTCTGGTCGGGAACATAGATTACCGCATCGCCTGCTGTGTGGGCGCGACCCAGATGCATGATGTCCACCCGGCGATTACCCAGATAGACGCTCATCCGGTCGTTGAAGGTGGTGGTGGGATAGGTCAGGCCGGGGATGCTTTCGTGGCCCTCAAACAGACGTGGGAACCGCTGAAATTCGCTGTCCCAGTCTTCCTGTCCGCGCTCTACGACCATCGCCCGCGCCTTTTCAGACATGATGACCTGATCCGCCCGAAAGGCAGACGCACCCAGCACGCGCACGGCGTGGTAGTGCGTCAGGACGACATGGCTGATCGGTTTGTCGGTCACGGACCGCACGCAATCAATGACCTTGTTGGCCAGTCGCGGCGTCGCCTGTGCCTCGATGATCATCACGCTGTCATCGCCGATGATCACGCCGGAATTGGGGTCGCCTTCAGCGGTAAAGGCATAAAGCCCCTCACCAACCTCGGTAAAGGAGATGTTCTTTTCGGTCATGTCGCCTTGGGATGCGAATTTCTTGGCCATGGTGTGGTCCTTTTAATGTAGACGTGCGGGCGGCAAAGCGGCTGATCGGTGGGATCAGGGGAAATCGACCGCAGGCAGGATTGTGCCCGCGCAGGCCCCGAACCCGATCCGGTAGCCGTCACCTTGCGCATGACCCGTCAGGATCATCGTGTCGCCGTCTTCGACAAAGCTGCGGGTGCTGCCGTCCATGAGGGTTATCGGATCTTTCCCGCCCCAACTGAGTTCCAGCAGCGAGCCGCGTTGCGACTTTTCAGTGCCGGAAATTGTACCGGACCCCAGCAGATCACCCGCGTTCATCGCGCAACCCGACGAGGCGTGATGCGCAAGCTGTTGGGCGGCGGAATAGTACATCTCATTGTAATTGGTTCGCGCCAATACTTCCTGCGTACCGCCTTCGGGCTGAATGATCACGCTCAGGTCGATGTCATAAAGCATGGGTTCGCCTTCGCGCAGATAAGGAAGCAATTCCACCTCGCGTTCGGGGGTTGAGGTGCGGAAGGGGTGCAAGGCGGCGCTGGTCACGATCCACGGGGAGATCGACGTGGCAAATGCTTTGGCCTGAAACGGGCCAAGCGGCTGATATTCCCAGGCTTGAATGTCACGCGCCGACCAGTCGTTCAGCAGGACATAGCCAAAGATCATCTCGTGGGCCTCGGCGACCGTGATGGGTTGGCCCATTTCCGTAGAGCCGCCCACAATCGCCCCCATTTCCAGTTCAATATCCAGCCGCTTGCAGGGCCCGAAGGACGGTGCGTCTGCGTCCGGTGCTTTGAGTTGGCCATTGGGCCGGTGTATGTCGGTGCCGCTGACAACGACCGTCGAGGCGCGCCCGTTATATCCGATGGGGATGTGCAGCCAATTCGGCGGCAGTGCATTTTCAGCCCCGCGGAACATTGTACCGACATTGGTCGCGTGATGCTTGCCGGCGTAGAAGTCAGTATATTCAGACACCACAAGCGGCAAGTGCAGCCGGACTTCGGACATCGGCACCAGATGCGGCGCGACAGAGGATTGTTCGGCGGAATCGTATGTTAGGATGCCCATCAAGCGATCGCGCAGGGCGGTCCATGCGTCGGGCCCCAGCTCCATCACGTCATTCCAGTAAGGCACATCAAAAACCGGATCGTCAGACAGGCTTAGAATGCCCGCTTCCTCCAGTGCCGCCATGTCGAGCACCTGATCACCAATCGCAACACCGCAGCGCGGTTCAAGACTGTTGGTGGAAAACACGCCGTAAGGCAGATTGTTAAGCGGGAAATCGGTGTCGGCGCTGTTGGCGCTTTCTACCCATGAGGATAGCAGGGTCATATGGTGTTCCTTGTTTTGGCGCGTCGGTTCCAACCACCCTACAGAGACGCAGGATGGGCGAAACCCACGTCACGCGTCATTTCTTGCCGGGCGTTCCGTCAAACTTCTTTTCAAGGCTTTCCCAGCAGTCGATGTAATCGTCCTGCAGGGGCGCTTCCTTGGCGGCGAATTCGGTCAGGTGCTGCGGGAACCGCGTCTCAAACATGAACGACATTGTATTATCAAGCTTGCGCGGCTCCAGGTCGGCATTGCTGGCCCCTTCAAATGCGTTCTTGTCCGGCCCATGCGGCAACATCATGTTGTGCAGAGACATCCCGCCGGGGATGAACCCCTTGGGCTTGGCATCGTACTGGCCATAAATATTGCCCATCAGTTCTGACATGACATTCTTGTGGTACCACGGCGGGCGAAACGTATCCTCGGCCACCATCCAGCGTTCGCGAAACAGCACAAAGTCGATGTTGGCTGTGCCTTCAACGCCTGACGGCGCGGTAAGGACGGTGAAAATGGAAGGGTCCGGGTGGTCAAAGAGGATCGCGCCGACCGGGCAATAGGTCGTGAGATCGTACTTCACCGGGCAGTAATTGCCGTGCCATGCCACAACGTCCAGCGGTGAATGGCCGATCTTGGTCTCATGAAACTGGCCGCACCATTTGATCGTGACGGTTGACGGGGCATCGCGGTCCTCGAACGCCGCGACCGGCGTTTTGAAATCGCGTCTGTTGGCCATACAGTTTGCCCCGATTGGGCCTCGCCCCGGAAGCACGAACTTCTGGCCGTAGTTTTCGCAGACAAAGCCGCGTGCCGGCCCTTCGACCACCTCGACCCGGTAAACAAGGCCGCGCGGCAGGATTGCAATTTCCTGCGGGGCAAGGTCGATGATGCCCAATTCGGTGCAAAACCGCAGGCGGCCCTCTTGTGGCACAACCAGCAATTCGGAATCGGCAGAGTAAAAATACGCGTCTACCATGCTGTCGGTCACAAGGTAGATATGGCTCGCCATTCCGACTTGGGTGTTCACATCGCCCGCCGTGGTCATGGTGCGCATGCCGGTAAGCCAGGTCAGTTTGTCCGCATAATCAGGCGCTCCCGCTTCGCCATCGGTGCGCTTTGGAAACGGCACCGGGTCCCATCGGTACTGGCCCAGGCTGGTCACGTCCTGCGGGATATGCGGCGCGGACTTCCAGTACGGCAGGTCGATCTTTTCATACCGGTGCGAATGTTTCACCGATGGCCGGATGCGGTAGCACCACGTCCGCTCATTCTGGTGGCTGGGCGCGGTAAAGGCAGTCCCCGAAAGCTGTTCGCCATAAAGCCCGTAATTGCATTTTTGGGGCGAGTTCATACCTTGCGGCAGCGCACCGGGCAGGGCCTCCGTCTCAAAGTCGTTGCCGAATCCGGGCATATATCCTTCGTGCGTGCCCATCGGCGTTGAAGCAGTGGTCAGGTCGGATGGATTGGTCTGACGGTTCATAACGCGTCTCCCTTGCAAAATCTGTTACGTTTGTAATAGTTGTTTTTGTAACTAACAAGTAGATCGCGAAATGAGCGCCCCTGAATTCGACCTCACGAAATTTTTGCCGTACCTGCTTAATCAGGCCGCCGAGGTGAGCAGCCTGGAGTTCCAAAAACACTACAAGGACCGCTATGGGATGTTGCGCACCGAATGGCGCGTCCTGTTTCATCTGGGTTTATATGGACGGCTGACAGCAAGCGATATCGGGACGCGCGCCAAAACCCACAAGACAAAGATCAGTCGCGCCGTACATCGGCTTGCCGAGCGGCGTTTTGTCATGCGGGTGCGGGACACAGACGATCGGCGCTTGGAACACCTGACCCTGACGGCGTCGGGGCAGGCGGCTTATGCCGATCTGCGCGGCGTCGCGGAACGCTACGATGCCGCGCTGATGGCGCAATTGACCCCGGATGAGCAGGTGATCTTGCGAAGAGCCTTGCAAAAACTAAGCGATACCAGACCAGGGCGCTTTACTTGATCCGCGAAGCCGGCCACCGATGACCCATGACCGATCAAACGCGCGGCCTTCTCATTACTTTTTTCGGCGTGCTTTTTGTGGTGCCGGATTCGTTGTTCGTTCGGCTGATTGATGCAGATGCGTTGACGGTTGCCTTCTGGCGGCTGTTTCTGGCGGGTGGGTTGTCGGGACTTTGGATTTTTGCCGTGTATGGCCTTGCGCCGTTTCGCGCGGTCTTTCGCACTGGCAGGTACGGCATTGTTTATATGCTGGGGGCGGGATCAAGCGGTGTTTTGTTCGTGCTGGCCGTCAGCCTCACGTCAGTGGCGAATGTCGTGTTTATCATCGCGTCATTGCCGGTTTTTGCCGCGATCTTCAGCCGTATCTTTCTGGCAGAACCGTTCAGCCAGCGCACTTTGCTGACGTTGGCCGCAGTGGTGCCGGGCCTTGCGATCATCGCCTACGGGTCCGGAGAGACGGCGAATGCCAGTCTTGCAGGCGATCTGCTGGCGCTTGGCGTGTCAGCGATGTTTGCGGCCGCACTTACGGCGGCGCGGCACTTGCGTGCAACGTCGATGGTGCCGGGCGTTGCGATGGCTTATTTCATTGCGGCGCTGGCGATTGCTCCCTTTGCGGCTCCGCTGTCTGTGCCGCTGTCGCAAACGCCGTTAGTGCTTGCACACGCAGCGTTCATTCTGGGCAGTTCGGTGCTTCTTGCGATTGGGCCGCGCTATATCACCAGTGCGGAGGTCGGATTGCTGGTGCTGCTGGAATCGGTGCTGGCACCCTTGCTGGCGTGGGTGGTGATCGGCGAAGATCCAGGCCCTTATGCGTTGGCAGGCGGGACAATTGTGATTGGTGCGTTGTTTGCATCCAACCTCGTGGTTTTGCGCCGCAAACGGCGTGGAACACGGCCTGCGTTGTCGCGTTGAGTGGGCAGAGCAGATTGAATGCCAGCATCATTGAAAGCTTCAAAACCGCGTGCCTGTACGATGGATTTGCCCGATTGGTTGTTGCAGGTTCTTTAATTCAACCCGCACGCAGGCTATCTCAAGGGATGCGACAGACCGCTTTAGCAACATCAAGATGCCAATGAAACATTTTCGAAAGGACAGGTAATGGATACCGAGAAACTGGAAAACGGCACCCTGCATCACTGGACACCTCAAGAGGTTCACAGTGCCATGGAGGCGGGCGAGGTCGTGTTGATCGACGTACGCACGCCGCAGGAATATGCCCTTGAGCGGATCAAGGGGGCGCTGCTGTCTCCGATGCAGGAACTGGACGCAATGCACCTGCCCGAACCGACCCGCGCCAAACCTGTGGTGCTGCATTGTGGATCGGGGGTGCGATCACGCAAGATGGCCGAACTGATGCTTGAGGCAGGTTGGTCCGAAGCGGCCCATTTGGCTGGTGGTATGGGGGCGTGGAAAAAAGCCAAGCTGGCCTATGTCGGGTTGGACGTCAGCACCGGCGCACCGACAGACAAGACCGACGAGTAACCCCTAGAAATCAGCAGTCACGCCCGGCAATTTCAGCGACTTCATCAGATCGCGTAGTTCCTGCCGGGCGGCGACGTTGGAAATGTTAAGCTGTTTGACCCCAATGTCCTTTAGGTCCAGCAAAGTCAGGCCGCGCGGGAAAAGTTCGCGAAAAATCACGCGTTCATTGAAACCCGGCGCAATCCGAAATCCGATGCGCTTGCTCAGGTTCTCGATCGCGCGCTCCATCTTTTCCTTGTTCACCATGCGCTGTGCACCCATGCGGTTGCGCACTACGACCCAGTCGATAGGTTTTAGACCCGCCTGCGCGCGCAGTTGCCGGGCGTTCCAAACCATTTCGGAATAAACGGACGGGCCGGTAATCTTGTCACCGGTGGCATCGGTATGGGCCAGCAGGTCAAAATCAATGAAACTGTCGTTCAGCGGGGTCACCAGCGTATCGGCCAGCGAATGCGCGACCTGGCTAAGGCGGGTGTGCGATCCGGGGCAATCTATCAGGATGAAATCGCTGTCAGGCTCCAATTGCGCCACTGCCGCACTAAGCCGGTGATCATAGATGTTTTCGCCGGGCCGCAATGTGTCGGCCTCAATTTCCGGCAGTTCACACAACTCGGGGCTGGGCAGGCTCAGGCCTGCGCTTTTCAGAAAAGCGCGACGGTTTTCGACATAGCGACCGAAGGTCCGTTGCCGCAGATCAAGGTCAAGGCCGCTGACCTTGTGACCCATACGTGCAAGCGCCGTGGCCAGATGCATCGACACAGTCGATTTGCCCGCACCGCCCTTTTCATTTCCGACGACAATAATATGCGCCATGCCCATGTCCCTCCTGACCCGATTTTGTCACCGGTGCCTCTTGTCGCACACTATATGTGGGGGTTGCTGATTTGAAAAGCGTCACCGGTGGATCGCTTGGCAGTTGTGGCCAAAGCGTCGCGCCCACGTAAAAAGGCGCGTCCCGTGGGGCGCGCCTTTTGAACTTTGAAAAGGGTAGTGGGTTCAGAAACCCAGACCTGCGTACTTGTTCTTGAACTTCGACACGCGGCCGCCGGTGTCCATCAGGCGGGACGTGCCGCCGGTCCAGGCCGGGTGAACCGAAGGATCGATATCCAGCGACATCTGGTCGCCTTCCTTGCCCCAGGTCGATTTCATTTCCACGATGGTTCCGTCGGTCATCTTGACTTTGATCGTGTGATATTCGGGATGTGTATCGGCTTTCATCGGCCTTATCCTTTTGCGTTCGCGCCCGACTTGGGCTTGTAATGGGCGTTCTCGACGATCCGTGCGGATTTGCCACGACGGCTGCGCAGATAGTAAAGCTTGGCGCGGCGTACACGGCCACGGCGGACGACGGTAATTTCGTCAATGTTGGTCGAATGCAGCGGAAACACACGTTCCACGCCTTCGCCAAAAGAGATTTTGCGAACGGTGAACGATCCGGCAATGCCGTGACCGTTGTTGCGTGCAATGCAGACGCCTTCGTAGTTCTGAACGCGTGTGCGGGTGCCTTCGGTAACTTTGAAACCAACGCGGACGGTGTCGCCAGCGCGGAAATCGGGGATGTTCTTTCCCAGTTCGGCGATTTGTTCCGCCTCGATCTGTGCGATCAGGTTCATCTGACCTACTCCTTTGATGCTCGTGGTTTATGTCCACGAAGTTTTGCGCGATCCAAGAGCTTCGGTCTGTGTTTCAGGGCTGCCGCAGCGCCCCACCGAAGATAGGCATCGTCTTTGCTTGTCGGCGATGTGTTCCAAACACAAAGCACCGGAACCGCCAATGACGATTCCGGATGGGCGGGGTATAGGCAGGAAAGCCGCGGGGATCAAGCCTTGTTGCAACGCGCCTCGGTCGCCGGACCGGGCCATTGCGATCACGCCCGGCAAAGCCATCAAGAACAAGATGCGCACGGTCCCGATCGACACATTTGCGCCGATCCAGTGCGATGCCGACAACCCTGTCGGTGCGCCGCTAATCTTTGCCCGTGCGGCGTGCCCACATATCAGGCCGGCGCAGTTTCGTGAGGCGTTCCGCCTCAGTCTGGCGCCATTTCGCAATCTCACCGTGGTTGCCGGACATCAATACAGGCGGGATTTCGCAGCCTTGCCAGTCCGCGGGGCGGGTATATTGCGGATGCTCCAGCAGCCCGGCCGCATGGCTTTCTTCGACGGTGCTGTCAGCGTTGCCCAGCACACCGGGCAGCAGGCGCACGGTGGCGTCGATCATCGCTTGCGCGGCCAATTCGCCCCCGGTCATCACAAAATCACCAAGGCTGATTTCAGTGATGCCGTAGTGTTCGATCACCCGCTCATCCACGCCCTCAAACCTGCCGCACAACATCGTCACGCCGGTGCAGGACGCCAGATCGCGCGCCATCGCCTGATCAAAGCGCGCGCCGCGTGGCGACATGTAAAGGATCGGCCAGCGGCCGTGTGCCTGCGCTTGCGCCGCTTCGATCGCGGGGCCGACCACATCGGCGCGCATCACCATGCCAGCCCCACCGCCTGCGGGGGTATCGTCGACATTGCGGTGCTTGCCGATGCCGAATGCGCGCAGGTCATGGGCCTGCAATTGCCATCGCCCTTCCTGAAGCGCTCTGCCGGTCAGGCTTGCGCCCAGCACACCGGGGAACAGTTCGGGGAACAGCGTGATCACATGTGCCGACCAGACATCGGCATAATCCGGAACGTCCTGCATCAATTCGCGCGGTTGCGGCGTCGGTCGCAGGCTTTGACGGCCATGGGATCTGCCGGTCGGGATCATGTCAGCCCCGCTTGCGACAGAATGCGCGCCTTGGCCGCTGTACGCGCGGCGGGGGCGTCGTGGGTGCGGTTGGCGGTCAGCAGGGCCTGCACCACCGGATCGGGCAGCGCGGGCGCGGGCAGCGGGCCGGGCACCAGCGATGCACGCAGATCAGCGGGCAGATCGCACAGATCCAGCAGCGGACCGGCAGGGCCAAGCGACAGCAAGGCGCTATCATCAAGCGAACTGACATGTACGAGACAGGGCACGCGGCTGGCGATTTCAGTGGCCATATCCGCAAGCTGGGCCACATTGGCGTAGCGTTCGGCGAAGGTGTCGAAATCAGCGGTGAGCGGGCCGTTGCGGACCCGCTCGCGGTAGACCGAGCGCAGCCAGGACGCGGGCGCACGCGTCGTGAGGTGGATCAACACATCTGCTACCGGAAACTGGCGGCGCGCGATGTCCCAGAACGCATAAAGCAATACCGGGGCGGCCGCATAATCAGGCTGTCCTTCATGGCACGGCAGGCCCCCCGCCAGATCGTCAGCGGACAGGATCAGGCTGCGCTTTGGCATGCCGGGCAGGGCTGCCAGCACGTCCTCAAAAATACGTTGGGCTGCTTCAAGGGATTGTGCGTCACGGTCAGTGGCATAGGTCCGCGTGGCCGTGGCCAGATCACGCAAATGCCACTGTAGACGCAGGGCCACATGACCTTTCAGCGCCGTGCGGTTTTCGCGCAGGGTTTCATGTACCGTGCTTGTGCCGGTCTTGTGAAATCCCGCGTGCAGAATGATGCGGCGCGGCATCAGACGCGCAAAGTCGGTGCGGGCTCAGTCATCGGCGGTTTCCGGCAGGATGCCCGCAGGCGGGTCGGCCACGATACGGCCCGCGCCAAGATCCACAGTCGGCACCGCAGCTTTCGTAAATGGCAGAAATGTCGTTGCAGACGTGCCGGCCAGTTGCAGTTCCAGCAGGTCATCGGCGCCGTGGTTTTGCACCGTCTTGACCCGGCCCAGCAACACGCCACCGGTATCATAGACTTCGATACCGATCAGATCGGTGTGGTAGAATTCGTCGTCTGGTAGCGACGGCAATTGTGCGCGTTCGGCAAACAGGCTGACCCCGCGCAGGGCGTCGGCCTCTTCCTTTGAGGTGACATCGGGGATGCGCACGGCAAAGCCGTTCTTGACCGGACGCAGGATGGCCAGTGTGAATTGTCGGCTGCGGTCTTCGGTCCAGAGCGGGCTGTAGCGTTCAATGTCCTGCGGCACGGCACAAAAGCTTTTGACGCGCAATTCGCCGCGCACCCCGTAGGCACCGGCGATGGCACCCACACAAATCATATCGGTCATTGCAGCAACTCCGAATTTACGCAAATCGTGCCGGTCCATTCGCCGGCACCTCTTTTGCATTCCATTTGCATCTGCTGGCGGTCATACCAGACGCCTGTCCCGAAACCGATCACAAGAAAAGCGAGTATTATCAACAGTCGTAACATCAGCGGCTCTCGATGTGCAGGTGGGGGCTGCGAACCTCCCAGCCCCGTGTTTCCAATTCCGGTGTAAGGCTCGCTTCTTGTGGCCAACCAATGCAAAGGTAGCCGACCAGAACCCAGTCTTCCGATACCTCAAGATCACGGCTCAGACGGGCCGGGTCAAGTACTGAGACCCAGCCAAGCCCAAGTCCCAGCGACCGTGCCGTGAGCCACATCTGTGTGATTGCCGCGACAACGGAGTATCGCCGCATCTGGGGCATCGTGGCGACACCCAGGCCGTGGCCCTTTTCAGTTGATTCGTCACAAAAGACGGCAATCTGCTCGGGTGCGTCCTGCATGCCCGACAGCTTCAGCGCGGCATAGCTTTTGGCCTGATCACCGCTGTACCCGGCAAGCGCATCGGCATTGGCGGCGCGGAAATTTTCAAGTGCCTGCGCGCGGGCGTTGGCAGAGGTGACGCGCACGATACGCCAAGGCTCCGACAGGCCGACGGATGGCGCGGACGCGATGCTGTCAAAGCATTGCTTCAGCGTATCTTCGGGCACCGGATCGGTGCGGAAGTGGCGCACGTCACGCCGCCAGCGCATCAGATTGTGCAGCCCGGCACGGAATTCATCCGAGAACTGTTCCATGCCGGGCGCGGGTCTTATTGTGCGGCCGCGTCGTCGGTGGCGGCCTCTTCGGCGGGTGCTTCTGCGGCAGGGGCGGCAGCGGCTTCGGCAGCTGCTGCTGCTTTGGCGGCTTTTTCTTCAACGCGGGCGTTGGCTTTCTTGCCGGGGGTGCCTTTGTTGGGGTTACTGCGCGTGGTCTTTTCGATCGCGCCGGCGGCTTCGAGCATACGGGCGACACGGTCTGTGGGCTGCGCGCCTTTCTTGATCCATTCCTGGATCTTCTCGACGTCCATTTTCACGCGCTCTTCGTTGTCTTTCGGCAGCAGCGGGTTGTACGTGCCCAGCTTTTCAATAAAGCGGCCATCGCGCGGCATGCGGCTGTCGGCGGCTACGATCCGGTAGAAGGGGCGTTTCTTTGAGCCACCACGGGCAAGGCGAATTTTCATGGACATGTCAGGTATTCCTTTAGTTTTATGAGGCAGGTGGGGTTCACCCCACGCTACAGCTGGTGGTTTTTATGGTGCCGGATAACTTCGGCGATGATGAAGTTCAGGAACTTCTTGGCGAATTCGGGATCGAGGTCAGCCTCTTTCGCCAAATCTTCAAGCCGCGCGATCTGTGCCGCTTCGCGGTCGGGATCGGACGGGGGAAGGTCGTGTGTGGCCTTGAGTTTCCCCACGGCCTGGGTGTGTTTGAACCGCTCGCCCAGCGTATAGACAAGGATCGCGTCCAGCCGGTCGATGCTGGCGCGGTGATCCTTGAGGATCGTGGCGGCGGTGGTCACGGGATCGGTCATTGCGCCTCCTGAATGGTGTACGGCAGGGGGGTGTTATGCGTACACCATCCGTACACCCCCTGTACACCGCCGCAGTGCGGCATTGTGATATTGGTCAAAGTCATGCCGCCACCTTTGGATGGCGGTACACATCAACTTGGATGCCCGACAAATCACCCTTTCTCTCAAAGGTGGCGCCAAGGCGATCTGCGAGAGAAACGGAGCGGGTGTTTGCGGGGTCGATATAGCTGATCACGCCATCAAGACCTTGGTTGGTTGCAGCGTAATGACGGGCGGCCTGAGCGGCCTCGAACGCGAGGCCCTTGCCCTCAAAACCGTCGTAGATGTGCCAGCCGAATTCAGGCTCGTCCCAGCCGTCGTGGAAAATCATGCCGACGCGGCCGGCGGTTTTGCCGGTCGCGCGGTGTTCCAGCATCCACATGCCGAAACCGCGCAATGCCCAATGGCCATAGGTCGCCAGAAAACCGCCCCAGCTGCGGTTGCGTGGGTAGGGGCCGCCGACCCATCTGGACCGCTCGGACGCACCGAAGGCGGCGAACGCCTCAAAGTCGTCCGCTCGCGGGCCGCGCAGCACAAGGTGCTCCGTTTCTATGACGGGGACAGTGATCACTTCTTTTTTCCAAAACCAGACAAGCCGGAGGGCAGGCCCATGCCGCCGCCCATACCGCCTATGCCACCCATCCCGCCGGGCATCTTGCCGCCCATCTGTTTGGCCGCGGATTCCAGCGCCTTGGGGTCCATGTCTGCGGGCATGCCGCCTTTTCCGAACATGCCCTTCATGGCCTGTTTCAGCATCCCGCCTTTGCCCATCTTGCCCATTTTCTTCATCATGTCGGACATCTGGCGGTGCATTTTCATCAGCTTGTTCAGCTCGCTGACTTCAAGGCCCGCACCTTTTGCGATGCGTTTCTTGCGGCTGGCCTGGAGCAGGGCGGGATTGGCGCGTTCCTTTTTCGTCATGGATTGGATCAGCGCGATCTGGCGTTTCAGGATCTTGTCATCAAGGCCTGCGTCCTCGACCTGTTTGGCCATCTTGCCCATGCCGGGCATCATGCCCATCAGCCCCTGCATGCCGCCCATCTTGATCATCTGTTCAAGCTGCATTTTCAGGTCGTTCATGTTGAACTGACCCTTGGCCATGCGGCGCATCATCTTTTCGGCCTGTTCGGCCTCGATTGTTTCCTGCGCCTTTTCGACCAGCGCAACGATGTCGCCCATGCCGAGGATGCGGCCCGCGATGCGTTCTGGCTCAAAGGTTTCGAGCGCGTCCATCTTTTCGCCCAAGCCGACGAATTTGATCGGTTTGCCGGTGACGGCGCGCATGGACAGTGCGGCACCACCGCGACCGTCGCCGTCCATCCGGGTGAGAACCACGCCGGTGATGCCGATGCGTTGGTCAAAATTCTCAGCCGTGTGCACGGCGTCCTGGCCGGTAAGCCCGTCCACCACAAGCAGGGTTTCGCGCGGGTTGGCAACGTCGCGCACGGCCTTGACCTGCTGCATCAGTTCTTCGTCGATCGACAGACGGCCGGCGGTATCAAGCATATAGACGTCGTAACCGCCCATCGCGGCCTGGGTCTTGGCGCGTTTGGCGATCTGGACGGGGGTTTCGCCCTTGACGATGGGCAGGGTGTCAACGCCGATCTGCACGCCGAGAATGGCAAGCTGTTCCATCGCGGCGGGGCGGTTGACGTCAAGCGACGCCATCAGCACACGTTTTCCGTCGCGTTCTTTCAGGCGTTTGGCCAGTTTCGCGGTGGTTGTGGTCTTGCCGCCGCCTTGAAGGCCGACCATCAGGATCGGGGCAGGGGGGTTGTCGATCTTCAGCGCGCCGGGTTCGCCTTCGCCTTTGAGCACGTCGATCAGCGCGTCGTGCACGATCTTGACGACCTGCTGGCCGGGGGTGATTGATTTGGTGACGGACTGGCCGGTTGCCTTGTCTTGCACGGCTTTGACGAAATCGCGCGCAACGGGCAGCGAAACATCGGCCTCCAGCAGGGCGACGCGCACTTCGCGCAGCGCGGTTTTGACATCTTCTTCGGACAATGCACCCTGTTTGGTCAGGCGGTCAAAGACGCTCGACAAACGTTCGCTGAGGTTCTCAAACATGGGCGTGGGGCCCCCTTCGGTCGGTTGCGGTTGTTCCTTATTTAGGAACGCGCGCGAAAATGCACAAATGCCCCAGTGGGCGCGACGCGCTGACTGGGGGCGATCCCGCGCAGGCGGGACCGGAAGGCAATGCTTCCGGGATGGCGCTGGATTTAGGGGGTGGCGCGCGCGGAGTCAAGTGTGGTGGCGGCCAGCCAGCGGTTGATGGTCTCGGCCGCGCGTTCGGTGCTGGGGCCCGACGTGTAGACCTGCGTGACCGGGTGTGTGCCCGCGTCCATGCCGCCGACAAAGACCAGAGCAATGCGGTAGGTTGTGGTGTCGTCGCCCTGAGAGCTTTGAACAATGGCGCGGTCGAGGTCGTGCAGATCCCAGGTGCGCCGGGTGTAGCCCAACATGGATTTGGAGCGCTGTTCGACGAGGTTTCGAGGGTGGTCCAGTATCAGTTGGGTGCGGCGGATGAAAACCGCGGTGAAGATCACACCGATGGCCAATCCCGCGAGGCCGAATGAAATGCCCACGCTAATGTCCTGGGTATAGTTGAACAGTCCGATGGCAATAAAGACAAGCGAGAAGCAGCCAAGCAGGATGGCGGGCAGGACCGGGTTGTTCTCAAGGATCAACTGGTCGGGGGTGTCGCGCAGAATTTTCATCCCGCATGATTTGCGCGGGTGCGGTGATTTGTCAAAGTATTGTGTGCCTCACGGTGTCGGATCGCTGGCGCGATCCGACAGGCTGGGGCGCTGCCCCAGACCCCGGGATATTTGGGGCCAGAAGATGTGCAAGGTCACGTTGGTTTGGGACATTGGGCATGGCAGGGCGTGGTGGGCAAGTTTATCCTTCCAAGGGGAAGAAGATCGAGATGGCGAAGACGGCAGCAGCGCCTACGATCAGGTTCATCGGCACGCCGATCTTGAGAAAATCGCTGAAGCGATAATTACCGGCGCCGTAGACCAGGGTGTTGGTCTGATATCCTATCGGGGTGGCAAAGCTGGCCGATGCGCCCATCATGACGGCCACGACAAGTGCGCGGGGGTCGAGGCCAAGCTGCTGGGCAAGGGCGATGACGATTGGCGTCAGGATCACCGCGACTGCGTTGTTTGTGACCAGTTCGGTCAGGACGGAGGCGGTGATATAGACAGCCGCCAGCAGCATCAGCGGCGACAGGGTTTCAAGGAACGGGGTCAGCGTTGTGACGATCCGCTCTACCGCGCCTGATTTCTCGAGCCCGGCGCCGATCACCAGCATGGCAAAGATCAGCATGATGATCGAGGCGTCGATGGAGCCCCATGCCTCGTCGCTGTCGATGCAGCGCAATATCAGGATGAACGCGACGGCAAGGATGCCGAGCAAGGTAATGCTGGCGATGTTGAGGGCTGCGAGGATGACCACCGCCAGCAAAGCGCCGATGGCAATGGGCGCCTGGCGGCGGCGGTAGGCGCGACCCGAGGGGCGCGAGACAGAAACGATCGTTCCGCTGGCGCTGAGGGCGTCCAGCCCGGTGGCCGTGCCCTGAAGCAACAGGCGGTCGGCGGGCCGCAGTTTGACGGACCACAGGTCCGGGCCGGGGATGTGATTGTGACGGTTGGCGCCAAGGATGCGCACACCGTAGTCCGCGCCCAGTCCGCTTTCGCCCAGCGTGCCGCGCCCGGTGGCCAGACCGGGCGGTACGATGGCTTCGGCGATCACGGGTTGTTCGTCTTCGCGCATCCGCCCGGACCGGCGCAGGCCGACGTGCAGGCCGGGCATGTCGTGCAGCGTCAGCACCTCGGATGTGGGCAGGGACATGATCAGCGTGTCGCCCTTTGCCAGCACAGCATCGCCCAGGTTGTTCCGCAGAATGTTGCCGCCGCGGCGCAGGCCCGTCACCTTGATGGCGCTGCGGGTGAATTCTGTTGTCTCGGACAGGGTGCGGCCGATCATCGGCGCATCGGATTGCAGCGCCACCTCGGTGAGAAAGCTGGTTTCGGTGAGCATGGATTGCGCACCGCTGTCGGCCCGGTCAGGCAGCAAGAAGCGTCCGGCAAGTGCCATGAAGGTCAGCCCGGTGAGGGCTGCGACGATGCCGACGGGAGCGATTTCGAAGATTCCGAACGGGGTCATGCCGCTTTGGCGGGCCACGCCGTCGACCAGCAGGTTGGTGGACGTGCCGATCATCGTGCAGGTTCCGCCAAGGATTGAGACGTATGACAGCGGTATCAGCAGGCGGGTCGATACAATGCCGACCGCATGGCTTAGCCGCAGGACCAGCGGGATCAGGATCAGGACGATCGGTGTGTTGTTGACAAAGGCCGAGGCGATGAGGGCGGAGGCGAAAAAGATGATCAGCGACAGGGCGGGCCGCGTTTTGGCACGCTCCACGATGTATCCGGCCATGGCGTCCAGCACGCCGGTGCGCACAAGCGCGCCGGAGACCACGAACATGGCGGCGATGGTGATAGGGGCAGGGTTGGAAAATACCGCCATCACGTCATCGGCGTCAACCAGCCCGAGGATAATGAACACAGCGGCGCCGCCGATGGCCGTGGCATCGGGTGGGTATTTTTCCAGGATGAACGCAACAAAGAGGCAGACAAGCAGTACAAGTGCGATCAGATCTTCTGACCCCGCGATCCAACCGGCCATAATCGATTCCCAAATCTGGCGCACGGGGCGCTCGTATCTGAACGAGGCAGGGATCGTGCCGGTTCCGGCGGGCGGACCACAATTTGCGGATGCCCCGGCGTCAGGGCACCCGCGTGAGGGCGTTATGCAGCGGCGCGCAATCCGTCAATGGCGGCATGCGCCCGTTTGATTGTGCCTTCAGCGTCTTTTGCCAACGCATCTGCGGCGATGAATGTCACGTCTTTCATGCCCATAAAGCCCAGCACGAAACGCAGATAGCCGCTGTTGAAATCCATGTCGGACCCGATGGGTGTGCCGCCTGATGCGAGGGCCACGATCACACGTTTTCCGGTCACAAGGCCGACGGGGCCTGTTTCGGTGTACCGGAAGGTCACGCCGACGCGGGCGATCAGGTCAATCCACGCTTTGAGTGCGGCGGGAATGGAGAAGTTGTAGACCGGTGCGCCGATCACGATGGTGTCGGCGGCCATCACTTCGGCCACCAGCGCGTCCGATTGCTTCAGCGCTTCGATGTGCGCCGGGTTGCGGTCGTTTTCGGGTGTTGTGCGGGCCACAGCCCATGTGTGGGTAATCTGCGGCAGCGGGTCAAGCGCGAGGTCGCGAACGGTGACGTCGCTGTCACCGAGGGTAGCGATGATATGATCCGTCAGGGCGCGGGTGACTGAAGTTTCGGTATTGGCCGAAGCGTCGATACGCAGGATAGGCATTTGTGCATTCCTTTCGAGAATATTTGCTTTGCCTGACGTAAATTGGTTCTTGCATCTACGAACTCAACGGCCAAAATAACGCAGAGACTGTTCATGAATGCACAGGAGTTTTCCCTTGGATAACTGGGATGAGATACGCACCGCGTTTCAGGTCGCGCGATTGGGCACCGTGAGCGGCGCAGCAGAGGTGCTTGGTGTGCACCACGCGACTGTGATCCGGCACATCGATTCGCTTGAAACGCGACTGGGCGTGAAGCTTTTTCAGCGCCATGCGCGCGGGTACACGTCGACAGAGGCGGGTCTGGACCTTTTGCAGGTGGCCAGAGCGACCGATGACCAGTTCAGCCAACTGGCGGGCCGGATGAAGGGGCGCGGATCACAGGTTTCGGGCGATCTGGTTGTTACGTCGCTGAAATCGCTGTCGGGGACGGTCGCCCCGGTGCTGGCGGCATTCCAGAAGGTTCATCCCGATGTCGTGGTGCGTTATCTGACCGGTGATCGGCTGTTTCGGCTGGAATATGGCGAGGCGCATGTCGCGATCCGGGCGGGTGTGGCGCCTGACCAGCCTGATAATGTGGTGCAACCGCTGATCGAATTGCAGATGGGCGCCTTTGCCTCGCGCGATTATGTCGCGCGGTTTGGCGTGCCGGGGTCGGAGGCAGGGTACGGTGCGCACCGTTTCGTCGGGCACGACAGCGCCGACAGCCGTGCCCCTTACTATCAATGGATGCGCGCCCATGTACCGGATGCCAACATCACCTTTCGCGGCACGGACAGTCAGGCGCTGGAGCAGGCTGTCCTTGCGGGGGCGGGTATTGGATTCATGCATGCCGCACGGGCGCGCACATTGTCCGATCTGGTGGAAATTCACGCGCCGCGCCCGGAATGGACAGCGCCGCTGTGGTTGGTCACGCATGTCGATCTGCACCGCACCACCAAGGTACAGGCATTGCTGAAGTTCATCAAGGAGCGCACCGGGGAGATGTTCGAATGAGCCCGCAGGCGCAGGGGCATCTGGCGATGCTGGCATTCTCTGCACTTGTGGCGGGGTCATTTTCGCTGGGGTCGATGATGGCGAATGATATCGACCCGACGGCCTTTACCGCGTTGCGTTTCTGTCTGGGCGCGGTGCTGGTTGGTGGTGTCGTTCTGGTGACGGGTGGCACGACGCGGGCAAGTTTTGCCGCACCGTGGCGCTATGGCGTGCTGGGCGGGCTTTTTGCGATCTATTTCGTGCTGATGTTCGAAGGGCTGAGGACGGCACCCCCGGTCAGCGCCGCCGCGATCTTTACGCTGGTGCCGATTTTGGTGGCCGGTGTTGCCTGGTTGTTGTTGCGGCAGGTGCTGACACCGCGCATGGCGCTGGGGCTGGGGATCGGCGGTGCGGGCGCGCTGTGGGTCATTTTCCGCGCTGATCTGGGTGCGCTTTTGGCGTTCGATGTGGGCCGGGGGGAGGCGATATATTTTCTGGGGTGCATCAGCCATGCAATCTATACCCCGATGGTGCGCCGCCTGAACCGCGGTGAAAGCCCGGTCATATTTACCTTTGGCACGCTTGTTGCCGGCGCAATCCTGTTGGGTATTTACGGCTGGCCCCAGATCCGCGCGACCGACTGGATCAACTTGCCCGCGATGGTCTGGGTGGCGCTGTTTTATGTCGCGATCTTTGCCACTGCAGTGACGATCGTGCTGTTACAGTTCGCTGCACTGCGCCTGCCGTCCGCCAAGGTGATGGCCTATACCTACCTCACGCCAAGTTGGGTGATCATCTGGGAAATCGGGCTTGGCAATGGTGCGCCGGGGTGGCTGGTGCTGGGGGGTGTGGCGCTTACGGTGCTGGCATTGTGGCTGTTGCTGCGCGACGATACTGGCCCTGCTTTGCGACCGTCAATGGAACCCTATGCCGCTGACCCGCGTTGAACCGAAAATGAAACGCGAGATAGGGAATACCAAAATGCGGAACATCATTTACATCATCGGACTGATAATTGTCGTCCTCGTCATTCTGCGTTTCGCGTTCGGCGTAATCTAAGGCTGTGCCGCGTGCCGCTGGTCGGCGCGCGGCTTACCCAGCGACGCTTACCCTGCGATAGTGCCGCCGTTCATCAGGCGTTCGTGATCCAGAAACCGTTCAAAGTCGTCCAGATTGATCGGCTCAAACTGTCCGAACCCCTGCATCCAGACGGACCCGGCGCGCAGTGCACCGGGTTCCAGTTTGCACCATTTGACGCGCCCGCGCTTTTCCTGAGAGATCAACCCGGCAGCCGTCAAAATTCCCAGATGTTTTGAAATTGCCGCCAGCGACATGGTGAACGGATGTGCGACATCCGTCACGGCCATGTCGTCCTCCAGCAGCATCGCAAGGATCGCGCGGCGCGTGGGGTCGGCCAGCGCCGAAAATACCAGATCAAGATCGCGTGTCATGGACAACCATTGAACCAGCGGCGCAGGTTTCGTCAACCATTTGGTTGAATGTCATTAACGGCCGCAATTGATGGTTTTCGCCCTTTGATCGGGCAAGAAGTGGGATATTATGTATCCGGTATCTGATTATTATCAATGGCTTATCGGTAATCGCGTGGCAGTTGACTCCGACACCTCACAACAGTAGCTACTGCCAAGACATTCCGAAGGGACTTTGGCGTGACCGATCCTGAGCAACAGCGGCAAATGGTCGCCCTTGAGGCCAAGATCAAAGCCGCGAAGCTGCGCGACGCACCAAAGCCCCGAGCGGATGAACATTATTCTCAGGCGAATATGGCCTGGCGGATGGTGATTGAACTGGTGGCCGGTCTTGGGATCGGTTTTGGCATCGGATACGGGTTGGATTTGCTGTTTGGCACCCTGCCCATTTTCATGGTGCTTTTCGTTATGCTGGGCCTTGCGGCGGGGATCAAGACGATGCTCCGCACCGCAAGGGAAATGCAAAGCGGTAAGATGGCCGAAGAGGCCGGGAACAACACGCGGCCTGAGGGCGGCAAGGACGAAGGGGCCTGAAATGGCAACAGATGCAGTCGCAGAAGCAGGTAACGGCGCCGAAGAAGGCGGGCTTGTCTTTCATCCGATGGACCAGTTCAAGGTTGAGCCGTTCTTTGGGGACGGTGGCGTGGCGTGGTACACCATTACCAATGCCGCTGTCTGGACCGGTCTTGCCGTTCTGGCGGTGTTTGTGATCCTCGTTCTGGGCAGTTCCAAGCGCTCCATCGTGCCGGGACGGTTTCAGTCCGTGGCAGAGCTGGCTTACGGTTTTGTCTACAAGATGGTCGAAGACATTTGTGGCAAGGAAGGGGTCAAGTATTTCCCCTATATCATGACGCTGTTCATGTTCATCGTCTGCGCCAATTTCCTGGGGCTGCTGCCGACCGCCTTTACGCCTACGTCGCATTTCGCGGTGACGGTGCTGCTGGCGATGGCCGTTTTCCTGACAGTCACGATCCTTGGTTTCGTCAAGAACGGTTCGGCTTTCCTCGGATTGTTCTGGGTTGCCTCTGCGCCGCTTGCGTTGCGGCCGGTTCTCGCCGTGATCGAACTGATCAGCTATTTTGTGCGCCCGGTCAGCCATTCCATTCGTTTGGCGGGCAATGTCATGGCCGGTCATGCGGTGATCAAGGTTTTTGCCGGTTTTGCCGCCATCGCTGTGATCAGCCCCGTATCGGTGGTCGCGATCACCGCCATGTACGGGCTGGAGGTTCTGGTGTCCTTCATCCAGGCCTACGTTTTTACCATCCTGACATGCGTGTACCTCAAGGACGCACTGCATCCGGGCCACTAATCTACGAACAACCAACAACGGTGGGTTTCGCCCGCCATACTCTCAACTTCCAACGCATAGGAGATTTCTCATGGAAGGCGAACTCGCACATATCGGCGCAGGTCTGGCAGCAATTGGTTCCGGGGCCGCGGCCATCGGTGTTGGCAACGTGGCAGGAAATTTCCTGTCCGGTGCTCTGCGCAACCCGTCGGCAGCAGCCGGCCAGACGGCAACCCTGTTCATCGGCATCGCCTTTGCAGAAGCGCTTGGGATCTTTGCGTTCCTCGTTGCCCTGCTGTTGATG
Source organism: Sulfitobacter sp. (assembly GCA_024636405.1). Next base: position 1,496 of record JAGXHC010000185.1, on the reverse strand, counting down.
TTCGCTGTCTGAACCTTAGAAACTGACATCCTTACGCGCGGGCGGATACGTGACGTATCTGCCCGGCAGTAACGGCAGCGTTTCCTGGGAGAGGCCAACATGGCAACTGAAACAACAAGCGACGGACTTGCCGATGCGATCGGCGTGGACATGGCAGTTCCCGGTGATGCACCGGGCATGCCGCAGCTGGATTTTGCGACGTGGGGCAACCAGATATTCTGGCTGGTCCTGGCGCTGCTGGCGATTTATTTTATCCTGTCGCGCGTGGCTCTGCCGCGTATCGGCGGCGTGCTTGCCGAACGGCAGGGCACGATTACCAATGACATCGCTGCGGCCGAAGATCTGCGCGCGCGTGCGACACGGGCCGAAGCCGCCTATGACAAGGCACTGCTTGATGCCCGCGCCGAAGCGCAGCGTATCGTTGCGGATGCCAAGGCTGAGATGCAGGGTGATCTGGACGCAGCAATGGCCGAGGCCGATGCAGAAATAGCGGCCAAAACAGCCGAGTCGAACAAAGCCATTGGCGAAATCCGCGCCAGTGCGTTGGAAAACGTCAAGGTCGTGGCCGAAGATACCGCCAAGGAAATCGTTGCGGCACTGGGGGGCAAGGCAGACGCCAAGACCGTTGATGCTGCCGTCTCCGCACGGATGAAAGGATAAGTTGATGAACAGAACCTATCGTCTTTCCCTTGCCGCACTTTTGACCATCCCGGTGGCGTCTCCGGCATTTGCTGCCGGTGAGGCGTTCTTTTCGCTGCACAATACTGACTTTGTTGTGCTGCTGGCGTTCTTGCTGTTCATCGCGGTGCTGTTTTATTACAAGGTGCCGTCGCTGATCGCAGGCATGCTGGACAAGCGGGCCGAGGGCATCCGCACGGAACTTGAAGAAGCGCGTGCGCTGCGTGAAGAGGCACAGACACTGCTGGCCAGCTATGAGCGCAAGCAGAAAGAAGTTCAGGATCAGGCGGATCGCATCGTCAGCGCCGCCAAGGAAGAAGCACAGGTTGCCGCCGATCAGGCGCGTGCGGACCTCGCAAAATCGCTCAAGCGGCGCATGGCCGCAGCGCAGGATCAAATCGGATCGGCGCAGGCCGCTGCGATCAAGGAAGTGCGCGACCAGGCAATTGTGATCGCAATTGGCGCGGCGCGGGATGTGATCGCAAAGCAGATGACAGCCGCCGAAGGCAACAAGCTTATTGACGACGCCATCATGCAGGTCGATGCAAAACTGCACTGATCTGGTGACGCTCGAACTTTGAAGAAAGCCCCGACCTTAAGTTGGGGCTTTTTTGCATCCGGGTCTCAACTTTCAGGGTTCCACCAAGCCAGAGTCTTGCAAAACTCTTGCGCAATCCCGGATCAGGTGCCGGTCTCATGCTTGAGCCGCTGTCGCGCGATTTCTTCGTTGTGACTGGCCTTCTGCTGATCGCGCAGCGCAGCTTCGACGAAATCCAGATGCGCCAGCACGCTGGTCCGGGCGGCGTCCGGGTTGCGGG
>JAGXHC010000184.1 GCA_024636405.1 Sulfitobacter sp. | reverse complement strand
GGATTTCCGTCATGGGCGGGGCGCAGGCGGCGGGCGTTCTGGCCACGGTCAAGCGTGACGCCATCGAGCGGGCCGGTGACAGTTGGACGCAGGAGGAAGAAACCGCCTTTAAGCAACCCACCATCGACATGTTCGAGGAACAGTCGCACCCGCTTTATGCCTCGGCGCGGCTGTGGGACGACGGTATCATCGACCCGCGCAAAAGCCGTGACGTGCTGGCGCTGTCGCTGTCGGCATCGCTTTGTGCACCGATCGAGCCGACACGCTTTGGCGTGTTCCGGATGTGATCGGGCAGGGCGCGATATCGGCTGGGCGGGCGTTCACCGCCGACGCGCCGCTGCGGGGCACACGCGTTGAACACGCGAGGGGAACAAACGGGGGGCCAGCCCCCCGAACCCCCCGGGATATTTCGGGCCAAAAGAATAGAGCCAAAAGAATAATGGGTGAGGACAAGACATGTTTGACACGATCCTGATTGCGAACCGCGGCGAGATTGCCTGCCGGGTCATGGAAACCGCACAGACAATGGGCGTGCGCTGTGTTGCGGTCTATTCCGATGCAGACGCGGGCGCGAAACATGTGCAGATGGCGGACGCCGCCGTGCATATCGGCGGATCGGCACCGGCGGACAGTTATTTGCGCGGTGATGTGATCATTCATGCCGCACTGGAGGCGGGCGCGCAGGCGATCCATCCCGGATATGGCTTTTTGTCGGAGAACCCCGATTTTGTGGATGCGGTCGAGGCGGCGGGGCTGGTGTTCATAGGCCCCTCGGCATCGGCGATCCGGGCGATGGGGCTGAAGGATGCGGCCAAGGCGTTGATGGTGGAGGCGGGCGTGCCCGTGGTGCCCGGCTATCACGGGGCAGATCAGGATGATGCGCTGTTGGCCCGCGAGGCGGACAAGATCGGGTATCCGGTGTTGATCAAGGCCGTGGCGGGCGGCGGCGGCAAGGGGATGCGTCTGGTCGAGGAGGCGAAGGGGTTTCAGGCGGCGCTGGAGTCGGCACGATCAGAGGCGCGCACCGCATTCGGCAACAGCGACGTGTTGGTGGAGAAGTTCGTGACCAAGCCGCGCCACATCGAGGTGCAGGTATTTGGCGACGGCACAGATGCCGTGCATCTGTTTGAGCGCGACTGTTCGTTGCAACGCCGCCACCAGAAAGTGATCGAGGAAGCACCGGCACCGGGCATGACCGATGCGATGCGCAAGGCGATGGGCGACGCGGCGGTCAAGGCGGCGGAGGCCATCGGCTATGCCGGGGCGGGCACGGTGGAATTCATCGTCGACGGCTCGGAGGGGCTGCGCCCGGACGGGTTCTTTTTCATGGAGATGAACACCCGGTTGCAGGTGGAACATCCGGTGACGGAGTTGATCACCGGGGTCGATCTGGTTGAATGGCAGCTGCGCGTGGCGGCGGGGGAAAGCCTGCCCAAGCAGCAAGAGGACCTGTCGATCAGCGGCCACGCCTTTGAAGCAAGGCTATATGCCGAGGATGTCCCGAAGGGGTTTCTGCCCGCCACGGGCACGCTGACGCATCTGACGTTTCCGCAGGGCGCACGCGCGGATAGCGGTGTGCGGGCGGGCGACCAGATAAGTCCGTTTTATGACCCGATGATCGCCAAGGTGATCGTGCACGGGCCGACGCGCGATGTCGCCCTGGCGCGGTTGCGCGCCGCACTGGCAGGCACCGAAGTGGCCGGGACGGTGACGAACCTGGCATTTCTGGGCGCGCTGGCGGGGCACGCGGGGTTTGGCGCGGGCGAGGTCGATACCGGGCTGATCGCGCGTGATATCGATGCGCTTACGCGGGCACCTAAGGTGCAGCCGTATCATGTGGCCTTGGCTGGCATGGCGGCGCTGGATCTGCTGGCACCGGCAGCAGAGACCGGTTTTTCGCTGTGGCAACCGCTGCTGCGTCAGGTGATGCTGGGCTGGGGCGACCAGGAGCAGTTGGTGAAGGTTCAGGTGTTGTCGCCTGACATGCAGCTTTGGTCCATCGCCGGGCAGGAGCAGCGCGCGCAGCGGATCGGCGGGCGCTGGCAGGTTGGCGGGCAGCCCGCGGCGCGGGTTTCGGTCACGGGTGATGTGGTCACGGTGTTTGATGACTACGGTTTGGTTTTTGACGTGATCGATCCGCTGGCACGCGCGGCAGGTTCGCATGGCGACGGCAATATCATCGAGGCGCCGATGCCCGGCATGGTGCGTGTTGTCGATGCCGAAGTCGGCCAGACGGTGACCAAAGGCGATCGGCTGGCGGTGCTGGAAGCGATGAAAATGGAACATGCACTTTTGGCGGCGCGTGACGGTGTTGTGGCGGAAGTTCTCGCGCGGGCAGGGGATCAGGTTGAAGCCGGGGCAGCATTGGTTAGGTTGGAGGCTGAATCGGAGAACACTGCATGATTACCCTTCACCACTGCCCCCAGACCCGTTCAATGCGCATCCTGTGGCTGCTGCACGAACTGGACGTGGAATTTCAGGTGCGCCTGCACGCCTTTGACAAGACATTGCGCGACCCCGAATATCTGGTCCTGTCCCCCGCCGGCCGGGTGCCCGCGCTGGAAATTGACGGCGAGCGGATGTTTGAAAGCGGCGCGATCACGCAATATCTGTGCGAACGCTTCAGCCCTGACCGCATGGGCCGGTCCGCTGACAGCCCTAACCGCATGGCCTGGCTGGTCTGGCTGCATTTTGCGGAAACCATCAGCCAGCACGCCGCCGCCCTGACCCAACAGCATCTCGCGCTGCGCGAGGATCACATGCGCAGCCCCTATGTGATGAAGCTGGAGGCGGCACGCCTGCGCAAATGTTATGACGCAATTGAGGCCCGGCTGAGCACGCCCGTGGAAAATCGCGACTATTTGCTGACCAGCGGATTTTCGGCGGCGGATATCTCTGTCGGACAGGCGGTCTATATGGCGCGACATTTTGCGACGCTGGAGGATCATCCCGCCGTCGCTCAGTGGTATGAACGGATAACCGAGCGTGCTAGCTTTATCAAATCACTGCCGGAAAGCGGTGGCATCTACGACCGCGATTTCTATGAACCCTGGCCGGTGGACTGACACCGGGCGCGGGTTTTCAATCAAGTGCCAGCAATAAAGGGAGCCTGTGTATGAGCCTTGGACCATGTGAGATATTCGAGGTCGGACCGCGCGACGGGCTGCAAAACGAGACGCGCGAGATACCGGTGGGTGAAAAGGTCGCGCTGATCGACACCTTGAGCGGGGCTGGCTTCAGCCGAATCGAATGTGCCAGTTTCGTCAGCCCCAAGTGGGTGCCGCAGATGGCAGGCTCTGGCGAGGTGCTGACGGCCATCAAACGGGTGGACGGGGTGCGCTATGCGGCACTGGTGCCGAACATGCAGGGCTATGAAGATGCCGTGGCGGCGGGCGCGGACGAAATCGCGGTCTTTGCCTCAGCCTCCGAAGGGTTCAGCCGCAAGAACATCAATGCCTCGATCGCCGAAGCCTTTGCGCGTTTCGCCCCGATCCTGGAAGAAGCGCGCCATGTCGATCTGCCGGTGCGCGGCTATGTCTCTTGCGTGATCGAATGTCCCTTTGACGGGGCGGTGGACCCTGCGGCGGTGGCCGATGTCGCGGACCGGCTTTTCTCCATGGGATGCTATGAAATCTCATTGGGCGATACCATTGGCGCAGGCACCCCGGACAAGGTCGCGCGGATGCTGCTGGCGGTGCGCAAGGTCGTGCCTGCCGGACGGCTGGCCGGGCATTTCCATGACACGCACGGCCGTGCGATTGCCAATATTGACGCGGCCCTTGCGCTGGGTGTGCGGGTATTCGATGCGGCTGTTGGCGGGCTTGGGGGCTGTCCCTTTGCGCCGGGTGCTGCAGGCAACGTGGCGACGGAGACGGTGAACAAGCACCTGACCGCGCTGGGGTATAAAACCGGGCTGGATCAGGGCGTGGTTGAGCAGGCCGCGGCAATGGCAAAGGCGATGCGGGGCTAAATCATGTATCAGACGATCACGGTTGAAACCGACGCGCGCGGGGTGGCGGTGCTGACTCTTAACCGCCCCGAAAAGCATAATGCGATGTCGGCACAGATGCTGGCCGATCTGACGCAGGCGGCGGCCGATCTGGGCGCTGATGCGGCGGTGCGTGTTGTGGTGCTGACCGGGGCGGGGGCGTCGTTCTGTGCCGGGGGCGATCTGGAATGGATGCGCGCGCAGCGTGACATGGACGCCGCCACCCGCAGCGCCGAGGCTGGCAAGCTGGCGACGATGCTGGGCGCGCTGAACACGCTGCCCAAGCCGTTGATCGGGCGGGTGCAGGGCAATGCCTTTGGCGGCGGTGTCGGCATGGCGGCGGTCTGCGATGTGGCAGTCGGTGTGGACAGTCTCAAGATGGGATTTACCGAAACCCGGCTGGGCATCATTCCTGCAACCATCGGGCCATATGTACTGGCGCGCATGGGTGAAGGGCTGGCGCGGCGGGTGTTCATGTCAGCGCGGATTTTCGGCGCGGCAGAGGCGGTGGATCTGGCGCTGCTTGCGCGTGCCGTGCCGGCCGCGGATCTGGACGCGGCGATAGAGCGCGAAGTGGTGCCGTACCTGTCCTGCGCGCCGGGGGCGGTGGCCGCAGCCAAGAAGCTGGCCCGCGATCTGGGGCCAAAGATTGACGCCGGGGTGGTTGCGCACACCATTGCGGCATTGGCCGAGCGTTGGGAAACCGATGAGGCGGCAGAGGGCATCGGTGCCTTCTTTGACAAGCGCAAGGCGGGCTGGGTTCGGTAAGGCACCCTTGAAATGACCGGTCGATGCACGGTGCGGACAGCGTATAAATATCAAATATAGTTGAGAAAAGCCGCCAGTTTTGATAAGTGTCAACCTGACGCTGGTGCCCTGCCCAAGTCCGCAGACGCCCCCCACAAGGAGCAGATGCGCGATGAGCGAAGCCCCTCCGCTTGAAGCCTGCCGTAACGCGGTCCGGTCTCATATCGTGACGATGGGCGAATGGGTCCTGGACCGTGACATCGAGGCATTGACGCGGCACTGTACGCTGCCTTTCATCACCTATCTGCAAGATGCCATCCTTGTGCTGGACAACTGGTGTGACCTCAAGGCGCTGTGGCGCAGCCATTGCGAGGCGTTGGCGGCGGATGGACCGTTTGATGCGCAGATGCGGTTCAAAGCGCACAGGGCGAAAGGCGATGGCCGCCACAGCGTTGTGGTGGACTGGCACCTGACCTATCGCGGGTCTGCCAAGCAGCGCCATCTTTCGACGTGTTACATGTTCAGGGTTTCGGATGACTGCCGCGAGATCGCGCTGGAGGTGCTTGAGGACGTGACCGGCACCGAGACCGATCTGGCGCGGATCGCAAAGCGGCACTACGCACAGCTTGCCCGGCGATGATCGATCGCATTGTGGGCGCACCCAGCCAACCTTGGCGGCGGAGCCTGTTTTCCGTTGGAGGGGCCGGGATTTTTCGCGCCCCCCCTGCGGCGAAAGCGACTGCGCCAAACTGCGCGGCCTTGGTTGACCCTGTCAGGTCTGCGGAGTAAACCGAAACACGACCCGAATGTCATCTGACCAGACGGGTGCGTTGTAGCCTTCACGCAAAGGAGCCACCCCTTGGACGACATGTTGCGGGAATACCTTCCGATCCTTGTTTTTCTGGCCGTCGCCATCGGATTGGGGATCGTCCTGATCCTGGCCGCCGTGGTGATCGCGGTGCGCAATCCCGACCCCGAAAAGGTGTCGGCGTATGAATGCGGTTTCAATGCCTTTGACGATGCGCGCATGAAGTTCGACGTGCGCTTTTATCTGGTGTCGATCCTGTTCATCATCTTCGACCTCGAAATCGCCTTTCTGTTTCCCTGGGCCGTGGCCTTCAAGGATGTCAGCATGGTCGGGTTCTGGTCCATGATGGTGTTTCTCGGGGTCTTGACCGCGGGCTTTGCCTACGAATGGAAGAAGGGGGCACTGGAATGGCAGTAAGCGACGAACGACCGCTGATCACGCAGGTCAAGGGACCGGAGCAATCGCCGCGCATCAAATCGGCGCCGTCGGCAGGCGGCGTGATCGCCACCGCAGGCGGCGACCGCGAAGTGGCCACCCAGTCCCTCAACAGCCAGCTTCAAGACAAGGGTTTTCTGCTGACCTCGACCGAGGATATCATCAACTGGGCGCGCACCGGATCGCTGCACTGGATGACGTTCGGTCTGGCGTGCTGTGCGGTGGAAATGATGCATACTTCCATGCCGCGCTATGATCTGGAACGTTTCGGCACCGCACCGCGCGCGTCGCCGCGCCAGTCGGACCTGATGATCGTGGCAGGCACCCTGACCAACAAGATGGCACCGGCGCTGCGCAAGGTCTACGACCAGATGCCCGAGCCGCGCTATGTCATCTCGATGGGCTCGTGCGCCAATGGCGGCGGCTATTATCACTACAGCTACAGCGTCGTGCGCGGCTGTGACCGGATCGTGCCGGTGGACATCTACGTGCCGGGCTGCCCGCCTACCGCAGAGGCGCTGCTGTATGGCATCCTGCAACTGCAACGCAAAATGCGCCGGACGGGGACGATTGTCAGATGACCAGCCAATTGAACGAACTGGGCGCCTATATCGAAGCCAAGCGGCCCGATTGCGTGCTGGCCTGGGATGTCACCCAGGGTGAGCTGAACATGGATGTGACGCTGGCCAATATCGCCGGGCTGGTTGAGTTTCTGCGCGGCGACGCCACCTGCCGCTTTTCGTCGCTGGTCGACATCACGGCGGTTGATTATACCGGCAGGGCCAAACGTTTCGACGTGGTCTACCACTTTTTGTCGATGTATCAGAACCACCGCATCCGCCTGCGCGTGGCCGTGCGTGAAAAGGATCTGGTGCCCTCCATTGTCGAGGTGCACCCCTCCGCCAACTGGTTCGAGCGTGAAGTTTACGACATGTTCGGCATCTTGTTTTCGGGCCACCCCGATCTGCGCCGCCTGCTGACCGATTACGGCTTTCGTGGCCACCCGCTGCGCAAGGATTTCCCGACCACGGGCTATACCGAAGTGCGCTATGACGAGGTTGAAAAGCGCGTGATTTATGAACCCGTGTCGTTGGTGCAGGAATACCGCCAATTTGATTTCATGTCCCCCTGGGAGGGCGCGGAATACATCCTGCCGGGTGATGAAAAGAACGAGGGACCTGCCGGTTGACCGCCCAAGGCAACAGCAACGCCCAGCAACGTCTGGCGATGGAAACCGTCAACAAGCGGCAGCGGGCCTATTACGCCCAGACCGATGGCGGGTCGGTCTCTGCGCTCAATGGCGTGGCGACGAACTTTTGGCGCGTGCTGCGCCAGCGCGCATCCGGCGCGATCTCCAATACCTCGCGGGCCATCCCCTATGACGTGCACCGCGATTGGCTGGGCGATCTGAGCGACAAGAAGGTGCTTGATCTTGGATGTGGCACCGGCACGCCGATGACCGATCATCTGGCGACCACCGCGGGCACCTACCACGCCATCGATCTGGCACAGGCACAGGTTGGCGAACTTCAGGCGCGCTACGGACATCTGCCGAATACCGCCTTTTTCGCCGAAGATTTCCTGTCGACCGATTTTGCCGAAGTTGGATATGACGTGATCTATGCCCATTCGGTATTGCACCATTTCCGCTACATGGGCCCGCTTTTTGAGCGCATAGAAGAAGTGTTGGCCCCCGGTGGCCGCATTGTTACTTTTGATCCGGCACAGGCCTGGTGGCCCGCACGCGCGTTTCGCGCCCTGTTTCGCCCCTTCCAGACCGATGCCGATTGGGAATTTCCCTTTGGTCATGCGCAGCTTGATCAGATCGAAGCGCAATTCGAGGTGCTGGACCGTATGGGGCTTTATGGTCGTGCAAAATGGGCCTGGGTGCTGGGCATGATCCATCCCGCATGGGGCAAGGCGCGCGGCGACCGCTGGTTCCAGCAGGATTTTGAACGCAAATATGTCCGCGCAGAGTTCCGCAATTGCCTTGTCGTGAGCTATCTGTTGGAACGGCGCGGCGTGGAGGTCTTGGCATGAGCATCTGGTGGCTGATCCTTTCGGCATTGACGGCCATCCCGATGGTCAAGCTGTTGCCGTTTTTCGGGATCAACAAATATTGGGCGGCGGCCTGCATCATCCCCTTCGGCACGATTGCATTGCTGTGGTGGATGGGCATGAAGTTGCAAGAACTGGAGAAACGTTAATGGAAATCCTGTTTGATGGAATAGGTGCCTTGAGCGCACTGCTTTCAGCTATATTTCTAACTGCTCCACTTTTTAAAAAAGCAGTCTGCATGTCGTTGCATTTGTCAAATTTCGGAATCGTGGTAACGGCGGCGATTCGTTCGAACCCGACCGCTGAAAGGAAGTGTTCATAATGGACGGCGACATTCGCACAAATACCTACGACGACGGGTCGCGCGACTTTGAATCAGGCGAACAGAAGATCCGCAACTTCAACATCAACTTCGGTCCGCAACACCCTGCGGCACATGGTGTTTTGCGTCTTGTGCTGGAACTGGACGGAGAGGTTGTAGAACGCTGCGACCCGCATATCGG
>JAGXHC010000183.1 GCA_024636405.1 Sulfitobacter sp. | reverse complement strand
TCCGCGCAGCCCCCGGCGTGGTGCGCCTTATACATTTGTTACGACTGATCAGTTCCTTGTGGTCTTCGGGCTGGAGACGCTGCGCGATCTGCCCGATCTTGAGCAGTTGCAAGATGCAGGCGTGGTGCAGCCGGGTGCGGTTTAATCGGGCGTACGCTGTGAAGTGTCGCGGGACGCTTGCAAGATTGCTGGCGCGCCGCATAATGTTTTGACAGGCAGCACAACAAGGCATCCGCGATGGCATACTCGACAATTTGGCCTTGCGTGATGTCGCTTTCACCTCCGCCCTATGATCTTTTCGTGTGCGAGGGGCCGCGTTGCTAGGCCGCCTGATCCCGCTTTTTCGCCGTTATGCCGCGAAACATACGCGTCTGCGACAGCGGCACGGGCTGGTACAGATGCGGCTTGAAAGTGGGCGGATGATCGTCCTGATCAACAGCGACGCCGAGGCCGCGCAGGTAAATCTGGGCAAGGCGACACGGCAGGCGCGACGGCGTGACGGGGTGTTGCAGGCCGAGCTGCCCTATGAGCCCGGTGCACAAGGCACCGTCGTGCTGCACCGTGGCGACCAGACCCAAACGTTGCCGTTCGGACCCTTCGCCAGTTGGAAAGACACCGCCGCGCGCAGCATGTTGCTGGCGCCGTTCCTCACGACAGGCATGCGGGCCGTACCGCCCGCGCTGCGCTGGTTTCGCGACCGTGATCCGGCGGCACGGATCGCGGTGCGCAACCTGTTTGGTCTGGCCCCGACCACCACGGTGCTAGAGCTGCAACTGCCTGTGTTCGAGACACATCGGCACGCAAAACCGCAGAGCAGGATCACCATCGTCCTGCCGGTTTTCAATGCCTTCGAGATGCTGCAGGAGGCGCTGCGCCGTGTCGAGGCACACACCGATCTGCCGTGGCGGTTGATCCTGATCGAAGACGCCTCGACCGATGGGCAGGTGCGGCCCTGGCTGCGGGATTGGGCCGGGCCGCGTGGCGACGTTACTTTGCTGGAGAACGCCGAGAATCTCGGGTTCATCGGCTCGGTCAACCGCGGGCTGACGGCGGCGCTTAAGTATGGCGATCCGGTGGTCTTGTTGATCTCGGATGCCTTTGTGCCGCGCGATTGGGCCAGTCGGCTGATCCGGCCTCTGGACAATCCGGCGGTTGCCTCTGTCACGCCGATGTCGAATGATGCGGAACTGATGTCGGTGCCGGTGCTGTGTCAGCGGCTGGACCTGCAACCGGGGCAGGGCGATGCCATCGACGACATCGCACAGTCGCTTGCGTCGCCGACCGAAGAGGCCGATCTGCCGACCGGCGTGGGGTTTTGCATGGCGCTGTCGCCGGATTGGCTGGTCAAAGTGGGGCTGTTCGATACGGCATTCGGGCGCGGTTACGGTGAAGAGGTCGATTGGTGCCAGCGTGCGCAGGCCATGGGCGCGCGACATCTGGCGCAGCCTGCGCTGTTCGTGGAACATCGCGGCGGCACGTCCTTTGAGTCGGACGAAAAACGCAGACTGTTGCTGGCCAATTCCGCGATCCTGTCTCAACGCTACCTGCGGTTTGATCAGGATGTGCAGGATTTTTTCGGACGCGATCCGCTGCTGGCCCCGCGGCTGGCGCTGGCGCTGGCCTGGGCGGGGCAGCAGGGGCTGGTCCGTGTCTATCTGGCGCATGATATGGGTGGCGGTGCCGAGGCGGATTTGCAGCGGCGCATCGCGGTTGACGGCGTCGCGGTCGTGGTGCGGGTGGGCAGTGCCTATCGCTGGGAGATCGAGGTCTATACGCCCAACGGCGTGGTGCGCGGCGGTACCGAAGATGCGGCTCTGACACAGCAGTTTTTGCAGATTTTGCCGCGCTGCGAGGTGGTCTATTCCTGTGCGGTCGGTGATCCTGACCCGATCTTGATACCTGCGTTCTTGCAAGAGCTTGCCAAGGGGCAAGGCCTGCGGACCCTTCTGCATGACTACTTTCCAATCAGCCCCGCCTATACGTTGCTGGACGGGGCAGGCAAGTTCCGCGGTGTGCCGCGACCGGGTGCCGAGGGGCGGGTGGACCGTCTGCGCCGTCCCGACGGTTCGCGTATTTCGCTGGCGGACTGGCAGGCGGCCTGGGGCGGGCTTTTGGCGGCATCAGAGACTGTCGAAGTGTTTTCGCAAGCCTCCGCACGGCTCCTGCGCAGTGCCTATCGCGATTTGCACAACATCACCGTTGTTCCGCACCAATTGCTGCACCCGGTTCTGCCGGTGACCGCCCCCGACGGGCCGCCGGTGATCGGGGTGCTGGGCAATATCAACGCCCACAAGGGCGGCGATGTAGTCACAGCCCTGAGCCGTAAACTGCAAAGGGGGCAGTTGGTGGTCATCGGCCGCATGGCGCCGGGACACGCGCTGGCGCGTGGCGGCATCGAACACGGGGCATATGACGTGGCCGATATACCTGCGCTGGTCGCGCGCTACGGGATTACACGCTGGCTGGTGCCCTCGGTCTGGCCCGAGACGTTTTCGTTTACCACACACGAAGCGCTGGCCACCGGCCTGCCGACGTTTGCCTTTGATCTGGGCGCGCAGGGCGACGCGGTGCGCAATGCAGCCAACGGGCATGCGCTGGAGCTTGGCACCGATATTGACAGTCTGGTGGCGCAGCTGCTTGCGCCGCCGCGAGAGGATGCATCATGAGCTATCTCAAAACCCTGCGCACACCCGGACAGCACGAAAAGACCATCAAGCGGCAGTTTGGCGGCAGGGTCAGCTTTGACGGAAACGCTCCGGTGTTTGACAAGCCGTTGATCCTGATTGCATTTACCAACCGCTGCGGATCGCATTTGCTGGCGGAATACTTGCGCCAGACCGGGCAGTTGGCAGGCTTTGGCGAGTATCTTAACCATGATGTTGTCGCCAACCAGTCGGACGCGCATGGCTATTACAGCTTTCCCGATTATATCACCGGCCTGCAGGCGCGGATGTGTCCAAAGGGGCAGGCGCTGGGGCTCAAGGGGTCTTATGATCAGATCGCGATGCTGCTGCGCTGGAACATGGGTGCGATGTTCGGCGGGGTGCGGATCGTGCATATATACCGCGAAGACGCTCTTGCGCAGGCGGTTTCGCTATCAATTGCACGCCAGACCGAACAATGGACCAGTCGGCAGGCTGGAAACGGCACAGAGCCCACGTTCCAGCCCAAGCTGATCGAAAGCATTCTTGATTCACATGAAGACGCCAACACGATCATCCGTCTGATCGCAGAATCCGCAGCTATACCGCGTGTGCAGATCAGCTACGAAGAGGTGGTGAATGACCCTGCGACCTATGTCCGGCGACTGTTTGGATTTTGCGGTGTCACGGCGCCGGGATGGGTGCCGCGTGTGCCTTCGGTCCGCAAACAGGCCGGTGCGTTGAACACGGAATTTTCCCGCGCCTATCAGGCTCAGGTGCTGTGCGAGTTGGGAATAGGTCGTCTTTAAACCTAGTTGTAGAGAATATCCTTGTGATAGCGGCGCAAGAACACCAGCCCGGTCAGAAACAGCCCGCCCCCGAGGGCTAAGACATAGACGAAGCTGACATAGGACGCGTCATATGACGGGTAGAACCCCCGTCGCATCAGCCCCACCACATGCACCAGCGGGTTCCACCAAAGATAGTCGCGAAAGGGCTGCGGCACGGTTTCGAACAGAAAGAAGATGCACGAGACGATGAACAGCGGCCGCGTCAGGATCGACCAGGCCTGCTGCCATGATGGAAAGGCATTGAACAGATAGCAGTTCATCGTGCCCACCCCGATCGCCAGCGTCGCGACCATCAGATAGCATTGAATGATGGTCACCAGATCGGGGCGCGTGCGGGTTTCAAAGAGCGTCAGAAGGCCGATGAAAATGATGTATCCCACCATCAGCTGGGTGATCAGGTTCAACAAGAACCGCGCAAGCAGGGCATCGGCAAAGGTGACATTCGGATAGGCCAGCAACGCCTTGGAAAAGGTCAGCGATTGGGCCTGTTTTGACGTCAGATTGTTGAACAGCAGGAACGGGACGATACCGGTGGCGTAGAACATCGGAAAGTTGATCCCCAGCGCAGGTGCGTGAAAGGCGATCGCGAACACCATGCTCATCAATGCGATCCCGCCCACAGGTTCCAGAATGGCCCAGAAATAGCCCCCCGGACTGCGCCCATAGGTCGTAGACATCTCGCGCAGCATCAGCGCCAGCACCGTGCGCAGCGTCGGGAAAGCGCGCAGGGTCTTGCTGCGCGGTTTCTGCGGTGTCTGCGGCGGCGCGGGATCAGACTGCACTGTCATGGCGACCTTTGTAGAAGGTAGTGGTAATGATTGTGTTGCCGATCTTTCGGCTGACGAAAATCGGCAAAAGCAGAGGGAAAGAATCTGTTCTGATTTTGTTAACGTTTGGCGTGTACCAATCATCGTCAAGCTATAATCATCGAGCAGGGGGCCGCGTGTCCGCTTCCGCGAAATCTGTTTCTGAACGCACGGTAGACCGCACTGAGGGGGCGGGGGGTGCATGCTCTGTCAAGTCCACGTCGCAAAAGGGTGGGGTCAATGCCAACGCCAAGCCGCCTGACCAAAAACCGCGCCGGATTGCTGCCGGACCTGCCACGCGCAGGGAGGCTCCGGCAGACCCTGCGCCTGCGGTCTGTCCCGAAAAAGGCGCCACTGGCAATCCGCCACCGCAGGGGCCGCCCCGGTCTCCTGAGATGCGTGCCGAACTGGCCGCCAGACAGGCCGCAAACAGGCAGGCCGCAGCATTGGCCCGTGCCGCGCCGGTACCTGCACCGCAATATGCCTTTAAAAGCGCGCCCTTGACCCTTGCGCGTCCGCCGGTGACAGCGGCGGCATTGGTTGGTGGTGGTGTCCTTCGTGGTCTTCGTCGCCCTGCTCGCAGGCGTGGTTGCCGCATACCTTTGGCAACGTGCTGCGGATCAATACGCCTCGACCGTCGGTTTTTCGGTGCGCAAGGAAGAGGTCAGCTCGGCTGTCGAAATATTGGGGGGCATTACCTCACTGTCGGGCTCCAGTTCTTCGGACACCGATATCTTGTATGAATTCCTGCAAAGTCAGCGTCTGGTCTCGGATATCAATCAAGACATCGATTTGTGGACGATCTGGAGCAAAGCACCCGATGACCCGTGGTTTGCGCTGAAACCCGGCGGATCGATCGAGGATCTCTTGGCCCACTGGCAACGGATGGTGACGCTCACCTATGACAGCGGGGCGGGCCTGATCGAGGTGCGCGCGCTGGCTTTTGACCCGGACGACGCCACTGCGATCACCGAGGCGCTGTTTGAACGTTCAAGCCAGATGATCAACAACCTGAGCGCCATCGCCCGCGAAGATGCGGTGCGCTATGCCCGTGAAGAGCTGGAAACCGCGGTCGAGCGATTGAAGCTGGCGCGCGAGGCCGTGACGCGGTTTCGCAACCTGAACCAGCTGGTCGACCCGGCGCAGGACACCCAGGTGCAAGCCGGTTTGCTGGGCACCCTGCAGGCGCAGCTGGCCGAGGCGTTGATCGATCTGGACATCTTGCGCGACACCACCCGCGAGAACGATCCGCGCCTGACACAAGCACAGCGCCGCGTCGAGGTGATCGAAACCCGCATCATTGCCGAGCGCCGGAAAATGGGGCTGGGCAGCGATGTACAAGTGGGCGAGGTCTTTGCCAATCTGGTCAGCGAATACGAACGGCTGGTGGTCGACCGCGAATTCGCCGAGCGCACCTATATTTCAGCGCTGGCCGCCTTTGATTCCAGTCAGGCCGATGCGCGCCGCAAAAGCCGATATCTGGCTGCTTATGTGATGCCCACCCGCGCCGAAACCTCGCAGTTTCCCGAACGCGGTGTGCTTTTGGGGCTGACGGCGCTGTTTCTGTTCCTGATCTGGGGCATCGTCACGTTGATCGGCTACGCGTTGCGGGACCGGAAATAGAGACGCACTGCCGATGATCTGCTTTGAAAACCTGACCAAGATCTACACGCTCGAGGGCCGCCGCAACGTGGTGGCCGACAACATCAACGTGACCTTTCCGTCGGGGCGTGCGGCGGCACTGATGGGCCGGAACGGCGCGGGGAAATCCAGCGTGTTGCGCATGGTCGCGGGCACGATGGACCCGACCTGGGGCCGGGTCGTGTCAAATGGCACCATCTCATGGCCCGTGGGCTTTGCCGGCTCGTTCCACCCCGAGCTGACCGGCGCGCAGAACGTGCGGTTCGTGGCCCGGATCTATGGCGTGGACACCGCCGAGCTGTTGGATTTCGTTCAGGACTTTGCCGAGGTCGGCCAGCATTTTCATATGCCGCTCAAGTCCTACTCCTCGGGGATGAAATCACGGCTGACCGTCGGGACCTCGATGGGCATCGCATTTGACACCTATCTGATTGACGAGGTGACGGCAGTGGGCGACGCGGCGTTCAAGGCCAAGAGCACGCAGTTGTTTGCCGACCGGATGCGCAATTCGGGCGCGCTGATGGTCAGCCGCTCGATCGGGCAGGTGCGCCAGATGTGCAATGCCGGTGCGGTGCTGGAGAATGGCACGCTGATTTACTACGACGATCTCGAAGAGGCCATCGACCATCACGAGCGCAATATGGCGGTGACTTTGTCGTCTTGACCGGTGGGATTACATCCGCCCCAAACGGTCCTCGTCATCGATGACCTCAAGCGTGCAGCCTTGCCTCGTCCAGTTCCACAGCACCAGATTCAGGTTTTCGGCTGTGGTTCCCTTGGCAAAGCTTCGCACCAAAAGCCCGGCAAAACCATCTCTGACAAGGGCATTTGCGAGGGTCTGGGTCGGCACCGGACGCCCGTCCAACATCTCCGAGCGCCAGCCGGCGTTCGCCAACATCTCGGGCGTCACCTCGTAACGGCCACGTGCATCCGCGTCGCGAGTGTCGAAAACAGGGCCCAGATCGGCGCGGTAGCTGACCAGAACCGTGGGCTGCAAATTACCCACCTGATTTGCTTCGCGCAGTGCTGTGGCGGGATCAAGAGCGGTGTAAAGCGCCGGGGTGCCCTTGGTGTTGAACCGCCCGCCGTAAAGCGCTGCACCACGCCCGGACAGCGGTTCGCGGGCATAGACAGGGTTGAGCGCACGGTAAAGCGGACCCCGGTAGCGCCCGTTTTCAATTGGCATCAGGCGTAGACGCCCGCATCGACCGCATCGATATACTCCAGCACCTGCTGCGCCTTGCCCTCTTGCACCAATTGCATCGCTGTGCGCCCATCGAAACCTTGCAGGGGTTCCGACCGATACCAGGCATAGGC
>JAGXHC010000182.1 GCA_024636405.1 Sulfitobacter sp. | reverse complement strand
ACCCCTTCACCGGGCCGATCAAGAAGCAGGACGGTTCCGATTGGCTGGCCGAGGGCGAAGTGGCCGATGATGGCACGCTTGCAGGCATGAGCTTTTACGTCGAGGGCATAGAGGGCACGATACCGCAGTAAGCGGCGCAAATTACAACGTAGCTGGAAGGGGCGTGCAGGAAACTGCGCGCCCTTTTGCGTGATCAAATTGCATTCGCTCACGATGAATGAAGCGGTGGCCAGAGGCAGTATCATTGGTGGCGGCGTCTGGGCTCGGCAGTCTTCGGGTATCGCGCGTTCGTCAGATGCACCTCAGAGCAAGGCGCGCCTGCGCAAGATCAGGGGGACTGTTTCCAAGCTGTCGGAACGCAGATATTGGAAACGATCCGTCCCAATCGAAAGGCGCGCATTTCACGTCATCCCAGAGGCCAAAAGTGTTGCTGCGCTTAGGATGACACTTCCGGGCGGGCATAGCTGCCGTCGGGGCCGTGCACCTCGTCGCCCTGCAAGGCGGGCGAGAAGACGCAGATAAGGCGCATCGGTTCACCACCGTCGGGCACCCGGACCTCGTGCCGCTCATGGGAGTTAGGCGCATAGAGCACACCGGGCGCAATGTCGTGTACCGTCCCGCTGTCAAGCTCGGTGACCGTCCCCTGCCCCGCGATGCAATAACAAGCCTCAATGTGGTGTTTGTACTGCAATTTGAGCACGGCACCGGGCAGCACTTGTGTTTCGGTCATGGAAAACCCCATGCCATGCGCGCGCACCAGCAGCCGAAGCGATGTCCAGCCTTCTCCGGCGGCATCACGCACCGTGCCGCGCAGCGCTGTTTTGTCTTCGATGATCATTGCAGTCTCCTTTTGTGATTTCTGCGCCCAAGCTTGAGCGTCTTTCCATTCCCGCTGCAAGCCTTAGACTGTGTATCACGCACTCAGAAAGGGTCCGCAGATGATCACAGTCCACCATCTCAATCGCTCCCGCTCGCATCGCATCCTGTGGTTGCTGGAGGAATTGGAGCAACCCTATACGATCAGCCACTACACCCGCGACGCGCAGACCAACCTTGCACCGCCGGAACTGAAGCTGGTGCACCCGTTGGGCAAATCCCCGATGATCGAAATCGACGGAACCCTTGTCGTTGAAAGCGCAGCAATCGTCGAAGTGCTCTGCAGCCGTTTTGCACCGCACATGATCCCGGAGCGCGGCACAGCTGCCTTCCTGCGGCATCTGGAACTGATGCATTTCGCAGAAGGCTCTGCGATGACACCGATATTGCTGAACCTCTATGTAAGCCGTCTGGGCGATGCCGGCGCGCCGCTGCAACCACGCATCACGTCCGAACTGGACAGTCACTATAGCTACATGAACAGCGTCGTGCGGCCGTCGGGACATTTTGTACAAGACAGCCTGTCTGCCGCCGACATCATGCTGAGCTTTCCTGCGGAGATCGCGATGCGCCAGAAACGCAGTGGCGATTATCCTGCGCTGGCCGGATTTGTAGAGATGATCCAGAATCGCCCGGCCTATCAGCGCGCGACGCAAAAAGGTGAACCCGCAGAGGATTGAATACCGGGCGGTCACTCACGCGCGGCCGCATTCGCCGCCTTACCCGTTGCGCACACGGGGCCGACATGTCACCAATCTGACCATGAAACAAACCCTCACCAGCCCCGATGGCACGCCCGCAAGCCGTCTCGCCTTTGGGACAATGCAGTTCGGGGGCCACGCCGACGCCGATGCCGCGCGCGCGATGTTCGACGCCTGTATCGACGCGGGCATCACCCATTTCGACACTGCCCATATCTATACTGACGGGGCGTCCGAAACACTGCTGGGCAAATTGGTGCAAGCGCGCCGCGACAGCCTGATCATCGCCACGAAAGCCGCCTACAAGGATGGCGCGGGGCGCGACAATATCATGGCCTCTGCCGAAACCTCGCGGCAGCGCATGGGGCTTGATACGCTGGACGTGCTCTACCTGCACCGCTTTGACCCCGACACCGATTTATCTGAAAGTTTCCAGGCGTTTGCCGATCTCAAGGCACGCGGGCACATCCGGCATATCGGCCTGTCAAATTTTGCCGCGTGGCAGGTCGTGAAGGCGGCAAACGTCGCGGCGCAATTTGATCTGTCCGTGGCGGTCATCCAGCCGATGTACAACCTTGTCAAACGACAGGCAGAGGTGGAAATCCTGCCGATGGCCAATGATCTGGGCATCCTTGTGGCACCTTATTCGCCGTTGGGTGGCGGGCTGCTGACCGGCAAATATGCGGGCGGCGGCACCGGGCGGCTGACGCAGAATGACCGTTATGCAGCCCGTTATGGCCGCGCCGAGATGCATACCGCCGCAGACGCGTTGTGCCGACTTGCCGCCAAGATGGGCACCGACCCTGCCACGCTGGCGGTGGCATGGGCTGCTGCACATCCCACGGGGCCGTCGCCGATCATTTCCGCGCGGTCCGCGGTCCAGCTTGAACCCTCGCTTGCGGCGCTGCACTTTGACATGACCCCAGACCTTTATGCCCGGATTTCGGCGCTTTCCCCAACCCCGCCCCCTGCCACTGACCGAACCGAGGAACAGACATGACCGACATCATTATCATCGGTGGCGGCATCGGCGGCCTGTCCGCTGCCGCGCGCCTTTCAGCGGACGCCAATGTCACCGTTCTGGAGGCCGAAGAGGGGCTGGGATATCATGCGTCCGGACGCTCTGCCGCGCTGTTTGAAGCCACCTACGGGCTGCCGTCAACTGTGGCACTGAACGCGGCCAGCGCCGACTATCACCACACCGCGAATGGCGGATACCTCAGCCCGCGCGGGCTGTTGATCGTGGCCGAGGCGGCCGACAAGGCAGGCTTTGACGATGACGCCGAGACCATGCATGTGGACCGCATCAGCCCGGCGCAAGCCTTGGAGATGGTGCCCATCCTTGACCCGGCCAAGGTCGCTTTTGCCGGATACCATGAAGACGCGTTCGATATCGACACGGATCGGCTGATGCAGGACTTTGCCCGCGAGGTGCGCCGCAATGGCGGACAGGTGATCACAAGCGCGCGCATCACCGACATCACCCGCGACGGCAGCCACTGGCAAGTAACAGCAGGGGAACAGACCCACCGCGCCGCTGTTTTGGTCAACGCGGCGGGTGCTTGGGCAGATGGAATTGCCACGATGGCCGGGATTGCGCCACTTGGAATTGTGCCGCACCGTCGCTCCATGGCGCGGCTGCCCGCGCCCGACGGCCATGACGTAACCAATTGGCCGATGTTCTTTGGCGTCGGTGAGACATGGTATGCCAAGCCCGACGCAGGCGCGCTTTTGGTTTCTCCGGCAGAAGAAGACGTGGCTGAACCACACGATGCCTGGGCCGATGACATGGTGCTTGCGGAAGGGCTCGCGCGTTATGAAAACATGGTCACGACGCCGGTCACGCGGCTGCTGTCGTCCTGGGCGGGGCTGCGCAGTTTCGCGCCCGATCGCAACCTTGTGCTGGGGCCCGATCCTGCTACGCCAAGCTTTGTGTGGTGCGCCGGTCAGGGCGGTTACGGGTTTCAGACAGCCCCCGCCGCATCACAGCTTGTCGCCGATCTGGTGACTGGCCGCACGCCGGCGCTGACGCCAGATATCGTCGCGCGCCTGACCCCCGACCGGCTGCGCGGATGAGCGCGCGCCTGCCCCCCAGCGCCAGCGTCGCGGCGCCAACCGACGGCCCCCGGCTCAGCGCCCCTGCCGCCCTGCGCAATCTGGTGCCGCTGCGTGAACTGCTTGTGAAACATGCGCCGCGCTCGGGCCGCGCGCTGGAAATCGCCAGCGGCACTGGTGAACATGTCGCGGCCTTCGCCGCCGCCTTGCCAAAGATGTACTGGCACCCCACCGAACCTGATGCGACCCGCCGCGCCAGCATTGACGCGCATGTCACCGATGCAGGTCTGGGCAACGTCGCCCGCGCCGTGGCGCTGGATGCGACCGCAGTTGGCTGGGCGCAAGACCATCCCGCCAACGACCTGATCGTGCTGATCAACCTGTTGCACCTGATCGCGATGCCGCAGGTCCGAACCCTGATTAACGAAGCTGCGCTGGCGCTGGCGCCGGGCGGCGTGCTGATCCTCTATGGCCCCTTCAAACGCAACGGCAAGCTGACCAGCGCAGGTGACGCAAGGTTTGATGAAGAACTGCGCACCGCCGATCCGGACATCGGGTATAAGGACGATCTTGATATTGCGGCCCTGCTCAGCGATGCTGCGCTTAGCCCGATCGACAGTACCGACATGCCCGCAAACAACCTTGCATTTATTGCCCGGAAGCCTGCTTTATGAGCCCCATCCGTCTGTTCCTTGCCGGTGTGGCAGCATTGGCCCTTACCGCTTGCGGCGCGCCGCGCAGCCCCGCACCCAGTGTGCCTGTCGGCACGATTACGGCGGCAAATTTCGGCGATAGCAATCCTTTTGATTTCGCCCATCCGCACCCCTCCCGGTACGGTGTGCATGGCATTGATGTGGCCCGCTATCAGGACAACATCGACTGGCGCACCGCGCGTGCCAACGGAGTGAATTTCGCATTCATCAAGGCCACGGAAGGCGGCGACCGCGTCGATGCGCAGTTTGACAGCCACTGGCGCGGGGCCGCCGCCGCCGGGGTCGCGCGCGGGGCCTATCACTTCTATTATTTCTGCACCTCTCCAGAAGATCAGGCGCGCTGGTTCATCCGCAATGTGCCGCGCGGCAACATGCTGCCACCGGTGCTGGATATGGAGTGGAACCCGCTTTCGCCGACCTGCGCCCACGTGCGTCCGCCCGGTGATGAAGTGCGCGACCAGATGCGCCGGTTCATGAAAATCATAACGGCCCATTACGGCCAGCGCCCCATCATTTACACCACGCCAAAATTCTTCCAAGAGAACGATCTGGGGCGGATCAGGGACCATGAATTCTGGCTGCGCAGCACCGCCAAGACCCCGGCAGAGGCATATCCCGGTCAAAGCTGGGCGTTCTGGCAATACACCGCGACGGGCACCGTGCCGGGGATCGCTGGCGCTGTGGATTTGAATGTCTTCTCAGGGACGCGCGACGCGTGGCAAGCGTGGACCGCATCGCGCGCCAAGTAACAGCGGTCCGGGTTTCGCACTGAAACCCGGACCGGTTCTGTTCATCCGTCCATGCGGATGGTGGCATTTTTCGGATCGTAAGGGCTGTCTTCGACGACTTCAGCATCCCAAAGCTGGTCGAACATCTTGACCTTCAGTTTTGTGCCAACCTCTGCATGTTCCGGTTTTACATACCCCATGCCGATGCTCTTGCCAAAAGCCACCGAATAGCCACCAGACGTCAGCCGCCCGGTGCGCCCGTCCGCGTGATAGAGCACCTCGCGACCCCACGGGTCCGCATCCCCCGGCCCGTCGATCAGCACCGTCACGCACTTTGCGCGGATGCCGTGGGCCTGCATCGCCTCTTTGCCATGAAAGTCCTTGGACAGGTCCACGAAGCGCGGCAGATCAGCCTCAAGCGGGGTGGCATCACGGCCAAGTTCGGTGCCAAAGGCGCGATAGGATTTCTCCTGCCGCAGCCAGTTTTGCGCCCGTGCGCCGACCAGCTTCATACCGTGCTTTTCGCCCGCCGCTTCCAGCAGATCAAACAGGTGGTTCTGCATCTCGATCGGATGGTGAAGCTCCCACCCCAACTCACCGGTATAGGCGACACGGATGGCGCGTACCGGCACCATGCCAAGTTCGATATTGCGCATGGTCAGCCAGGGAAACCGCTTGTTGCTCAGCACCGTGTCGGTGTCTGCGTCCTTGATGATCTCGCGCAATACATCGCGTGATTTAGGCCCGGCGATGGCAAAGACGCCCCATTGTGTGGTCACGTCATGACATTCGATATAGCCAAACTCGGGCGCCTTGTCCTCGATTGCTT
>JAGXHC010000181.1 GCA_024636405.1 Sulfitobacter sp. | reverse complement strand
CGCTTTTACAGAACCATGTTTCCGCCGGTATGGTTCTGTTTGGCGTGTTCCTTGGGGTGATCATACCCTGGGGCACGTCGATCTGGTGGCCGGACACGCCGAAAGGTTTTCGGCTGGGCAAGATGTTCACCTATAGCGCCCTTGTGATGTGGGATATATTGATTGCCAATGTGCAGGTCGCCTGGATCGTCCTGACCGTTCCGAACGCAAAGCTCAAACCAGCCTGGATCGTGGTGCCGCTGGAGTTGTTGCAACCCGAGGCGATCACGATGCTTGCCGGGACCATCACGCTTACGCCGGGGACCGTTTCTGCAGATTTGTCAGATGAGGGTCACAGCCTGCTGGTGCATGTGCTGCACACTGACGATCCTGACGCAGTCCGTGACGACATCAAATCCCGCTACGAGCGGCGCCTGCAGGAGATTTTCAAATGACAGCCGCGGCAGGTTTTTTGGACATCGCAATGATGATCGCCTTTATCACGCTGGTTTTTGGTCAGATACTGTCCATGGTACGGCTGATACTGGGCCCAACACCGGGAGACCGGATACTTGCGCTTGATACGATGGTGATCAACGCTCTGGGCCTGGTGGTTGTGCTTGGGATCCATCAGGGTCGGCAGATCTATTTTGAAGTTGCGTTGTTGATCGCCATGCTGGGCTTTGTCTCCACCGTCGCGCTGGCGCGATTCCTCCTGCGTGGAGACATCATCGAATGACAGCTCAGATTATCGGAACCTATCTTGCTGCCCTGTGCCTGCTGGCCGGATCGTTCTTTGTCATCGTGGGCGTGATCGGGCTGCTGAAATTCAACGATCCGATGACGCGGCTGCATGCCCCGACCAAGGTCGGGACCGTGGGGATCGGCATGCTGCTGTTAGCGTCGATGATCCAATCCTTTGTCATCGGTGCGACGTCCTTGCATGAAATACTGATCATGGCGTTCCTATTTGCCACCGCCCCGATTTCCGCCAACTTCATCGCAAAGGTGAACATTCATCTGCGCGGCTGTGTCACCCCGCCCCCGCCCCCGCGTGATGATACCTGGGCAACGTTGAGTACTCCAAAGTCAGACAGACAGGCAGAGGAAACCGAGAAGTAGTAGGCGGCAGACACATCACGCTGGGCATCAGAACCAAAGACGCTGAGCCTACGGTGCCGATTGTGCTATGCGTTGTGCCATTCGCGCAAAGACATCGCGCGGCGCCGAAGCGACGAAGCCCGAAGACTGCCGCTATTTCAGCAGCATCCAGACCCCCATGCCCAACATCATCAGGTTTTCTGTCAAGGATACGAACCCCAGCGGCACCTTGCTGTCACCTCCGACACAAGCACATTTCAGTTCGCGTTTGTCGATGTAAACCGCCTTGATCACGGAGACCGCACCGATAAGGCCGATCACAATCGCCACGGGCGACGCGATCCAGATCAATGCGCCTGCGGTCATCAAGATGCCTGCCAACGCCTCACCAAAGGGATAGACCTTGCCGTAAGGCACCCAGCGCTGTGCCAGAAGGTCATAGTTGAGAAACATGGTTGAGAACTTCTCGACGTCCTGAAGCTTCTGAACCGCAAGAAAACACATCGAAATGGAAATGAACCATTCAAAACCCCGCACGCTCAGAATCGTGCCAAAGCTGTACCAGGACAAACCCAGCGCCATCAGAAACGCGACCGCGAAAATCGCAATAATCGGCTGATAGGACGTGTCTGACTGCTCCGCTTCTGGCTTGTCCAAGCCAAAATGGATACGCAGATCATCATAACCACCAATCCGGACGTCATCAATAAAGGTTTGCGGTGTCGTTTTTACGCTGTGTTGCGCCATGAATGCGTCGGTTTCTTCGCGCGTTGTCAGGTGGTGATCGTCGATCTCATATCCCTGACGTTCCAGCAGATCTTTGGATTTCAGCCCGTACGGGCACAAATGGTCGCTCATCACCATCCGGTAAAGTTGAGCTCTCTTGCCGAGGTCCTCGTGTTTCATCTCGCCCCCTTATTTGCCGTCGATTTCCGGTGTGGCGGCAGCGCCGCCTTCGAGATCTACGATCAATGCCTTCATTTCCGCAATCTCAAGACGCTGTGCCTCAATGATACCATCGGCCAATTTGCGCACGCGGGGGTCTGTGATATTTGCCCGCTCGCTGGTCAGGATCGCAATCGAATGGTGTGGTATCATCGCGCGCATCCAGGACGTGTCGTCGACCGTATCCTGACTGCGCACCAGATAGAGCGCCGCCGCAAAAACAACTACGCTGCCCGCGAAAATGGCAATGTTTGCGCTTTTGTTGCTGTACATACCCAGCATAAAGGCAAGCATGATAATTGCCATCGCAGCCCCCATATAGAGCGCCATGTAGCTGCGTGTCTCACTGAAAAACACATGATCCAGCGCGTAGGTGTTCAGGTACATCAATCCAAACATCACCACAGTAGAGGTGACGATCATCGCGAAAAATTTCCAATACGACATGGCAAAATCCCTATATTCATGGCTCTCTGAGGTAGATACCCGGTTCCAGCGCCGGAAGGTTCCACTATTTTTCAGAAAATGCGTCAAGGTTGTCGATGATCGGACAGTCGGGGCGATCATTTCCGGCGCAGGCGTGAACCAGCACTGACAACGTGTCGCGCATCGCGCGCAGGTCTGTGATCTTGGCTTCGATTTGTGCCAGGTGCTCTTCGGCGATGGCACGTACATCGCCGCTTGCGCGGTTCTGATCCTCCCACAATGCCAACAGGTTACGGCAATCCTCAATGGTAAAGCCAAGCGTGCGCGCACGGCCCAGAAACGCCAGCTTGTGCATGTCGCTATCGCGAAACGCACGGTAACCGTTGGCATCGCGCAGCGGCTTGATCAGCCCGATATCTTCGTAATAGCGGATGGTTTTAGGCGGCAGGCCCGCGCGTGTCGCAACTTCTCCGATGTTCATGTCAGTGCTCCTAAGCAGTAGCAGGCGTGGTGGAATGCCGCTGCACTGGCGCAGCCACGGTATCGCGCTGCTGCGCTTTCACCCAGCGCAGGCGCAAGGCATTGGACAGCACGAACACGCTCGACAGCGCCATCGCACCGGCCGCCAACGCAGGCGACAGCATGAGACCGGTCAGCGGATACAGAACCCCAGCCGCAACCGGGATCAACAGCGCGTTATAGCCAAACGCCCAGAATAGATTTTGGTGAATATTGCGCATGGTCTGGCGACTGATGTGGATCGCATTCACCACCCCGGCCAGATCGCCCGAAATCAGCACCACATCCGCCGCTTCAATCGCCACGTCGGTTCCCGTGCCAATAGCAATGCCGACGTCAGCGCGTGCCAAAGCCGGGGCATCGTTGATCCCGTCTCCGACAAAGGCAACGGTGCCGCCCCCCTTTTGCAGATGCTCAATCGCTTCGACTTTTGCACCCGGCAGAACCTCGGCGACAACATCGTCAATGCCCAGACGCGCTGCTATGGCGTTTGCCGTGGCCTGATTGTCGCCCGTGATCATCGCAACCCGCAGGCCCATCTCATGCAGCGCCTTGATGGCTTTCGGCGTGCCCGCCTTGATGGGGTCCGACACCGCGATAACTGCGGCAAGGCGACCGTCGATGGCCGCATAAAGCGGCGTCTTGCCTTCATTCCCAAGCTTTTCGCCCCGATCCCCGGCGCCCGCCAGATCAATCCCTTCGCGGGTCATCAGCCGATCCGCCCCCACCAGTACATGCCGACCCGCCAATCTGGCGCTGACGCCGTAGCCGGTGATCGATTGAAAATCATCGAGCGGTGCAAGCGTCAGACCGTCCTGCCGCGCCCGGCGCACAATCGCGTCCGCAATCGGGTGCTCGGACGTGGCTTCGACCGACGCAACAAGTCGCAGCACTTCGGCTTTTTCGAACCCGTCCATCACGCTCAGATCTGTCAGTTCGGGCCGCCCTTCGGTTAACGTGCCCGTCTTGTCCAGCGCGACCGTGCCGACCCCTTGCAGGGACTGAAGCGCGTCACCTTGCCGAAACAGCACACCCAATTCCGCCGCCCGCCCGGTGCCGACCATGATCGACGTGGGCGTGGCAAGGCCCATGGCACAGGGACATGCAATGATCAGAACCGCAACGCCCGCCACCAGCGCAAACCCCAGCGCCGGGTCGGGCCCGAACACCAGCCAAACCAAAACCGTCAGCGCCGCCAATGCCATGACGGCAGGCACGAACCACAAGGTGATGCGGTTCACTACATCCTGTATCGGCAGTTTCGCGCCCTGCGCGTCTTCCACCATGCGAATGATCTGCGAAAGCACCGTGTCGCCACCGACCTTGGCAGTCCGTACCGTCAGCGCACCAGTGCCATTGACCGTGCCACCCACCACGTCAGCGTCCGCTGTTTTCTCGACCGGGACGGGTTCGCCGCTGATCATGCTTTCATCAACGTAGGATCGCCCTTCGGTCACGACACCGTCGACGGCAATGCGTTCGCCGGGCCGCACCTGCACCAGATCGCCGACAATGATCTGGTCAATGGGCGTGTCTACTGCCGCACCGTCATGCAATACGCGCGCTGTTTTAGGGCGCAATCCCATCAAAGTCCGGATCGCCTGCCCCGTGCGGCCCTTCGCGCCCGCCTCAAGGTATCTGCCCAGCAGGATCAGTGTCACGATCACTGCGGCCGCCTCAAAATAAACGACGCGCGTGCCCTCAGGCAGCAGCGTTGGCGCAAACAGCGCCACGGTTGAAAACACCCAAGCCGCCCCGGACCCAAGTGCCACCAATGAATTCATGTCGGGCGCACCTTTGAACAAGGCGGGAAACCCTTTGAGATAAAACTGGCGCCCCGGCCAGGCCATCACCAGCGTCGTCAATACAAATTGTATGATCCAGCTTGTGGTCGTCCCGATGGTGGACTGGACCAGATGATGCAACGCCGGGATCAAGTGCCCGCCCATCTCCAGCACGAAGACCGGCAGCGTCAGTATGGCTGCGATAGCAGTCATGCGACGCAGGTGTGCGCCTTCGGCTGCCTTGCGGTCCTGTGGTGCGGTGGTGTCGCGTTGCGCGTCCTGCACAGTGGCCGGATACCCCGCAGCCGTGACTGCCGTGCCCAGATCAGCGGCGGTAACAGCACCTGCCAGCACCTCGATCTCGGCCGTTTCCGCCGCAAGGTTCACATT
>JAGXHC010000180.1 GCA_024636405.1 Sulfitobacter sp. | reverse complement strand
TTATGGATGTGCACACAGGCGAAGTGATCAGCGTTGTGTCGCTGCCCGATTTTGACCCCAACGACCGCCCGCGCCCTGCGATTGAAGGCGATGCCTCAGACAGTCCGCTGTTCAACCGGTCTGTGCAGGGGGTGTACGAGCTGGGATCGACGTTCAAGATCTTTGCTGCTGCACAGGCGATAGACCTGGGTCTGGTCAACGCGAGCACCATCATCGACACATCTGGCCCGATGCGGGTCGGTGGCTTCCCGATTGGCGAATTCCACAACAAGAATTATGGCGTGCTGAGCGTGGCGGACATTATCGTTCAAAGCTCCAACCGAGGCACCGGGCGGATGGCCTTGCAGATCGGGCCAAAACGCCAGCAGGAGTTTCTCAAGAGCCTGGGGTTTTTTGAAGCCACAACATTTGAGATCGTAGAGGCATCAGGCGGCAAGCCGCTGCTCCCCAAGCAATGGGGCGAATTGTCGAGCGTCACGATTTCTTATGGTCACGGGTTGGCGGCCAGCCCGATGCATCTGGCGGCGGGCTATGCTGCTATTGCCAATGGCGGTCGCAAGGTGATGCCAACATTGATCAAGCAAGACAGCCCGAAAATGGGTGACCGGGTCATGTCGGAAACCACGGCTGCAGATGCGCGCAAGATGTTGCGGCGCGTGGTTACCGACGGCACGGCCAGCTTTGGCGAGGTTCCCGGCTATCAGGTGGCGGGCAAGACCGGGACCGCGGACAAGCCCAGACCCAACGGCCGCGGCTATTATGACGATAAGGTCATCAACACTTTTGCGTCGATGTTCCCCGCTGATGATCCGAAATATGTACTCATCGTCACGCTGGACGAACCGGTTGAAACCTCCGGCAGCAAACCGCGCCGTACTGCGGGATGGACGTCTGTGCCTGTGGCCGCCGAGATGATCCGCCGCATCGCGCCGCTGCTGGGATTGCGTCCGACGGTTGAACCTCTGAACGACGCTGTGGTAACGCTGACCAGCAGCAACTGAAGAAGACAGAAATCATGCGCAGTCGGGCCGTCACGCTTTCCTCACTTGGCCTGACCGCGACGCGGTTCCAGGGCGCAGGTGCCATGATTACCGGCATCGCCGTGGACAGCCGCGAGGTGCGCGAAGGGTTTCTTTTTGCCGCCCTGCCGGGTTCAAAGGTTCATGGCGCGGAATTCATACACTATGCGCTGCGCATGGGGGCGGTGGCGGTGCTGACCGATGCTAAGGGCGCGCGTATTGCCGCAGATCTGATGGCAAAAGCCGACACACAGGTCGTGATCACCGAAAACCCCCGCGAGACGCTGGCGCGCAGCGCCGCACTGTGGTTTGGGGCGCAACCCGCGACGATGGTGGCCGTGACGGGCACCAACGGCAAGACTTCGGTCAGCACCTTTGTACGCCAGATCTGGATTGAAATGGGACTTGCCGCCATCAACCTTGGCACCACCGGTGTGGAAGGGGCGTGGACAGCGCCGCTGGCCCATACCACCCCAGAACCGATTACGCTGCACCGCACCCTTGCTGCTGCGCAGGCCGAAGGCATCACCCATGCCGCAATGGAAGCATCCAGCCACGGGCTTGACCAGCGGCGGCTGGACGGGGTGACCCTGACGGCGGCGGGATTTACGAACTTCACGCAGGATCATCTGGATTATCATGAGACGTTCGACGCTTATTTCGACGCCAAGGCGGGTTTGTTTGCGCGGGTGCTGCCCGAAGACGGCACCGCCGTGATCAATATTGACGATCCGCGCGGCGTGGATATGGCTGCGATTGCGCGCGCGCGCGGCTGTGCGGTGACAACGGTTGGGCGCGACGGCGGTGATCTGCATCTGACGGCGCAGCGGTTTGATGCCACGGGGCAGGATTTGCGCTTTGACTGGCGCGGCAAGACCTATCAAAAACGGTTGGACCTGATTGGTGGATTTCAGGCGGATAATGTCATGTTGGCGGCCGGGCTGGTGATTGCCTGCGGTGGTGCGCCGGCAGATGTGTTTGACACCCTCCCGCACCTGATGACGGTGCGCGGGCGGATGCAACTGGCAGCGACACGCGACAACGGGGCGGCGGTTTTTGTGGATTATGCCCACACGCCTGACGCGGTGGCCACGGCGCTGGCGGCGATGCGCCCGCATGTGCTGGGCCGTCTGGTGGCCATTGTGGGGGCGGGCGGTGACCGTGACCGGGCCAAACGCCCCTTGATGGGACAGGCGGCGATCACCCATGCAGATCAGGTCATCGTTACAGATGACAATCCCCGGACCGAAGATCCCGCAACGATCCGCGCTGCCGTCATGCAAGGCGCACCGGGGGCGTTGGAAGTTGGCGACCGCGCAGAAGCGATCCTGCGCGGCGTTGATGCGCTGGGACCGGGGGACGCATTGTTGATCGCCGGGAAGGGGCATGAAACCGGGCAGACTGTTGGCGCCGATGTGCTGCCGTTTGATGATGTAGAACAGGCCAGCGTGGCCGTCGCCGCACTGGACGGGAGATTGGCATGAGTCTGTGGACAAGCGATGATGCGGCACGCGCAACGGGCGGGCGCGTGGTAGGGAACTGGTCGGCGGACGGCGTGTCGATCGACACCCGCACGCTGATGCCGGGCGATTTATTCGTCGCGCTGACAGACCTGCGTGACGGGCATGAATTTGTAGCGCAAGCGCTGGAAAAAGGTGCCGCTGCGGCCTTGGTCAGCCGGGTGCCCGATGGGGTGCCTGCTGACGCGCCCCTGTTGATCGTGCGCGATGTGCTGGCCGCGCTTGAAGCGCTTGGTGCTGCGGGACGCGCCCGCACGCAGGCGCGCATCGCTGCCGTCACCGGCAGCGTGGGCAAGACATCAACCAAGGAAATGTTGCTGGGCATTCTGGCGGATCAGGGCCGCGCCCATGCCTCGGTCGAAAGTTACAACAACCACTGGGGCGTGCCGCTGACGCTTGCGCGGATGCCGCAGGATACCGAATACGCAGTGATCGAGATCGGGATGAACCACCCCGGAGAGATCGCGCCGCTTGCACGTCTGACGCGGCCACATGTGGCCATCGTCACCACGGTTGCGGCGGTGCACCTGGAAGCCTTCGATAACGTGGCCGGCATCGCGATAGAAAAAGCCAGTGTTTTTGAGGGGCTGCCGCGCGGCGGCGTGGCGGTGATCAATGCCGATGATGAACACGCCGCGATCCTGATGGCCAAGGCCGTTGACCTGCGCCTGCGCGAGATCGAATTCGGGGTGCACGGCCACCATTACAAGCTGATTGAGGTTTCCGTGCAGGACGACACCACCGTGGTGCGCGCGGATGCGGACGGAACACCGCTATTGTTCAAGATCGGCACGCCGGGACGACACTTTGCCGGCAATGCGCTGGGTGCGCTGGCCGTCGCGGTGGCGCTGGGGGCCGATCTGGCGCTGGCGGCACAGTCGCTGGGACGCTGGACACCTTACAAAGGGCGCGGTGTGCGTGAGACGATCTATCTCGATCCCGTTGAAACGCACCTGAAACTGCATCTGATCGATGACAGTTATAACGCCAATCCCACTTCCATGTCCGCAGCACTGGAAGTGCTGGCTGCTGCAACGGTGGCCCATGATATCGGACGTGTCAGCAAGGGGCGGCGCATTGCCATTGTCGGCGATATGAAGGAACTGGGGCCGGACGCGGTCGCATTGCACGCAGGCCTTGCACATCTGGACGCCGTGAAAAAACTGGACGTGGTCCATTGCATCGGCCCGCTGATGCGCGCGTTTTACGATCTGCTGCCCGAGCATCAGCGTGGCCTGTGGCGTGAAACCGCGCAGGACATGCTGGGCGATGTGCGCGGGCAGCTTGATTCAGGCGATGTTGTGCTTGCGAAGGGATCGTTGTCGATGAACCTTGGTGCAATTGTTGACGCCATCCGCAAAATGGGCCATCCGGTGGACGAAGTCTGATCAGGCCCTATCGCCCCCAAGATGATGAGTTAGGACGCATTACATGCTCTACTGGTTGACACTGCTGTCGGATGGTGGCGATTTATTTAACCTTTTTCGCTACATCACCTTTCGGGCTGGCGGTGCGTTTCTGACCGCGCTGATCTTTGGCTTTCTGTTCGGCAAGCCCTTGATTGCGGTCCTGCGCAGACGGCAAGGCAAAGGCCAGCCAATCCGTGATGACGGCCCGGAGGGACATTTCGTGAAGGCCGGCACGCCGACCATGGGCGGTTTGCTGATCGTGGGAGCTCTGCTGACATCCACCCTGCTTTGGGCGCGGCTGGACAATCCGTTCATCTGGATCGTGCTGTTTGTCACGATGAGCTTTGCAGCGATTGGATTTGCCGATGACTATGCCAAGGTGAGCAAACAAAACGTCAATGGCGTGTCGGGTAAGCTGCGGCTTTTCCTGGGCTTTTTGATTGCAGGCGTGGCAAGTTACTGGGCGGCGCAATATCACCCGGAAGCTTTGCAATACAAGTTGGCGCTGCCGGTGTTCAAAGACACGCTGATCAATCTTGGATATCTGTTTGTGCCTTTTTCGATCATCGTGATCGTCGGGTCGGCCAATGCGGTGAACCTGACAGACGGGCTTGATGGGTTGGCGATCATGCCGGTGATGATCGCGGCCGGCACGCTGGGCGTGATTGCCTATGCGGTCGGCAGGGTCGATTTTACCGAATATCTGGACGTGCATTATGTGCCCGGCACGGGTGAGATCCTGATTTTTACCGCCGGTCTTTTTGGCGGTGGATTGGGGTTCTTGTGGTATAATGCCCCGCCTGCAGCGGTGTTCATGGGCGATACCGGTTCATTGGCCTTGGGCGGGGCGCTGGGTGCTATCGCGGTGGCGACCAAGCATGAACTGGTGCTGGCGATTGTCGGCGGGCTTTTTGTGGTCGAGGCGCTTAGCGTTATCATTCAGGTGTTGTATTTCAAGCGTACCGGAAAGCGTGTGTTTCTGATGGCACCTATTCATCACCACTACGAAAAGATGGGGTGGTCAGAGCCGCAGATCGTGATCCGGTTCTGGATCATTTCACTGATCCTGGCGATGATTGGTCTGGCGACGTTGAAAGTGCGCTGACGCGCCGCGTGCCGCGGGCGCAGCAGGCGCGCGGGGCGCGCATTTGGAGGCGCTGCCTCCAAACCTCCGGGATATTTGTGGCCAAAAGAAAGCTACAAGGCAAAAAATATCAGAAGCCAAAAGAGTGCTAGAAGATTGACCAGTTCATGGTGCGTGCCAGATGTGCGAGCGCTTCGGTGCCCTTGTGGGAATTGCCGTAACGGTTGAGGCCGGGCGACCAGACCGCGACACTGGCGCGGCCCGGTACGATGGCGAGGATGCCTCCGCCGACACCGGATTTCCCAGGCAGGCCGACGCGGTAGGCAAAGTCCCCCGAGCCGTCGTAATGCCCGCAGGTCAGCATCAGTGCATTCAGACGGCGGATACGGCCCGTGGCGATGAGCCCCGGCAAGCTGGGGGCGTCCACCAGAAACCGGCCTGCCATGGCGAGATCACGCGTCGTCATCTCCAGCGCGCAGTGATGGAAATAGGTGCCAAGCGCGCGTTCAGGCGTGTTGTGCAGATTGCCGAAGGAGGCGAGGAAATGGGCGAGCGCAAAATTACGGTGACCGTGCGCGGTCTCTGATGCGGCGACGGCGTCGTTGATATGGATGTCCTGACTGCCTGCTGCGGTGCGCACGAATTGCACGATTTCCGCCAGTGCGTCGCGCGGTTCGCGGGTGCCCAGAACGTCGTCGGTGGTGACGATGGCGCCTGCGTTGATGAAAGGATTGCGGGGGCGGCCCTGTTCCTGTTCGAGCTGGGTGATGGAGTTGAACGCGCGCCCGGAAGGTTCGCGCCCGACCCGATGCCAAAGCTGATCGCCGGAACGGCCAAGGGCGATGGCCAGGGTAAACACCTTGGTGATCGACTGCACCGAGAACGGCACATCGGCATCGCCGGCGCTGTGGCAGACGCCGTCGGCGGTAACCACGCTGACCCCAAACTGCGCGGGCTTGACTCCTGCGAGTTCGGGAATGTAGTCCGCCACGCGGCCCCAGTCGTTATCTTGGCGCATCTGGTCCGTCAGCCGGGGCAGGATCGTCGCGAGGTCTGGCATTTGGGACGGCTCCGGCTTGTAGTGGGCGCCCAATGCGACCATTCTGCGCCGCAACGGCTATCAGGGGTGAGTAGATGATTCCAGTGCAGGGACTGCAAGGGGCGCATGTTGGTGTGCTGGGCCTTGGCCGGTCAGGGCTGAGTGCGGCGCGGGGATTGCTGGCGGGCGGGGCTGTGGTGCTGTGCTGGGATGACAATCCGGCGGCGCGGGACGTGGCACAAGACGCGGGGATGCAGGTGGTGGACCTGCGCGAACCGGGCGCCTTTGAGGGCGTTGCGCGGCTGATTGTCAGCCCCGGCATTGCGCATCTGTATCCTGTGCCCAACCCGGTCGTGGCCGCAGCGCTGGACGCGGGTGTTCCGGTAGACAACGACATTGGCCTGTTTTTTCGCAGTTTCGCGACAGACGATTGGGACGGATTTGACACAGCACCACGGGTGATCGCGGTGACGGGGTCGAACGGAAAATCGACCACATCGGCGTTGATACATCACATTCTTGAGCATGCTCAGCGGCCTACGCAACTGGCCGGCAACATCGGGCGCGGGGTGCTGGATCTCGAGCCTGCGATTGACGGCGAGGTGGTGGTGCTGGAACTGTCCTCCTACCAGACCGATCTGGCGCGCAGCCTGACCCCTGATGTGGCGGTTTTCACCAACCTCAGTCCTGACCATCTGGACCGGCATGGCGGCATGGGGGGCTATTTTGCGGCCAAGCGGCGGCTTTTTGCAGAAGGCGGGCCGGACCGCGCGGTAATCGGGGTGGACGAGGCCGAGGGCCGGTTTCTGGCCGATCAGTTGAGCGAGGGGGCGGGCGATGACCGGGTCATCCGGGTATCCGTCACACGTAAATTGAGCGGTCCGGGCTGGTATGTTTTCGCGCGCAAGGGATTTTTGAGCGAATATCGCGGCGGGCGTCAGGTGGCGGCGATTGATCTGCGCGGTGTTGCGGGTCTGCCGGGTGCGCATAACCATCAAAATGCCTGCGCAGCCTATGCCGCGTGCCGGTCGCTGGGTCTGGCACCCAAGGTGATCGAGGCGGCGTTTCATTCCTTTGGCGGGCTGCCGCACCGGTCGCAGATGGTGGGCGAGGCGGGCGGTGTGCGCTTTGTCAATGACAGCAAGGCCACGAATGTGGACAGCGCGGCCAAGGCGCTGGCCGCGTTTGCCAATGTGCGCTGGATCTGCGGCGGCCTGGAAAAGGAAGGCGGATTGGCAGCGTTGAACGCGGCGGTCGGCACCGTGCGCAAGGCCTACGTCATCGGGCGCGAAGCGGCGGCGTTTGCCATGCAGTTGGAGGTCGAGGCCGAGGTTTGCGTCACGATGGAGGTCGCCGTGTCCCGCGCTGCGGCAGAGGCGGAAGAGGGCGATGTGGTCCTGCTTGCGCCTGCTGCCGCGAGCTTTGATCAATATGATAATTTTGAGCAGCGCGGCGATGATTTTATCGCCCAGGTGCGCAAGGTAATTGGCGGGTAGGCGCGCGTCAGCCCTTGATGGCGCGGGCCGCCGCCATGGCGGAAGACCAGGCCCACTGGAAGTTGTAGCCGCCCAGCCAACCGGTCACGTCCACCGCTTCGCCGATGAAGTAAAGACCCGGCACCGCGTTGCTTTGCATCGTGCGCGACGACAGCGCGGCAGTATCAACGCCGCCAAGGGTGACTTCGGCGGTGCGATACCCTTCGGTGCCGCCGGGATGCAAAGTCCAGTGATGCAGGATGTCACAGAGATCGCGAAGCCGGTCGTCGGACCAATCGGCCAAGTTGCCCGACAGGGCGTGGGTTTGGCCGAGATGATCGACCAGTCGTGCGGGCAGGTGGCGCGCCAGTTCGGTTGTCAGGTTGCGCCGTCCGGCCATTTGACGCTGGGCACGCAGGGCGGCGAACAGATCCGTCCGGGGCAGCAGATCAACATGAATGGGCTGGCCCTCGTGCCAATAGGATGACGCTTGCAGTGCTGCAGGACCGGACAGGCCACGGTGG
>JAGXHC010000179.1 GCA_024636405.1 Sulfitobacter sp. | reverse complement strand
GTCTCCATGTCCATCAATGCGTGGCCCAGATTGGCAAGCCTTGTCGATTCAGTATTGCGCAACTCAGACCTGATCAATTCGTGGTTGCGCTCATTCAGCTTTTCGATGCCGCTCAGGAAGAAATTATAAAGCATTCCGACGACAAAAATTCCCATTCCTGACGCAGCCGCGACATTGAATATCTGATCCGCCCACGGAATTACGCTGAAATTCAGGTCAGACGGTCCGCCTTGCGGCGCAGGGTCGCCCGCGATTGTAAACAAGGCCGCCGCAATAAGCATAACGACGCACGCGCCAAGGATGGCAATCCCCCAGCGCACGCCGCCAATCGCGCTCCCGATCACCGACAGGACGACCAAATAGCCAAACGTCGGTGAATCAAGACCCACACGAAAAACCTCAGCAGTCGCCGCAAAGCTCAGCAGGAAAATAACGCCTATCGCACGGTGCAGACTGGACCCAAGATGTTTGCGAAGGCTCAGCACCGCGGTCATGCACAATGCGGCGATCTGCGTGAACGGTATGATGCCCCAACCGTCCCGAAAAGCAAAATACGAAACTATCACGATAATGGGCACGACCAACAGCAAGGTCGCGGTAAGAAATCGGTCAAGAAGGCTGGATTTCGCGGCCTCGAACGTCTCCGGATAGGGGTCGGTTCTGGTCATCTCATCTACGGCGGCGTCTGCGCTCTCGGATTTTTTGATCGGAACATCCCCTGACAAAATGCGCAACCTGGCTGCCTCGCTTCAGATAATATCCACAAGTAGCCTTCGAATTTCAACATAATTCCATGAATTCTGCGTCAGCGGGCAGGACCTGTTGCCGCTGGACAGGCCCGCGCCGATTAACCCAATCGTAACAAAAACCGCCGCACGCCCTGTTAACCCGGCGCGTCACCCCCCAAAGGCACACGCCCGGTGTACGGATGGTGTACAGCTTGTGTACGGGGTGTGACTTCGCAAATCTTCCACAATTGCAGCGTTAACTGCCCCGATCAGCCGCCGATTCGCCACATCGCCGCGCGCGCCCCACCGACCGTTGCGCGCAGCACCTCGGCACCGCCGCCGTCCGCCTCTCAGCCGCCTTCGTTCAACGTGCCGTTGTCCCAGTCACCGCTGGCTTCTTCGCCGGTGGCATAGCGCATGGTGCCGCTGCCCTGACGCTTGCCCGCCAGAAACGCACCTTCATAGACATCGCCGTTGGCATAGGTCGCCACGCCCTGTCCCTCGATCTCGCCATCCCGCCATTCGCCCTCATAGGCAAACCCGCTGGCCATCGTGATCTTGCCGTTTCCCTGACGCTGGCCGTCGACAAAATCCCCTTCATAAACAGTACCATCGGGATAGGTCGCCTTGCCCTGACCGTGGCGCTGCCCGTCCTTCCAACTGCCCTCATAGCGGTATCCATCGGCATAGGTCATGATGCCCTGCCCGTCGTTCCGCGCGTTCTTGAAACCGCCTTCATAGACGACCCCG
Organism: Sulfitobacter sp.; assembly: GCA_024636405.1. The sequence goes on along the minus strand of JAGXHC010000179.1, from coordinate 18,519 downwards.
TTGGTATAGGTCGCCTTGCCCTCGCCTTCGATCACGCCAGAGGCCCATGCCCCTTCATACGTTGAACCATCGGGGTAGGTGATCTTGCCCTCGCCATCGGCCAGATCGTCGCTGAATGTCCCGACATAGACCGATCCGTCGGGATAGGTCACGGTGCCCTGACCCTCGATCTGCCCGGCCACCCATGACCCGGCATAAACATAGCCGTCCGCCCCGGTAAAAGTGCCCTGCCCGTCGCGCCGGTCGTCCTTGAAATCACCCTCATAAACATCGCCGTTTTCGTAGGTTACCTTGCCCTTGCCTTCCCGGCGCCCGCCCACAAGATCGCCCTCATAGATGTCACCGTTTGGCTGGGTCAACTTGCCGGTGCCGTTGATCTGGCCATCCTGCCAAAGCCCGACATAAACCAACCCGTCCGGCATGCTCAGCTTGCCCGTGCCCGTGCGCTTGCCATCCGCAATTTCACCGTCATAGACCGCGCCATCGGGATAGGTGATCGTGCCTGTCCCCTGCTTGATCCCATCCAGCCAATCACCCTTGTATTCATAGCCGCCAGGGCTTTGCATGGTGCCTTTTCCGTGGTGTTTGGCATTGCGGAATTCGCCCTCATATCGCACGCCGTTGGCATAAAGCGCGACGCCCTGCCCCATGATCGCACCCGCCAGCCATTCACCCTCATAGGTGCCGCCATCCGCGAAGGTGATCTTGCCAAAACCGTCCGGTTTTCCCTTGGAAAAGTTGCCTTCATAGACGGACCCGTTGGGAAAGCGTGCAACGCCTTCGCCCTTGATCTCGCCGTCCACCCACGCGCCCGAATACTCGTACCCGTTCGGCAGTTTATAGCTGCCTGAGCCGTGCTGAAGACCGCCGCGAAAGGTGCCCTCATATATGCCGCCATCATCGTATTGCTTGGTCAGAACCTTGGTGTCCTGCGCCATCGCTGGCAGGCCGGTCAATGAAAGACAAAGGATCAGGAGACGTAACTGCATGGTTTTTTCTGCCTTGGTTGCGCTGACTTGATCTGCGTTGGACAACCGCCGCATCCCCTGCGGCGGTTGCTGCATAGCCTAAGCAATGGGCGCAAAGGGGGCAATCGTCTTTTGTCCGCACGTCACACCGTGGGCTTTCCCTTGCTGCATGATCTGCTACATCGAGGCCAGACACCACCGAAAGGCTGCCCATGTCCGACCGTTTTCGCATCACCCTTGGACAGCTCAATCCAACCGTGGGCGACCTTGCCGGCAACGCGACTCTGGCGCGCGACGCGTGGCAACAGGGGCGCGATGCAGGGGCCGATCTGGTTGCCCTGCCAGAGATGTTCATCACCGGCTACAATGCACAGGATCTGGTGATAAAACACGCCTTCCAGATTGATGTCATGACCCACCTGGAGCAGTTGGCACGCGATTGCGCCGATGGCCCGGCGCTCGCCATCGGTGCGCCCTGGGTTGAGGGCGCAATGCTTTATAACGCCTATGTCATTCTCAGGAACGGCAAGATCGCCAGCCGCAGTCTCAAGCATAATCTGCCGAATGAAACCGTGTTTGACGAGGTGCGGATATTTGACGCCGGACCGCTCGGGGGGCCTTATTCTGTGGGCAATACCCGCGTGGGGTCGCCGATCTGCGAAGACGCCTGGCACCCGGAAGTCTGCGAAACCCTGGCCGAAACGGGTGCCGAATTTCTGTTGGTGCCAAACGGATCGCCGTACTACCGCGACAAGATGGACACCCGGCTGAACATGATGGTCGCGCGGGTTGTCGAAACCGGGCTGCCGCTGATTTACCTCAACATGGTGGGTGGCCAGGACGATCAGGTTTTTGACGGTGCGTCCTTCGCGCTCAATCCAGGTGGCAAACTGGCCGCGCGCCTGCCCGTGTTTGACGCAGTGGTGCGCCATATGGATCTGGAACGCGGGCCCGATGGCTGGCGCGTGGTTCCCGGCGAAATCGCGCCCCTGCCGGATGAATATGAGCAGGATTACCGCGTCATGGTGGAGGCGCTGCGCGACTACATGCGCAAGACCGGATTCAAGAAGGTGCTGTTGGGTCTGTCGGGCGGAATCGATTCGGCGATTGTCGCTGTGATCGCAGCCGACGCATTGGGGCCACAGAACGTGCGCTGCGTCATGCTGCCGTCTGAATACACCTCGCAATCCTCCCTGGACGATGCCGAAGCCGTGGCAAAGGCGCTTGGCTGTCGCTATGATTACGTGCCGATCAAACAGGCGCGTGGCGCGATCACGGACACGCTGGCACCGCTTTTCGCAGACCACGATCCGGACCTGACCGAAGAGAATATCCAGTCCCGCCTGCGCGGTTTGCTGCTGATGGCGATGTCCAACAAGTTCGGAGAGATGCTGCTGACCACTGGCAACAAATCCGAAGTCGCGGTTGGCTATGCCACGATTTATGGCGACATGGCGGGCGGCTACAATCCGATCAAGGACCTTTATAAAACCCGCGTGTTCCAGACCTGCCGCTGGCGAAATGACAATCATCGGGACTGGATGATGGGCGAGGCGGGCGAGATGATCCCCCCCCGCATTATCGACAAGCCACCAAGCGCGGAATTGCGCGCGGATCAAAAAGACAGCGACAGCCTGCCCGACTACCCCGAGCTTGACGCAATTCTGACGATCCTGGTGGACGACGACGGTTCAGTTGCAGATTGCGTGGCCGCCGGTTTCGACCGCGACGTGGTCAAGAAGGTCGAACACCTGCTCTACATCAGCGAATACAAGCGCTTTCAATCCGCGCCCGGTCCCCGCCTGACAAAAGCAGCATTCTGGCTGGACCGGCGTTATCCCATTGTGAACCGCTGGCGCGACCCTTCTTAGGGTCTGATCTGCTTCAGATCTTGGGCCAATTATTCGCGCGTGTCCTGTCGTCCAATGGGCTCTGTCCAAATTTTTGAAACGCGGGCCGCGCGGTGGCGATGCGGCTGCGTTGGGATCATTTTGTGGGCCGCAAAAAGGCCAACGTGGCCCGGACCTGATGCAAAGTTGACTTGCTTTCGCGGCAGATAGAAGCATGTCCTGTGTGAGCCGTATTGAGTAAGGATTTTTAAATGACACTGCTGCGCGCGCTGATCGCCGGGGCTGCTATCTTTTGTGCTTCATCCGCGTTGGCCTGTGGCGCAGACACCGATTGCCGGATCGGCGATCGCATCTACCGCATTGCACTGCCGACAGGATATGACGGCGCCCCGGTTGGTGCGCTGGTCTGGGCGCATGGCTATCGCGGTACTGCCGAGGGCGCGATGCGCAACCAAAGCCTGCGGCGCATGGTTTCGGCCGCCGGGCTTGCTCTGATCACGGCTCAGGGCGTTGACGGCTCATGGGAATTACCCAACGGCCCGCGCACGATAAACAGCACGGGCGCGGCTGAATTTGACTATTTCAATGCCGTGCTTGACGACGCGTCGGACCGCTTCGCAATTGACCGCGACCGGGTCATTGCGGCTGGCTTCAGCGCGGGCGGCATGATGGTGTGGAACCTTGCCTGTGCACGGCCGGACCTTTTTGCAGGCTTCATCCCGATTTCCGGCACCTTCTGGCTAGGTCCGCCGGACGCGTGCGCCGCGCCCGTCACCAACATCATCCACATCCACGGCGATGCCGACAAAACGGTGCCCCTGAACGGGCGTGCCATCGGCAACACGCGTCAGGGCAAGGTGGCAGATGCTCTGGCGATGTATACGGATTTCGGCGCATTCGGCCCTGTGCAACAATCCTCCACCGGGCCGCTTTCATGCCGCAACCGCGCCGATGCAGCAGGAGATATACTGGAATTCTGCCTGTTTGCAGGCGGGCATTCATTTCGCACTGAATACCTCGCTTACGGCATCGACCGTCTGCGCAAGGCGGGCAAACTCTGACAGTTTCGGTCTTTGACGCCGTCTGACTTGCTGCATAAACCGCCCGATGTTACCAAGGCACGGCCTTGCCCGCCCAGTCGAAAAATCCACCGGTATCGTCCGGGGTCAGACCATCCATCACCGACAGCAGATGGCCTGCCGCCTCCTGGGGGGAAACCGCCGGGTGTCGCCCCAGGTATTTACGCGTAAACGGCGTGGCCACCGTGCCCGGATGCAAGGCCACGCAGATGCTCTGAGAATGGCTGCGCGCCAGTTCGATCGCGGCGGTATGAATGATCTGGTTCACCGCCGCCTTGGCGCTGCGGTAGCTGATCCAGCCGCCAATCCTGTTGTCTGAAATGGAACCTACGCGCGCCGACAAGACCGCAAACACGCAGCGCCTGTCACGCGGGAGCAGGTCGGCCGCATGGCGCAGCACCAGCGCCGGTCCAACGGCGTTCAGCGCAAACTGATCCATCATTGCCTGCGCATCGATGGCCTTGATGGTCTTTTCCGGCTCGGCGCCGTCAATCTCCAACGCGCCTGTGGCGACAAGCACCACGTCAAACCCTTCAAGCTGGCCCAGATGGCGCGATACCGAAGCGGGGTCGGTCACATCCAGCCCGTCAACGCTGCGCGACAGCCCCACAACGGTGTCGCCGCGCGCCGCATACGCCCGCGCCACGGCTGATCCAACCCCGCCGGACGCCCCGATGATCAAGACTTTTACCATACCCCGGACCTAGCGGGCAGGCAGCATTGTTCAATGTTTCTTGCGGCCAGAACGCCATCCCCGCCCCCCCCATCGCTGCGCAAACTGATCATGAAATGCGGTTTGGGCGCAAGTTTACGAACCCCCCTTTTCATTTGAAAAGCCCGCGGTATAACTGACCTATGACACACGCCGCCCATACTGATGCCCTGTCGCGCCTTTGCGCGCCGTCGCTGCGTGCCAACCTGCTTCTGCTAATCCGCCTCTGAGCGTGCCATCCGGCGCGCCCGCTCAGAGGGAACGCGGCGCGCCACGGATTTCAGACACAGCAGAATGAGAGAACCCAAAATGACCGATATTTCCAAGCAGGACAGAGTCCTCATCTTTGACACCACATTGCGTGATGGCGAACAATCGCCCGGCGCCACCATGACCCATGCCGAAAAGCTTGAGATTGCGGCGCTGCTGGACGAAATGGGCGTCGATATTATCGAAGCGGGCTTTCCCATTGCCTCCGAAGGTGACTTCAACGCGGTGGCAGAGATCGCGCGTCAGTCACGCAATGCCGTGATCTGCGGGCTTGCCCGCGCGCAGATGGGTGACATCGACCGCTGCTGGGAGGCGGTGAAACACGCGCGCCAGCCGCGTATCCACACCTTTATCGGCACGTCGCCGCTGCACCGCGCCATTCCGAACCTCACCAAGGATGAAATGGCCGACCGCATCCACGAAACCGTGACCCACGCGCGCAATCTGTGTGACAACGTGCAGTGGTCCCCGATGGATGCCACCCGAACGGAGGAGGATTACCTTTGCCGTACGGTGGAGATTGCGATCAAGGCCGGGGCGACCACGATCAACATTCCCGACACCGTCGGATACACAGCACCGCGCGAATCCGCCGCATTGATCCGCATGCTGCTGGAAAAGGTGCCCGGCGCGGATGAGGTGGTGTTTGCCACCCACTGCCACAACGACCTTGGCATGGCGACCGCCAACAGCCTTGCCGCCGTGGAGGCGGGCGCGCGGCAAGTCGAATGCACGATCAATGGTCTGGGTGAACGTGCAGGCAATACCGCGCTGGAAGAGGTCGTCATGGCGCTCAAGGTGCGCAACGACATCATGCCTTACCGCACACAGGTGGACAGCACGAAGATCATGAACATCTCTCGCCGCGTCGCTGCGGTTTCGGGGTTTGCCGTGCAATTCAACAAGGCCATCGTGGGCAAGAACGCCTTTGCGCATGAATCAGGCATCCATCAGGACGGTATGCTCAAGAACGCCGAAACGTTCGAGATCATGCGCCCCGAAGACGTGGGTTTGACCGAGACGAATATTGTCATGGGAAAGCATTCAGGGCGCGCGGCACTGCGCTCCAAACTCGAAGATCTGGGGTTCGAGTTGGGTGATAATCAACTCAAGGATGTCTTTGTGCGGTTCAAGGAACTGGCCGACCGCAAAAAGGAAATCTACGAAGACGATCTGATTGCGCTGATGCGCACCGCGACCGACCCCGAAGAGGACCGCGTCAGATTGAAGTCGATGACAGTGGTCTGCGGCACCGAGGGCCCTCAGAAGGCCGACATGGTGCTGAATGTCGAAGGCGTTGAACACGCAACGTCCCAGACCGGCGACGGTCCCGTGGATGCCGCGTTCAATTGCATCAAAGCACTTGTGCCGCATACCGCGCAGCTTCAGCTTTATCAGGTTCATGCTGTCACCGAGGGCACAGACGCGCAGGCCACGGTGTCCGTGCGGATGGAGGAAGAGGGCCGTATCGTGACCGGGCAATCAGCGGATACCGATACGGTCGTGGCGTCCGTACGCGCCTATATTCACGCGCTGAACCGTTTGCTGGTCCGCCGCGAAAAGGGCGGTTCCGACAAACGTGAGATCAACTATAAAGACGTGCCTTGATTGCGATGGGCGGGGAATAATTCTCCGCCCATTTTCTTTTAAAGCCACCAAAACCGCCAAAACCACAGTCGCGAAAATCGGCACCGGCCCGCATCCTGATGGCATGCGCGCTGACGTCAAATCGGTTTAATAGGGATTCTTTGCCCCACGATCCTCGCTGAGCGATGCCTGTCGCCGCTCTACGATTTTCACGGTCGCATCCGCCAGATGCTGACGCTGGATATGATGATCCCCTGCCGCCACACGCAGTTTGTGCGCCTCCAGCATTACCTCTGCATGGCTTGCGCCGCGCGGCGGAATGAACGTGTAGCACGCCAGTTCGATCAGCAATCCCAAAGGATCCTTGAAGTAGATCGAAAACATAAACCCCCGATCCTTGATCCCGGAATGTCCAATACCGCGCGCCTCAAGCCGCTCTGGCACCTGATCGAACATGGCGCGGTCCACTTCGAAGGCCAGATGATGTACGCAGCCGGGATCAGTGGGGGTGCGCCCGTGCACGGGGCGGCGGGATTCGTTGGTAAAGATCGTGATCAGCCGTCCGTCGCCCGGATCGAAATACAGATGGCCTTCATCCGGGTCGTCCAGATTGGGCTGATCAAAGACAAATGGCATGCCCAAAACCCCTTCCCAGAAATCTATGGATGTCTGCCGGTCGGCGCCCGTCAGGGTGATGTGGTGCACACCGATTACCTGGGTTTTCTTCATCATCTCCGCCTTTCGTTTTCGCGCTGAAACTGCGTTATCCTAGCGCGGCGGCGACATCGTGCCACCCCTGCCGTGATCCCCCCTTTCGTCCCCTTGCCCCGCGGCCTATAAGAGCGATCAGCCCGGTGATGTCAGAGTCGCCGGGCCAATTTGAATTTTTGCAAGGCCGACGTCCCATGTCCTTTTTTGATAATTTTCGCGGCCTGTTCTCATCGGACATGGCCATCGACCTCGGCACAGCGAACACGCTGGTTTACGTCAAGGGCAAGGGGATCGTCCTGTCAGAGCCTTCTGTTGTGGCCTATCATGTCAAGGACGGTGTCAAGAAAGTACTGGCCGTGGGGGAAGACGCCAAACTGATGCTGGGCCGGACACCAGGAAGCATCGAGGCGATCCGCCCGATGCGCGAAGGTGTCATCGCGGATTTCGACACCGCCGAAGAGATGATCAAACACTTCATCCGCAAGGTGCACAAACGCTCTACTTTTTCCAAGCCCAAGATCATCGTCTGTGTGCCCCATGGCGCGACCCCGGTTGAGAAACGCGCGATCCGCCAGTCGGTGCTTTCCGCCGGTGCGAGACGTGCCGGGCTGATCGCGGAACCCATCGCTGCGGCAATCGGTGCGGGGATGCCAATCACCGACCCGACCGGCAATATGGTCGTGGACATCGGCGGCGGTACGACCGAAGTGGCGGTCCTCAGCCTTGGCGACATCGTTTACGCCCGCTCCGTTCGTGTGGGTGGCGACAGGATGGACGAGGCAATCATCAGCTATCTGCGGCGTCAGCAAAACCTGTTGGTGGGGGAAACCACCGCTGAACGTATCAAGACCTCCATTGGAACGGCGCGGATGCCGGATGACGGGCGCGGCACCTCGATGCAGATCCGCGGTCGTGACCTGCTCAATGGTGTGCCCAAGGAAATCGAGGTCACGCAGGCCCAGATCGCCGAGGCGCTGGCCGAACCCGTTCAGCAGATCTGCGAGGCGGTGATGACCGCACTTGAGACCACGCCACCCGACCTTGCGGCGGACATCGTGGACCGGGGCGTCATGCTGACCGGGGGCGGTGCGTTGCTGGGTGATCTGGATCTGGCGCTGCGTGAACAGACCGGGCTTGCGATCTCCGTTGCGGATGAGCCGCTCAATTGCGTGGCCCTGGGCACGGGCAAGGCGCTGGAATACGAAAAACAACTGCGCCACGCCATCGACTACGACAGCTAGGCGCGGCATATTCATTGCACCCCGCCTAAAGCAGGCCTGACCTGCCGGTGGGGCAGGAACCTGAAACGCCATGGCAAGAGACCGCGCATCTTCCAGCGACTTCACAGGCCCGCTCCGGCGGTTGCTGCTGGCTGTGCTGGTGGTGGTGCTGGGGGCGATTTTCCTGCTGTGGCGCATCGACAGCCCGCGCGTCGAACGTTTTCGGGCGCAGGTGACGGACCGGATTGTGCCCAATCTTGACTGGGCGATGGCGCCGGTGACAGGCACGGTCAACCTGTTTCGCGACTTCCAAAGCTATCAGCGTCTGTCCGAGCAGAATCAGGAACTGCGCAGCGAATTGCGCCAGATGCAGGCATGGAAGGAAGCGGCGCTTCAACTGGAGCAGGAAAACGCGCGGTTGCTGGACCTCAACAATGTCCGCCTTGACCCACGTCTGACGTATATCACCGGGGTGGTCATGGCTGATTCCGGCTCTCCCTACCGCCAGTCGGTGTTGCTGAATGTCGGCGCGCGGGACGGGTTGGTTGATGGTTGGGCAACGATGGACGGTATCGGCCTTGTCGGGCGAATTTCGGGGGTTGCCGCCAATACCGCCCGTGTGATCCTGCTGACCGACGCCAGCAGCCGCATCCCCGCCACGATCCAGCCCTCAGGACAGCGCGCAATAGTTGCCGGCGATAACTCTGCCGCGCCGCCGATCGATTTTCTTGAGAACCCCGATCTGGTCCGGCCCGGAGACCGTGTGATCAGTTCCGGTGATGGCGGGGTTTTTCCTTCTGGCGTATTGATCGGCCAGATTACCGCAGATCCCGGTGGGCGCCTTCGGGTGCGACTGGCGGCGGATTACGAGCGGTTGGAATTCCTGCGCGTGTTGCGCCATCACGGCCACGAACCGGTCCCCGACACCGCACGCGTCATCGCGCCGGACGGCACACCGCTGGGTGAAATGCAGGGGCCCGTGCAGGACGCCGCCGAGGCGCGGCCATGAACGATCTGTCACCGACACGCCTGTGGCTGATGCGTGCCGCCTTTCCGCTGCTCTGCATTGCGATCCTGTTCTTCCACCTTTTGCCCCTGCAAACGACGCCGCGCCATTGGGCTGGTCCCGATCTTATCCTGGGCTTTGCATTCGTGTGGTGCCTGCGTCGCCCCGAATACGTGCCTGCCGTGTCTCTGGCGCTGGTGTTTCTGCTGACGGATCTGCTGCTGCAACGGCCGCCGGGCCTGTGGGCGCTGCTGGCCTTGCTGGGCTGCGAGAACCTCAGATCGCGGGGGCGGTCCCTGCGTGACGCAAGTTTCGCCGCCGAATGGGTGGCAGTAGCGGTGATTGCTACGGCAATTATGCTGGGTTACCGGCTGTTGTTGGCCCTGGCGCTGGTGAACACGCCCGGCATCGGGCTGAACCTGTCGGAACTGGGGCTGACCATTTTGGTCTATCCCCTGCTGGTCCTACTAAGTCACAGCTTGATGGGCGTGCGCAAATCCGCACCCGGTGATCTGGACGCATTGGGCCAAAGGTCATGATGAAAGGGGTCCGCCAGTGAGACGCAACCGCGCCGACAATGATGCAAGTCACGCAAAGCTGACCCGCCGCGCTGCTCTGCTCGGTGGGGCGCAGTTGCTGTTCATGGGCGGTTTGGCCGCGCGGATGCGGTATCTTCAGGTTGATCAGGCCGATCAATTCCGCCTGCTGGCCGAGGAGAACCGGATCAATATCCGGCTGATCCCGCCCGCGCGGGGCGAAATCTTTGACAGGAATGGCGTGCGCTTGGCGCAGAACGTACCGTCCTACCGCATCGTGCTGGTCAGAGAAGACGCAGGCGACGTCGAAGCGGTTATGGACAAACTGGCCCAGATCATTGAGATCGATCCGGCAATCCGCGAAAGGGTGATGGCCGAAATCTACCGATCAGCCCCCTTTCTGCCCGTCACCGTCGTGGATGACGTCAGTTGGGATGATGTAAGTCGTGTCAGCGTCAACGCCCCCGCTCTGGCTGGCATCACTCCCGAAGTGGGGCTGACCCGCGTCTATCCGCGCGGCTCTGATTTTGCCCATGTGGTGGGACGGGTGGGCCGCGTCAGCCAGGCCGATCTGGACGCGCTGGAAGATCCCGATCAGGTGTTGCGCATCCCGCGTTTCCAGATCGGCAAGATCAACGTCGAGGCACGCGAAGAAGGCCTTTTGCGTGGCTCTGCCGGCACCAAGCAGGTCGAAGTCAACGCGACGGGCCGTGTTATGCGCGAACTGGCCCGCCGCGAGGGACAATCCGGTGCCGACCTGCAACTTAGCGTGGATGCAAAGCTTCAGGGCTATGTGCAGGCGCGCCTTGGCGATGAAAGCGCCGCCGTTGTGATGATCGACTGTGTGACCGGTGATCTGGTCGCCTGTGCCTCCACCCCGAGCTATGATCCGAACCTGTTTATCGGTGGTATCTCGTCGGCCGACTATGACCCGCTGCTGAACTCAAAGTATCGTCCGCTGGTCAACAAGACGGTGCAAGGCACGTATCCGCCAGGGTCCACGTTCAAGATGATGGTGGCAATGGCGGCCCTTGAGGAAGGGATCATCGGCCCCGATGACACCACCTATTGCCCCGGTCACCTTGAGGTTGCGGGTCGCAGATTTCACTGTTGGAAACGCGCGGGCCACGGTTGGGTCGATCTGGAGAATTCACTAAAGCAGTCCTGCGACGTCTATTATTACGACCTGGCCCTCAAGATCGGCATCGAAAAGATTACCGAAATGGCCAACCGCTTTGGCCTTGGGATCAAGCATGAACTGGCGCTGTCTTCGGTTGCCGCCGGGCTGACACCGACAAAGGCCTGGAAACAGGCCAACAGGGGCGCCGCCTGGGTTATCGGGGATACCGTCAACGCCTCCATCGGCCAGGGTTTCACGCTCAGTTCGCCGTTGCAGCTTGCGGTGATGGCCGCGCGTCTCGCCACGGGGCGCAGCGTCACACCACGTCTTGTCAAGTCCGTTGATGGGGTTGAAACCCCCTCCGGCGGCGGCGAACCGATGAACCTGAATGAGAACAACCTGCGCAAGATGCGCAAGGCCATGTTGGCTGTCGTCAATGACAGACGCGGCACGTCCTATCGGTCGCGTATCATCGCCGAAGAGATGCGCATGGCAGGCAAGACCGGCACCAGCCAGGTCCGCAACATCACCACCGCGGAACGCGCACGCGGTGTGACCAATAACAAGGACCTGCCGTGGGAGCGGCGCGACCACGCGCTTTTTGTCAGCTTTGCGCCTTATGACAATCCCCGCTATGCCCTCTCTGTTCTGGTGGAACATGGCGGCGGCGGGTCAACGGCGGCGGCCCCGATCGCGCGTGATGTCATGCTTCAGGCGATGGCCGGGGGTGATCCGCCGCTTGATGCCTATCCCAGTTCCGACCGCGGCCACATCGAGGCACAACAGGAACGCCTGCGCAGCATTCAGCCAGCCGCCGCGATCAAGGGCAAGGATCAGGCATGAGCTATCTTGAATATACCGTCAAATCGGTGCCGACCGGTTTTCGCAAAATACTGTTCTTGAATTGGCCGCTGACGCTCCTTCTGACGGCGGTCGCAGGGGTCGGTTTTCTGATGCTCTACTCTGTTGCCGGTGGCACGTTCATGCCTTGGGCAGAACCGCAGATGAAACGTTTTGGCATCGGACTGATTTTGATGATCAGCGTCGCGCTGGTGCCGATCTGGCTTTGGCGCAATCTGGCGGGGCTTGCTTATGGGGGCACCTTGATGCTGCTGCTGGCGGTGGAGTTCTTTGGTTCCGTCGGAATGGGGGCGCAGCGTTGGATTGATCTTGGATTTATGCGCCTTCAACCGTCTGAACTGATGAAGATCACGCTGGTGATGTTTCTGGCCGCCTATTACGACTGGCTTCCGGCAAAAAAGACATCGCGGCCTTTTTGGGTGCTGCTGCCGCTTTTGATCATCCTTGTCCCCACCGCGCTGGTGCTCAAACAGCCTGACCTTGGCACCGCGATCCTGCTGCTGGCTGCGGGCGGTGGGCTGATGTTTCTTGCCGGGGTGCATTGGGCGTATTTCGCCGTCGTGACCTCTGCCGGGGTCGGCCTGATCGCAGCGGTTTTCCAGTCGCGCGGCACAACGTGGCAGATGCTGAAAGATTACCAATACCGACGCATCGACACCTTTCTTGATCCAAGCTCTGATCCGCTGGGGTCGGGCTATCACATCACACAGTCGAAGATCGCACTTGGCTCTGGCGGCTGGACCGGGCGCGGCTTTATGCAAGGGACACAATCGCGCCTCAATTTCCTGCCCGAAAAGCACACAGACTTCATCTTTACCACGCTCGCGGAGGAATTCGGGTTTATCGGGGGTTTCTCGCTTCTTGGTCTTTATGCGCTGATTGTGGTGTTCTGCGTCGCGGCGGCGATGATCAACAAGGACAGGTTCGCGGCGCTTCTGACACTGGGCGTCGCGCTGAATTTCTTTCTTTTCTTCGCGGTAAACATGTCGATGGTGATGGGCCTAGCGCCGGTTGTCGGCGTTCCGCTGCCGCTGGTCAGCTATGGCGGCTCTGCAATGCTGGTGCTGCTGCTGGCCTTCGGGCTTGTTCAATCGGCCCATATTCACAGACCAAGGTAGTAAAATGACAGTAAATATCCTTTTTGCCGCGCGCCCGGAGCGTTGGGAAATCTATGAAGGCCCCCTGAATACCGCGCTGAAGAAGGCCGATATTACCGCCAACCTGCGCTGCGACTTCGCGCCGGAAGATGTGGATTACATCGTCTATGCGCCCAACAGTAACGTGCAGGACTTCACGCCCTATACGCGCGCCAAAGCGGTCTTGAATCTTTGGGCCGGGGTCGAAAACGTGGTCGGCAATCAAACGCTTAAGATCCCGCTGGCGCGGATGGTGGACCCCGGCCTGACCACAGGGATGGTCGAATGGGTGACCGGCCATGTCATGCGGTATCATCTGGGTCTGGACATCGACATCCGCAACACCGGGACGGACTGGACCCCGCGCACCCCACCGCTGGCGCCTGAGCGCAAGGTAACAATCCTCGGGCTTGGTGCGCTTGGCACCGCTGCGGCGCATATGCTCTGCCAGATCGGCTTTGACGTCACCGGGTGGTCGCGCAGCGCCAAGTCAGTTGCGGGAATCCGATGTCTGAACGGCGATGAAGGGCTGAAACACGCGTTGGCCGACGCCGAAATCGTTGTGCTGCTGCTGCCCGATACCCCCGCCACCGAAAATACCCTGAATGCCGAAACGCTGGCATTGATGCCGCGTGGCGGGTTCGTGATCAATCCCGGTCGCGGGCCGCTGATTGACGATGTTGCACTTCTGGCCGCGCTCGACAGCGGCCAGATCGCCCATGCCACACTGGATGTGTTCCGCATCGAACCTTTGCCGCGCGATCATCCCTATTGGTCGCACCCAAACGTCACCGTCACACCGCATATTGCCGCCGAAACCCGCGCCGACACCGCGTCAGAGGTGATTGTCGAAAACATCCGTCGCGGCGAAGCGGGGGAACCATTTGTGCATCTCGTTGACCGTGGACTCGGATACTGAACAGCCTTCGGTCTCACTCAGCTGCCAGCAGGCCGCGTCCTTTCAACAATGCGTCAACCTCTGGCATTGTGCCCCGGAACGCGACATAAAGTTCCGCCGCGTCCCGGCTGCCACCTGTCGACAGGATGTGCTGCTCAAGCGCGCGGGCGCGTTCGGCGTCGAACGGGCCCGCGGCCTGCTCAAAAGAGGCGAAGGCATCGGCGTCCATCACCTCGGACCACATATAGCTGTAATATCCACTGGAATACCCATCCCCGGCAAAGACATGCGCGAACTGCGGGGTGGCGTGGCGCATGGTAATCGCCGCCGGCATTCCCAGTTCGGACAGCACCTCTGCCTGCCGCGCCATCGGATCGGCAGGCGCCTCCCGATCATGAAACGCCAGATCCACCAGCGCAGAGGCCACATATTCCACGGTCTGAAACCCCATGTCGAAATTCGCCGCACCAAGCACCTTGTCCAGCATCTCGCGCGGCATCGGCTTGCCCGTCTGCGCGTGTGTTGCGTATTTTTTCAATACCTCCGGCACATCCAGCCAATGTTCAAAAAGCTGGCTTGGCAGTTCGACAAAATCGCGCGCAACTGACGTGCCACTTACGCTTTCATACGTCACATCAGACAACATCTGGTGTAGCGCATGGCCGAATTCATGAAACAACGTGCGCGCATCATCGTGTGACAAAAGCGCCTGGTCGCCTTTTGCGAAATTGCAGACATTGATAACGACAGGGCTTTGCACCTGCGGGAACTTCGCCTGCGCGCGCATGGCCGAACACCAGGCGCCGGACCGTTTGGACCCACGCGCAAAGTAATCGCCGATGAAAACTGCCACATGGCGACCATTGCGGGTCACCTCCCAGGCGCGGCAGTCGGGATGGTAAAGCGGGACGTGCAGCGGCGCGAACTTCAGACCGAACAGACGCGTGGCACAGTCAAAGGCCGCGTCAATCATCCGGTCCAGTTGAAAATACGGTTTCAACGCGGCCTCGTCCAGATCATGCTCTGCCGCGCGACGCTTTTGGGCGTAGTAACGCCAATCCCAGGGTGCCAGATCACCATTGACGCCATCGCTTTGCATCATCGCAGTCAGCACTTGCGCATCTGCCTGCGCCTGTGCCTTGGCCGGGCGCCAGACCTGCAGCAACAAATCGCGCACCGCCTCCGGGGTCTTGGCCATCTCAGTTTCAAGCTTATACGCTGCGAAATTGTCATATCCCAGCAGATGCGCGCGTTCTTCGCGCAGCTTGAGGATCTCTGCCGCGATACCGCGGTTGTCGGTTTCGCCGCCATTGGCGCCCCGCGCCTCCCACGCCCGAAACGCGCGCTCGCGCAGGTCGCGTCGCGGCGAAAATTGCAGAAACGGCACAATCAACGATCGCGACAAGGTGACGACCGGACCATTCTGCCCTTTCTCTGCGCCCGCCGCGCGGGCGGTATCGACCAAAAAGTCAGGCAGATCTGGCAAATCTTCTTCTGCCAGCGGCATGAACCAACTGCGTTCATCAGCCAACAAATTTTGTGTGAACTGGGTGCCCAGGACGGCCAGCCGCCCTTTGATCTGCTTCATTCGGGCTGCATCGTCACCGCTCAGTGCGGCACCCGCCCGCACAAACCCCCGATACGTCAGCATCAGAACCCGTTGCTCCTCGTCGCTCAAATCCAGATCCCCGCGCGCCTCCCAGACGGCTGCGATCCGCGCGAACAGCGCCTTGTTTGCGGAAATTTCCGACGCATGCGCTGCCAGCTTGGGCGAGAACGCCCGTTGCAGGTCTTCCCGCTTGGGATTGCTGTCCGCCCCCGCCACGGTAAAAAATACGCTCACTACCTTGTCCAGCGCACTGCCTGCCGCCTCCAACGCCGCGACCGTATTGGGAAATGTGGCCGCATCTGGCTGTCCGGCAATGGCGTCAATCTCTTTGCAGTGTGCGCTCAGCGCTTCGTCCAGCGCCGGTTCGAAATCATCGTCTGTAATGCGGTCAAAAGGGGCCACTCCAAACGGCGTGTCCCAGTCCTGCAAGAGCGGATTAGTCATGAAAATCTCCTTTGCGCTCAACTTAGACCCAGCGCAGCCGGATGCAATCACCCGCCGCAGGTTTTGCAGTCGCTGCGCCGCTGCACGGCGATGCTGCGGCTTTCCCCATGAAGTGCATCATAGATCAGCAACTGCCCGCGCAAAGGCGTGCCCGCCCCGGTGATCAGCTTTACCGCCTCCACCGCCATCATTGCGCCTATCACCCCCGGCAGCGGCCCTAAAACGCCCGCCTCAGAACAACTTGGCGCCAATCCGGGCGCCGGCTCGTGTGGAAAAATACACATGTAACAGGGACCATTGCGCGCCGGGTCAAAGACGCTCAATTGTCCCTCCCACTGGCTCAGCGCACCGGAAACCAACGGAACACGCGCCGCCACGCACGCGCTGTTCACCAGATAGCGGGTCTTGAAATTGTCGGTGCCATCCAGCACCAGATCGTAATCGGCAATCACCTCTGCCGCGATATCTGCATCCAGCCGCCGGTGGTAGGGGCGCACGGTCACAGACGGGTTTTGCGCCAGCATCTCGGCCTGTGCCGAAAAGACCTTGGGGATGCCGATGGCCGCGTCCTTGTGAATGATCTGCCGTTGAAGGTTCGCATTTTCGACAACGTCGTCGTCGATCACGCCGATAGTGCCGACGCCCGCCGCCGCAAGATATTGCAGCGCAGGCGCGCCCAACCCCCCGGCACCCACCACCAGGACTTTTGCGTTCTTCAGCGCCTTTTGCCCTGCGCCGCCGATCTCACGCAGCACAATGTGGCGGGCATAGCGGTTCAATTCGACGTCCGAGAACGTGCCGGACGTGGTGGTCCCGGTCGGTGCTGCGTCGGCCCTTTGCCGCAAGGCGCCCAAAACCCACCGATACCCCAGAACCAGCGCCGCCACGCCGCCAAGTAACAGCCAGAAACCAGCGCTTTGCCCGGTTGCCGTGCGCAGCGCGTGACCCTCGGGAAAGACCAGTTGCACCCCTACCACCGCACCGAAAAGCAGCGCCAGCATTGCCGCGCGCGCCGATCTGGGGACGCCCATGAACGCCCCGCCGAACCACAGCGCGCCTGCAATTGCCAGCACCAGTACCATCAGCCCGCCCCGGTGGAACCGAACCCGCCTGAACCGCGGTCAGTGTCTTCCAGCGCGTCGACCAGCAAGAAATTGGCCTGCACCACTGGTGCAACCACCATTTGTGCAATCCGCATGCCATGCGTCACATCAACAGGCGCGTCGCCAGTGTTAAAAAGTACAATCCCCACAACACCGCGATAGTCGCTGTCGATGGTCCCCGGCGTGTTCAGGACCGTCAGGCCATGTTTCACCGCCAGACCCGACCGTGGCCGCACCTGGACCTCCAACCCGACAGGGATAGCCATGCACAGCCCGGTAGAAATCAGCGCCCGCGCGCCCGGTGCGATCGTGACGATGCCATCCGGTAGGTTGGCGCGCAGATCGGCACCCGCCGCGCCGACGGTCTCATAGGCAGGCAGGCCAACTGCGCGGTCCGCCCCCTGATCCCATATTATCTGAATGGTCGCCACATCGCCCCTTCCAAATGGAAAAAAATCCTCGCCGAAGGCATTAAATCTCTTGGTCCAGAGCATGCGCAATCCGCCCGGCCAGCTTTTCAGCGACCGCGTCCTTGCCCATGCGGGGCCAGTCCTCTGCACCGGCATCGCTGATCAGCGTCACGACATTTTCACTGCCGCCCATGATCCCCGTCGCGGGGGAGACATCGTTTGCCAAGATCCAGTCGCAGCCCTTGCGTAGCCGCTTGGCCGTAGCATTGTCGACAACGTCGTTCGTTTCAGCCGCAAACCCCACGACCAGTTTCGGACGCCCCGTTACCAGCCTGCTCACGGTCTTGAGGATGTCGGGATTTTCCGCAAACTCAAGAACCGGAAGACCGTCCTTTGATTTCTTGAGCTTGCGATCACTGGCGCCTACGACCCGCCAGTCCGCGACCGCCGCCGCAAAAACTGCGGCATCGGCAGGCAAGGCCGCCTCTACCGCTGCCATCATCTGTTGCGCGGTCTGGACCTGCACTACCTTGACGCCACCCGGCGGTGCCACATCCGCAGGTCCGGTCACAAAAACAACTTCGGCGCCCAATGCCGCCAATGCACGCGCTATCGCGGCGCCCTGTGCCCCCGAGGACCGGTTTGCGATATAGCGCACCGGGTCGATAGGTTCATGCGTCGGCCCCGATGTCACCAGAATCCGCTTGCCGTGCAGCGGGCCTTGCGCAAAACGCGCCTCTATGGCGGCCACGATCTCAAGCGGCTCGGACATACGGCCGGGACCATGTTCGCCGCAGGCCATATCACCGTCAGTCGGACCTACCACCGCAATACCGTCGCCCCGCAGGACCACCAGATTGCGCTGGGTCGCGGGATGATCCCACATGCGCACATTCATCGCCGGAACAATCATCACAGGCGTATAGGTGGCCAACAACAGCGTAGATGCGAGATCGTTGGCCAATCCCGTTGCCATCTTCGCCATCAAATCTGCTGTGG
>JAGXHC010000178.1 GCA_024636405.1 Sulfitobacter sp. | reverse complement strand
CAACTATCCCGTCATGGTCAATCACGATGAGCAGACCGAATTTGCCGCCGATGTGGCGCGCAGCATTTCAGGCCAATGCGACGAGGCGCCGCTGGTCATGGGCGGCGAGGATTTCGCCTTTATGCTGGAGGAACGGCCCGGCGCGTATATTCTGGTCGGCAACGGCGACACGGCAATGGTCCACCACCCCAAATACAACTTCAACGATGATGCGATCCCCGCCGGGTGCAGCTGGTGGGCGGGCATTGTCGAACAGCGGATGCCGGCGGCGGACTGACCTTTTATCGTGACCGGTGCGCGTCCCAACACCGGGGCGCGCCGTTGCTTATTTTGCGTTAACATATTGTTAATACATGAATAATACAGCGGAAAAATTGTCAGCTGACAATCGGATTTCTGCTTTGTCTGTACCGTTTAGCGCGTTTGCCGCAGGTCTTGCCACAAGTCTTGATAGACCGCGTCGATGCCGTCGGCCTCGGCGCGTGCGCTGAAACGGTCCTGCGCCACGGCGCGCGCGGCCTGCGCCAACCCTGCCGCCTGATCTGCTTCGTCTGCCCGCGCCAGCAGCGCCGCTGCCGCCTCTGCCGCTGCATCGGGGGCGTTGTGCGGCACCACCGTGCCCACGCGCCCCGCGTCAGAAAACGCCGCGTAGTATCCGGTCTGGCTGCCGATGAACGGCACACCACTGGCCAACCCCTCCAGCGGCACCATGCCGTACCCCTCATAGCGCGGCAGTTGCACCACCAGTGACAGCGCGCGCATCAATCGGGGCAATTCTGCAGGCGGCACTTCGCCCACAAACAGCAACCGCTCCGCCAGTCCGGCGGACGCCACCCGCGCCTTGAGCGTTTCAAGGAACGCGTCATGCTTGCCGCCCGCGCGTCCCACCACCAATGCCACGGCACCGGGGCGCTCTGGCAACAGGCGCAACATCGCGTCGACAAACAGGTCCGTGCCTTTTTCGGGCCGGATGCGTCCGACGGTGGCGATGCCGTGGGTGCCGCCGTGCCCCAAAGCCGCCCAGTCGGCGGCGCGGTTGTCGGACGGCCGGAAAATGTCGGTATCCACGCCATGCGGCACCACGGCGCACACATGGGGCACAAAATCCGCTGCGGCTTGGGTCGTGGCAATCACCGCATCCATGCGGCTGATCAACCACCGTGGCCAGGCCGAGTGCAGCCGTTGGGCGGCTGAGGTGAATACAATCCGCACCGGCGCGCGCCGCACATCGCGCAGCCAGATCGCGCTGCGCATCTCGGGGTTGCGGCGCACATGCCAGATGGCAAAGGGATGGTCGCGGGGCGCCGTCATTGACGCCGCGTGGGCCGCAGCGCGGGTCAAAGGGGCAGGGGCACCCGGCAGGGGCTGACCGACCAGCGCAGTGTCATACCGTCCGATCTGCTGGCGCAGGACACAGGCCGCGGTGGCAGAGACGCCGGTGAAATGCGGGTTGTAGTTGGTAACGTAAAGCTCAGTCACCCGCATCCGCCGATCCGGTGCCAAGCCCCAGCGCCGTGATAAGCCGCGCCGCGATCCCGTCAAGGATGTCAGTCTGGCCCGCCGCAAACCCCGCCGCTGCGGCACAGGCATCGGCACGGGCCGCATCGTCGCTTAGCAGATCACCCACCCTCTGGGCCAGATCATCGCCATCCGCCACCAGACGCGCAGCACCTTGGGTTTCCATTTCTGCATAGGTTTCGGCAAAGTTGGCCACATGCGTGCCAGACAGCACAAAGGCCCCCGACTGCGCCACTTCATAAGGGTTATGGCCCCCGATTGGGTGCAGCGACCCGCCCAGAAACACCAGATCGGCCAATGCATACCAGGTGCCAAGCTCCCCCAGTGTATCGGCCAGAAATACCTGCCCGCCCGGTGCATCGCCGCGCGTGCGCCGGGTCAGCGACAGGCCCGCACCCGCAATCAGGCCGGTCACCTTGTCACCGCGCTCCGGGTGGCGCGGTGCAAGGATCAGGCACAGGTCGGGATACCGTTGCAACAGCGTCTTATGCGCCTTCAGCACCGTCTTTTCCTCACCCTCATGGGTGGACGACGCGATCCAGACGGGTCGGTGGCCCAGCGACGCGCGCGCCTCAAACAACGCATCTTCGTCCACTGGCAAAGCGCCGGCCATGGACTTGAGGTTGACGCCCCGCGCCACGCGGTCAGGGGGGGCGTTCAACCCCACCATCGCACCGGCCATGGCATCATTCTGTGTCAGGATCAGATCAAACACCTCAAGCAGATAGCGCGCCGTCGCAGGATGCTTGCGCCAGCGCGCGATGGACCGCTCCGACAGGCGGGCATTTACCATCGCCATGCGCGCGCCGCTTTCATAGGTGCGGCGCAGCATCTGCGGCCAAAGCTCGCTTTCCACAAAGACCGCCGCGTCCGGGCGCCAGTGCCGCAAGAACCGCTTCATCGGGCCGGGCGCGTCTAGCGGCGCAAACTGGTGCACCGTGCGGGGCGGCAAACGGGTGGCAACCAGCTTCGCCGAACTACCGGTGCCGGAGGTCATCAAAAATTGCGCCTGCGGCAGCGCCACGCCCATCCGGTCAATCAGCGCCAGCACCGACAGGGTTTCCCCGACCGACGCGGCATGGAACCAGATCAGCGGCCCATCGCCGCGCGGCGCGGTGGCATGGCCCAGCTTTTCATGGGCACGGTCGACGGTGAACCCTGCATTGCGCAGCTTCGCCGTCTCGCTGCGCGTGGCAAATGGCACCATAAGCGCGCTTGCCGTCACCCAGGCACGGTAGAGAAACGGCACGGACATGCCGATCAGCCGCCGGTGTGGCTCATGTGGCGCGGCATCTGGCCGTCCGGTTTTTGCCGGGAATAGTCGAAATCGTGGCCCTTGGGCTTGCGGTCGATGGCCGCGCGAATCGCGGCCTGTAGCGGTGCATCGTCTTGCGGATGGGCGCGCAGCGGGGCGCGCAGATCGGCGACGTCCTCCTGACCCAGACACATGAAGATCTCACCGGTGCAGGTCACCCGCACGCGGTTGCAAGTTTCGCAGAAATTATGCGACAGCGGCGTGATAAACCCGATCTTCTGGCCGGTTTCCTCCAGCCGGACATAGCGGGCGGGCCCGCCCGTCCGCTCGGCCAGATCGGTCACGGTGTAATAGTCCTCATAGGCGGCGCGCACGTCCTTGAGCGACCAATATTGTGCCAGCCGGTCCTCGTTGCCCAAATCACCCATCGGCATCACTTCGATCCACGTCAGATCAATGTCACGCGATGCGCACCAGCGGGTGATTGAAGGCAGTTCATTTTCGTTGAACCCCTTGAGCGCCACCGCATTGATCTTGACCCGCAGGCCCGCACGCTGCGCCGCGTCGATACCGCGCAGCACCTGGGGCAGGCGTCCCCAACGGGTGATTTCGGCAAATTTGGCCTCATCCAGCGTGTCGAGGGACACATTAATACGGCGCACACCGGCGGCATAAAGATCATCGGCAAACCGTTCCAGCTGGCTGCCATTGGTGGTCAGCGTCAACTCTTTGAGGCGGCCCGTCTCAAGATGCCGGGACATGCCTCGAAAGAAGGTCATGATTTCCCGCCGGACCAGCGGCTCCCCGCCTGTGATGCGCAGTTTTTCCACACCCAGATCCACGAAGGTGCTGCACAGGCGGTCCAGTTCCTCCAGTGTCAGGAGTTCCTTTTTGGGCAGGAACGTCATGTTTTCAGACATGCAATACACACAGCGAAAGTCGCAGCGGTCCGTAACGGACACCCGCAAATAGGTGATGGCACGCGCAAATGGGTCGATCAATGGAGCGTTCATGGATCATAGGTAATGGTCCGCCCATGCCGGGGCAAGCAACATTTGGGAGATTGATGCCCCCCGCGCGCACAGATAAGGTTGCGCCATGATACGCATTATAGTCACGATTTCACTGGTTGGTACGCTCGCAAGCTGCGGCGACATGGCCGCGCGTATGGGTCTTGGCAAGGGGCGCGTGCAGACGTCTGCGCCCGCGCCGGACTTGCCATCCGAAGCTGTGGCGCCCGAAGCTGTGGCGCCCGACGCCGCGCTGACGCCTGCCACCGCTGCACCGCCGCCCCCATCGGCGGCCACCTCAGCCGAAGCGTTGGACACCACCACACCCGAACAACGCGCCGCTGCGGCAGCACCGGCCAGTGCTGCCGGCACCAAGCTTGGGCGCACCGTGGCGTCGCTTGGGTCTCCGACAGAGCCGGGATTGTGGCTGAAGACCCCGCTGGTCAAATCCGAACAGCAAGGTCGCGTGACCAATCCCGCGACCGGCAAATCGTCGCTGGTCACTTTGATCCCGATCGAAGGGGCAGCATCGGCCGGCAGCCGGATGTCGTTGGCGGCACTGCGCTTGATCGGGGCGTCCCTGACGGATCTGACAGAAATCGAAGTGGCGCTGGAAGGCTAGGCTGCGCGTCAGCGTGGTGGCAACAGACGCGCGGCCTCTTTGGCCGCAAAGGGTTTCATCTGCGCGCCGTGCGCTTTCAGAAAGTCATGAACGCGCTCCGCGTCGTGTTTGCCAAGCTCACGCAGCCACCAGGCAATGGCTTTTTGGATGAACCAGTTGCGGTCCGGCACCAATATGGCGGCCCATTCCAGCACCCGTTCACGCACCGCGATATCGGCGGGCTTGGGATTGTTCTGCTTGGTCCAGGGCAGGGTGATGACCAACGCCGCGCGGCGGGTCCACAGATGCTCTGACGCGACCCAGGTTTCCACCAGATCCAGCCGTTCAGGTGCTGCGATCAGCCGCTTTTGCCCCGCCATGCAGGCATGATCGGCAATCGCCCAGCTGTCAAATTCCGGCACCCATGACGCGATCAGCGCCCAGGCCGCGTTGTCATCCGGGCGCAGGCGGGCCTGCGTCAACAGTTTGGCGGCGGCAAGGCGGGCCTCGAAAATATCGCTCTGCCAAAGCTGATCGGCCAGGGCCACGCGCCCGGCCACGTCCAGTTCCGCCCGCCAGAGTGCTGTCAGATCGTTGATCTGCGGGTTCGTCAGGCCAAGATATACCCGATCCGTCTTGTGATAGCTGCGCATGCCTTCGGCACGCTCCGCATTGGCAAGTGCGGCCAGTTCAGACATTGCCCGATCAATCATCGCGGCCGCCCCTGTAATATGCGCCGGGCGTCACGCTCTTTTCGGGAACCGTCACTCCACCGTCACCGATTTCGCCAGATTGCGCGGCTGGTCGACATCCGTGCCCTTGGCCACGGCGGTGTGATAGGCCAGCAACTGCGCCGGGATGGCATAGAGAATGGGCGTCAGCGCCTCGGCGATAGAAGGCATTTCGATGTTGAACCAAACGCCATCGCCCGCTTCTTCAAGCCCCTTGCGGTCAGAGATAAGGATCACCTTGCCTTTGCGCGCCATTACTTCCTGCATATTGCTGACGGTCTTGTCAAAGAGCGTATCGCGCGGCGCCATCACGACCACGGGCACGTCTTCGTCGATCAGTGCAATGGGGCCGTGCTTCAATTCCCCGGACGCATAAGCTTCGGCGTGTATATAGCTGATTTCCTTGAGTTTAAGCGCGCCTTCCAGTGCAAGTGGAAACATATGCCCGCGCCCCAGAAACAGCACATCGCGCGCGCTTGCCAGTTTGCGCGCGGCGTCGCGCATGGTGTCGTTGCGTTCCAGCGCGGTGCTGATCACCGCAGGCAGGCCACGCAGCGCCGAGACGTGATCAGCAAAGGTGTCCTGGCTGATCGCGCCGCGGTCGCGTGCGGCCTTGAGCACCATCATGAACAGGACGGACAGCTGGCAGGTGAAAGCCTTGGTCGATGCCACGCCAATCTCGACGCCTGCATGGATCGGCAGCGCCAGATCGCTTTCGCGCGCGATGGACGATTCCGGTACGTTGATCACCGACGCGATGCTGCTTGCCTTGCCCGCACAATAGCGCAGCGCCGCCAGCGTATCGGCGGTTTCGCCTGATTGGCTGACAAAAATCGCCAATGTCCGTTCGGTGATGGGCGGCTCGCGGTAGCGGAACTCGGATGCGACATCGACCTCAACCGGGATGCGCGCAATCTGTTCGAACCAGTATTTCGCAGTCAGGCAGGCATAAAAAGCAGTACCGCAGGCGACCATTGTGATGCGGTCGATGGAGGTGAAATCAAAACCCGCGCCGGGCAGGGTAATGTCACCTTCCGGGCTGAGGTAATGGCCAAGCGCACTGCCGATCACGCCGGGTTGCTCTGCGATCTCCTTGGCCATGAAGTGTTTGTGGCCCGCCTTGTCGATGCGGGTGCTGTCGATCTGGATCGTGCGGATCGGACGGGTGACTACCGTGCCCATCGTGTCACGTATTTCTACCGACGTGCGTGTCAGAACGGCGCTGTCGCCTTCCTCAAGATAGCTGATACGGTCCGTCATCGGCGACAGCGCGATGGCATCAGAGCCCAGAAACATTTCGCCGTCGCCATACCCGATGGCCAGCGGCGATCCACGCCGGGCCGCAATCATCAGGTCATCTTCGCCGTCAAACAGGAACGCCAGCGCAAAGGCACCATCCAGTCGGGCCAGCGTCTGCATCGCGGCCTCGACCGGGCCTGCGCCCTGCGCCATGTGGTGCTGGGTCAGCAGGGCCACGGTTTCGGTATCGGTCTCGGTGACGAAATCATACCCGTGGCCTGCAAGTTCGCGGCGCAGATCGCGGAAGTTTTCGATGATGCCATTGTGGACGACGGCCACCGGGCCCGCACGGTGCGGGTGGGCGTTGCTGACCGTCGGCGCACCGTGGGTCGCCCAGCGGGTGTGTCCGATGCCGGCCTTGCCTGCCAGCGGTTCATGGACCAGCAGATCGCTGAGGTTGACCAGTTTGCCAACGGCGCGACGACGCTCCAGCTTGCCTGCATTGACGGTGGCGATCCCGGCGCTGTCATAGCCGCGATATTCCAGCCGCCTCAGCGCCTCGACAAGGATCGGTGCGGCCTCGTGATTACCCAGTACCCCGATGATTCCACACATTTTCAGCCGCCCCGCTGCTGTCTGGCCTTCTTGGCCTTTAACATTTCTAACAATTTGCGCGCCATGCCCGCTTTTTCAGTCTGCGGCGCGCGCGCCAGTGCCAGTGCATGCGGCGTCACGTCCGACGTGATCACCGATCCGCTGCCGGTCATTGCGCCGTCGCCGACGGAAACCGGCGCGATCAGCATGGTGTTGGACCCGATAAAGGCACCTGCGCCGATATTTGTGTGGTGCTTCATCACGCCGTCATAGTTGCAGGTGATCGTGCCCGCGCCGATATTGGCACGCGCGCCCACGGTGGCGTCGCCGATATAGCTCAGATGATTGACCTTGGCGCCTTCGGCGATCTGCGCGTTCTTGATTTCAACGAAATTGCCGACACGCACGTCTTCGGCCAGTTCGGCACCGGGGCGCAGGCGCGCATAGGGGCCCACAATACCGCCGCGCGAAACGTGACACCCTTCGAGATGCGAAAATGACCGAATGGTGGCGCCGGATTCCACGGTGACGCCGGGGCCGAAAACCACGTTTGGCTCAATGACCGTGTCGCGCCCGATGTACGTGTCACGCGCCAGATAGACCGTGTCGGGCGCCATCAGCGTCACACCGTCCTCCATCAGCGCGGCGCGGGCGCGGGATTGAAAAGCGGCGTCGGCCACGGCCAGATCGGCGCGCGAATTGACGCCCATCGTTTCGGTCTCGGGGCAAGTGACCGCGGTGGCAGAAAGCCCGCGTTCGCGT
>JAGXHC010000177.1 GCA_024636405.1 Sulfitobacter sp. | reverse complement strand
GTGCAGCAAGGGCCTCAGGATCGCCTTCAGGCGGGGCAAAGGTGGCGCTGATCAGCACCGCACCGTCTGGCAGATCGCTCAGTCGATACCGGAAATTCAGATCCTCGGGCCGGAGTGTCGCACGCTCACCTGCACGCGTGACGATCTGCACGTTCACCAGATGATCGGCCGTGTAGCTTCCATAGCAGCCGGCGTTCATCCGCACGGCTCCTCCGATGCTGCCTGGAATGGTGCGCAGGAATGTCAGATCCAGCCCCGCCTCCGCCGCACGCCGCGCGACATGGGCATCAAGCGCGGCAGCCCCCGCAATTACTTTCGCGTCGGTGATCTCGATGCTGTTGAACCCTCGGCCCAGCCGGATTACCACGGCACGCAGACCACCGTCGCGCACGATAAGGTTGCTGCCAACCCCAATCGGGAAAACCGTCATATCTTTTGGAAGGGCGCGCAGGAAATCGCACAGGTCGTCCACGTCCGCAGGTTGAAACAGATAATCGGCCGGTCCGCCGACGCGCAGCCAGGTGAGGTCGCTCAAAACCCTGTTCTGTGTAAGCTTGCCACGAAACGCACCAAAGCTCATCTCAGTCCCTGACCTTGCTGCCCTGCCAGCCCCGCACGAACCGCCCGGCCAGCCAGCCGACGCCAAAAGACGCCGATGCGTAGAGCAGCGCGGAGAAAAAGCTCATCAATGCGTTGGCGGACAGCAGGTCAGCCCCCAGCACCGTCGCGACCCAGATAACAACAAGCGCCAGTCCAAGGATCAACGCGATCGCGAACCACCTGAACTGCGCGCGATACCCACACCAGATGCACACCAGCATCCAGCACACAAGCGCCACGATGAAACCGCCCATCATTCCGCTGGTCCTTGTCGCGTGGACCGCCGTATCCATCGCGCGAGATAGATGACCGGCCAACGCAACACCGAACACCCTGCCGCCAGCACCAGCAGCCCAACCCATGGGCCGTGCTGCATCACGACATAACCGACGATCGGTATCCCCACAGCGATCAGGATATAGGCGTTGCGCCAATGGTAATCCTTGCTGGGCGTCATGGCGATGATATTGGCAGCTACTGCCCAAAGGCAGGCAAGCGTCAGTGAGAGGCTCATTTCGGAATCTCCGGATGTTCTCCACGCAGGCGCGCCCACAAATAGCGCAAGGGGTTACGAAACATGGAAACGAAGGCCAGGGTCGCTAGTACGGCCAATACCCAGCCCAGTTCGATCCCGATAAGCACGATGAGAACGGGCGCGGCGATCAGGAGCGCTACGCCGGGAATGTACTGATGCCGCATGGGCAGCATCGCCACGGCAGCCGACGCAAGAACCCACAGGACGGAAGCCCAAAGCAACGTCACGCCGCGGCCTCCTTGAGCGCTGCCAATTTGGCCGGCAATTCGTTCGCCCAACTGCTGATGGTGCCAGCGCCGAGGCATACGACCATGTCACCAGGGCCGGCCTGTTCGCGGACCAACCGCGCAAGATCCTCCACGCTTTCGACGCCGCGCGCATCCCGGTGGCCGTGCCGGATAAGCCCGGCGATCAGATCGTCGCGGCTGGCACCCGCTATGGGGTCTTCGCCAGCCGCGTAAACTTCGGCGATACCTACGACGTCGGCATCGTTGAAGCACGAACAGAACTCCTCAAAGTGATGGCTCAGGCGTGTGTAGCGGTGCGGTTGGTGTACCGCGATCACCCGCCCTTCCGTCGCCTGCCGTGCGGCTTTCAGCACGGCGGCTATTTCCACAGGATGGTGGCCGTAGTCATCGATAATCGTTACACCGTCCACTTCGCCGACTTTGGTAAACCGCCGGTTAACGCCGCCAAAACTTGCAAGCGCGGCGCGTATTTCGTCGCCTTTCATGCCGAGGTGACGCGCCACAGCCACAGCCGACAGCGCGTTGGAGACGTTGTGATCGCCCGGCATCGGCAAGGTGCACCCTTCGATGATGATGTCCTCGTTTTGCAAAGCGATGTCGAAATGCGCGACACCTGCCTTGTAGTGCAACCCGACTGCACGCACGTCCGCCTGTGCGTTGAACCGTAGGTGATGACACGACGGTCGGTAATCTTTCCGACCAGATTTTGCACCTCAGGATGATCGGTGCAGCAAACGGCCACGCCGTAGAACGGAATGTTTGAGGTGAAATCCAGGAAACCCTGTCGCAGGTTCTCGATGGTACCCCAATGATCCATATGTTCGGGGTCTATGTTGGTCACGATGGCAATGGTCGCCGGCAGGCGGTTGAAGGTTCCGTCGCTTTCATCGGCTTCGACCACCATCCATTCGCCCTCGCCCTTGCGCGCGTTGGAGCCGTAGGCGTGGATTACCCCGCCGTTCACGACCGTCGGATCGAACCCGCCGCCGTCCAGAAGCGCCGCTACCATCGTGGTGGTCGTGGTCTTGCCATGGGTGCCTGCGACGGCGATGTTGGATTTCAGCCGCATCAGCTCTGCCAGCATCTCGGCACGGCGCACGATGGGCAGGCCGGCGGTGCGCGCGGCGTCCAGTTCGGCGTTGCCTGGCTTGATTGCGGACGAGATCACGACGACCTGCGCGTTGCCGATGTTTTCGGCCCGCTGGCCTTCGAATATATGCGCGCCAAGCTCTGCAAGGCGGTTGGTGATCGGCGATGTCTTCAGGTCCGATCCCTGCACCTGATAACCATGGTTGAGCAGCACCTCGGCAATGCCGGACATGCCGATGCCGCCGATGCCGACAAAATGAATAGGCCCGACATCACCGGGCAGTTTCGTCGCTGCGTTCATGCCGTAGCTCCTTTTTCTCGCAGGTCTTCGACCATATCGGCCAATGTCTCCGCCGCTTCGGGTTTGGCCAGCCTCAGCGCCGCGAGCGACATTTGCGTGGCAGCGCCCGGATTTGCAAAAATCAGTTCTATGTGTTCGCGGATCGCGTCGGGTGTCGCTGCGTCCTCCCGGATGAGAATCGCAGCGGCGTTTTCAACCAAAGCCTGCGCGTTGGCAACCTGATGATCCCCCGTTGCCGCAGCAAAGGGGATCAGGATTGACGGGCGCCCGATCACGGTGAGATCCGCAACCGTGCTGGCACCGGCGCGGCTGATAACCAGTTGCGCCTCGGACATGCGGCGGGGAACATCCTCGAAAAACGGCTGCACTTCGGCAGTGATCCCGTTCTCGGCATAGAAATCCGCGACGCGCTGGCCGTCCTCGTCACGCGCCTGATGGCTGACACGCAGGTTGCGCAGGATCTACATCGGCAAGCTGGCGATTGCAGGCGGGACGACGTCTGACAGGATACGCGCGCCCTGAGATCCGCCCATCACCAGTAAGTCCATCGGATAGTCACCCGGCGGAATATACCCAGCCCCGCCGCGTTCCAGCACCGCGGCACGCACGGGATTTCCGACATGATATCCTGTAACCCCGTCAGGCAGGTTGGTCGGCCATGTGCCGCAGGCCACATAATCGACCCGTGTGGCGAAGACTTCGTTCACGCGGCCAAGGACGCCGTTTTGTTCGTGGATGATACGTGGGCGCTTCAGCAGCAATGCCGCCGCCAGCGCGGGGATGCTTGGATACCCGCCGAACCCTATCACGACAGTGGGACGGTCCATCATCATCCGGCGCATCACGCCCAGAATGCCTGCGCCGATCTTGAAGGGTGCCAGCACCTTGGCCGCCACACCCCCACGCGCGAATGTCGCGCTGCTGATCTGTTCGATCTCGACCGCGTCAGGGAACGCACCGGTATACCGCGCGCCCCGCGCATCGGTGCTCAGCTTGACCCGCCACCCCCGGCGCAGCATGACCTCTGCCAGCGCCTGCGCGGGAAACATGTGCCCGCCCGTGCCGCCCGCCGCGATGATGAGCAGCGGCGGTTTCACCTGGCCCGCCCCCGGGCCAGCAGATCGCTGATCTTGCCTTGGGGTCGCGACCGGGTGAATGCCAGCAGCATGCCCAGCGCTATGCCTGATGCGATCACCGAGGATCCGCCGTAACTGATGAACGGAAGTGTCATGCCCTTTGCGGGCAGCAAACGGACCGCAACGCCCATGTTGATCATTGCCTGGACCCCAAATGTACAGGCCAGCCCCGTGCCGGCCAGCCGGATAAACGGATCACGTTCCCGCAACAGTCGCAGCAGGGACCGGACCACGACCAAAGTATAAAGCATGATGATGCACAGTACCAATATCAGACCGTATTCCTCTGCCGCGACAGCGATGATGAAATCGGTATGGGCGTCGGGCAGCGACCATTTGACTTCGCCCTCGCCCACCCCGACACCAAAGAGGCCCCCCTCCCGGATGGCATTGGTGGCATAGCCAAGCTGTGCCGTCGGATCGACCTCAACGCTCAGAAAGCCATCAATGCGGCGCGCGAAATGTTCAGAATGGGAATAGGCCAGCGTCCCGGCAAAGGCCACAAGACCAGCCATCCCGACCAGCACCAAAATCGGCGCGCCCGCGACGAAGTACATCACACCCCAGCCAAAAAGGACAAGCGCAGCCTGCCCGAAATCGGGTTGCATCGCAAGCATCAGCACGATCGCGATACATAGCGCAAATGACCATGTCCGTCCGGGTGGCCCGTTGATCTCGAGCGATGCGGCCATCATCCATGTGGCCACCACGACAAAGCCGGGTTTGAGGAATTCCGACGGCTGAAGCGACGCGAACCCGAGGCTGTACCAGCGTACCGCCCCTTTGCCGAAATCCGTGCCGAAAAACGGCAGGAAAGCCATTGCCACAAAGGCCACAAGGAACCCCAGCACTGACAGGCGGCGCACCAACACCGGCGACATCATCGACGTCAGCAACATCGCCACCATGGCAAGCCCGCCAAAAAATGCCTGCCGCTGGACGTAATGGAAGGCACCGTAGTTGTTCTTTGCCGCCAGCGGAGGTGACGCTGCGAACCCCAGCAAAAGTCCGATCGCGAACAGGATCAGGACGCAGGACAAAACCCACTTGTCGATTGTCCGCCACCATTTCGGAAGAATCGGCTCTCCACCCTGAACGGGTGCCGCGCCATAGACCATCTCAGTCATGGATATCTGCCTTGCACTGCCTCTTGACGTCCCCTCTGGGGGATCTTGATGCGAAGCATAACCCGAAAGAGCCCGCGCGGCTAGTCAATAGTGCCGCCCCAAGGGCCTGACGCGCTGCTCATGCAGCGGCATGTGTCCCGCGTATGGGATAGTCATTGGCGCGGATGTATTTGATGCCGTTCAGGACGCCTCGCAATGCCGGCCGCGCAAACGGCGCATTGGAGATGTCGACGATTTGCAGATCCCCAGCATCATTGATGACGTAAAGGCCGGGCTCGGGAAAAGGACGGTCCGTTTCCTGCGGGCTGCGCGGATCGGAAACATAAAGGCCGAGCGTTTTCATCTGCGCGAGGCTCAGGCCATAGCCGATCGGGAAATTGAGGTTCTTTTCATCGACCATCTGTTGCGCTTTGGCCTGACCATCACCCGAGACAGCAACGATTTCGACACCCTCGGCAAGAAACTCGGTCTGCATCTCTTCCATCTCGTAAAGATATTTCTTGCAGATCGGGCAATGCAGGCCGCGATAGACAACCACCATTTGCCAGTTACGCCCTTCCTGCGGTGTTCCGAGCGGCAACGTGCCGCCACCGACGCGCGGCACTGTCATCTGCGGGAAAGGATGGGCCGGTTTCAAATCATTCATCTTGATGCTCCTCGTTTTTTTTTAAGGGTGTCCGCATATCGTGTTGGTCCGCTATGCGGTAGGAGTTGAGTGGTGGTCTGCCAATAAGCGGGGATGTCGGAAAATGGCAACTGACCGCATCTCACGCCTTGCCCGCTACCCGAGGATTGCTGTGATGCTGGACAGGGAGCTGCTAACAATGGCCAAATACATTGCGAATGGAGATCATCATGACCACACAGACCATCACCGTTGAAACGACCGTCGCCGCTTCTGTTCAAGATGCCTGGCGCGCCTACACCTCTCCCGAATATATCACTCAATGGAATTTC
>JAGXHC010000176.1 GCA_024636405.1 Sulfitobacter sp. | reverse complement strand
CGACCAGCAGGATCAATGGCAGCTGGTGTTCTTCCTGCGCTATGCCCACCACCAGATGAACCTCCAAGAGGCGATCGACGCGCCGCTGTTTCATTCCACGCATTTCCCATCCAGCTTTTACCCACGTTCGCGCCAGCCGGGCATGATCATGGCCGAAACAAGCCTTGGCGCGGGCGTGCTGAACGATCTGCGCGCGCGCGGCCATCTTGTTACCGAAGCCGAACCCTGGAGCGTGGGCCGCATGACTGCAGCGCGGCGCGATCCGGATGGATTGCTGCGCGCCGCCGCCACTCCCCGCCTGATGCAGGCCTATGCTATAGGACGTTAAGACATGACATATTCCATCGTTTCCCGTGACCCTGCCACCGGCCATCTGGGCATTGCTGTTGCCAGCCGTTTCTTTGCCGTGGGGTGTGCTGTACCCTTCCTGAACGGACGTGTCGGGGCCGTCGCCACCCAGGCCTTTGTAAATCCGACCTATGGGCCTGACGCCCTGCGCTTGTTAAGCGCGGGCGCACCACCCGATGCGATCGTGCCGATCCTGACGGAGCGCGATGACGGGCACGCCAACCGCCAGTTCCACCTGATCGATGCGCAGGGGCGCAACGCGGCCTTTACCGGTGGCACCTGCGTCGATTGGTGCGGGCATCTGGTGGCGGATGGTGTATCGGTTGCCGGCAACATGCTGGAAGGCCCCGCCGTCATCGCCGACACGCTGGCGGCCTATCAGGCGGCGCTGGACAAACCGCTGACCGAACGGCTTCTGATCGCGATGCAGGCGGGCGAGGATGCGGGCGGTGACAAGCGCGGCAAGCAATCCGCCTGTCTGGTGATCTACCGCGATCAGGATTATCCTTGGCTGGATATCCGCGCCGATGACCACGCCGACCCGCTGGCCGAATTGCGTCGTCTTTATGCCGTGGCGCAGGAACGGTTTCTGCATGTGGCCGAAACCATGCCAACGCGTGAAAACCCCCATGGCATGACTGACCGGCGCGCCATCGACGACACCATCGCGAGACTGGAGGCTGAGCGGATCGCAGCCGGACGGCCAACCGCCTCGCATATGGCAAACAAGGGCTGAACGGCGCATTGGGCAGTCCAAAGCGTTTGCGGCAAGACTGTAAACGCTTCCCCGCCTCCAGAAACCCTTTCGAGCAGCTGTAATCCCCCCTCGGGTACTACAAAAAATGGTGAAAATCATTTTGGCCAACTGTGCATTTCTCCACCTCAGCCTTCAGTCAAACCGCTGCCAAGAGACACTTAACGGGAAATGCAGGCTGCCGATAATATGGGCGGTAATCAGGCCGTTTTCACAGTTGGAATATGACTGATTTTCCAAATCTCGTACGTCTACTGCTCAATCCAGTGGCACTTGTCTGTTCAGGGTTTGGTTCTTGTGCTTTTTTATTGCCATTGATGATTATCTCTGCTGACCCTGAAGCGATGCAGCGACTTCTCAAAATCACGATCGTCGAAGGTGACCCGGCCCGCGCCGCGCTCATTGAAGAAAGCTTGTCTCGTGCAGGCCAATACGAATTGAATATTGTGACGGACATGAACCGTCTCACGGCTGCCGTTGCAGCGCAAAATCCGGATATCATTCTAATAGACCTGGACAACCCCTCACGGGATGCGCTGGAAACCTTAACGCTTGCTTCTGCCCCGCTGGAGAGGCCCGTCGCGCTTTTTGTTGACCACAGCGACGCCAACTTGACCAAGATTGCGATTGAGGCTGGCGTTTCGGCCTATGTTGTAGACGGATTGCGCGCCGACCGTCTGAAGCCAATCATCGACGCTGCCGTTGCGCGGTTCAATATGTTTCGGCAGATGCGCGTAGAGTTGGCTGCGACCAAGCGTGCGCTGGAAGAGCGCAAGGTCATCGACCGCGCCAAAGGTCTGCTGATGAAGGCCAAGGGGATTGACGAACAGGCCGCATACGCATTGTTGCGCCGCGCCGCGATGGACCAGGGCCGCAAGGTCGTCGACGTGGCCGAGGCGCTGGTCACCACAGCGGGCCTGTTGTCATGACGACGATGCTTGTGGGCTTCTTGCCGCTTGTCGACGCGGCTCCGCTGATTGTCGCCTCCGAAATGGGCTTTGACAGGGCCGAGGGGGTCACGCTTGACCTGCGACGTGCCAATTCGTGGTCTGCGTTACGGGATATGGTTTCCTTTGGACAAGTCACAGCGGCGCAGATGCTGTCGGCGATGCCTGTTGCCACGGCGCTTGGTCTTGGTGGGTCGGCATCGCCGCTAGCCGCAGTGGCCGTTCTGTCGACGAATGGCGAAGTTGTTGGTGTCAGCAACGAGATAGCAGGCCGTATGCGCGATGCGGGCCATTCGTTCGGAATGGATGACGCCTATACCGCTGGACAAGCACTGATTGCTGCTGCCAATGGTCCGTTGCGCATCGCTGTCCCCTTTCCGTTCTCGATGCATGCCGAGCTTTTATATTATTGGCTGACCGCTCTTGGTCTGCCATCGCCTGCGGCACTGGACATTCGCACCGTGCCGCCACCGCTCATGGCTGCGGGTCTCGCTGCAGGCGAACTTGACGCCTTCTGCGTGGGTGAGCCTTGGGGGTCCATGGCGGTAGAGGCTGGCGCGGGCGCATTGCTGCTGCCCGGTTCCCTCATTTGGCCGGGTGCGCCGGAAAAGGTTCTGGGCGTCCGTGCAGATCTGGCTGATACCGACCCCGAACCGCTGCGCGCTGTTATCCGGGCCTTGTGGCACGCTGGCCAGTGGCTCGCCGATCCACAAAGCCGAACCACGGCCTGCGAGATGCTGGCGGGGCGCGATTACCTTGATGTGCCGGCAGAGGTGATCGACAGGGCTTTGTCCGGTCATCTGACCATTTCCGGGCGAGGCGAAAGCCGCAGCGTGCCGCAGTTTGTCGATTTCGCACGCTATTCACCGCAACCTGACCACGCTGCATGGATCGGCGAGCGGCTTGCCGCCCGTCTGGGGCTGGACCGGACTGCGGCCCGCGCTGCGGCGATGGCGACATACCGCACCGAGCTGCATGATCAGGCCCTCCGGGCGATTCCCGGATATCAGCGGCGTCCAACCCCTGATGATCTTTCGTTCGACGGTCAGAAATTCAGCGCTACACAGCAAGAGTGATCGAAAAAGCGGCAGTCCAATGCCGCAGTGCAGAAAGTTTACGAGATTCCACAAAATCTCCGACCTGAGGCATTGATTAAGCAAACGCCTTAAGCATTGATGAACTTAGGTAGACAATGGCGTCCACCTGATCCCATTCCCAAAGTCCGGGTAATCCGAGCAGAGCCGCTCGACCCTTTGTGCAAAAGCGCAAAGTTGGTCAGCGGCTATTTTTCGTTCGTTCGGGGCTTTCCTTCCTCCTCCCGAACCTCACAACAGGATATTTTCATGAAGAAACTCGCACTCTCCCTGATGGCAACTACGATGCTGACCGGGCCCGCCCTCGCCGAAATGCTGGCGCTTGAAAAAGACGAACTGAGGTTCGGCTTTATCAAGCTGACAGACATGGCACCGCTCGCTGTGGCCTATGAAAACGGTTACTTTCTTGACGAAGGTCTTTTTGTCACGCTGGAAGCGCAGGCCAACTGGAAGGTCCTTCTTGATGGTGTGATCGGCGGTCAACTGGACGGAGCGCACATGCTTGCGGGCCAGCCGCTGGCCGCGACAATCGGCTACGGCACAGAGGCACATATCATCACGCCTTTTTCCATGGACCTGAACGGCAATGGCATCACCGTGTCGAATGCCGTCTGGGAAGAGATGAAGCCGAACATCCCCAAAGACAGCGAGGGTAGGCCACAGCACCCGATCAGCGCGTCAGCGTTGAAGCCCGTCGTTGACAGCTACAAGGCCGCGGGCAAGCCGTTCAACATGGGCATGGTGTTCCCGGTCTCCACCCATAACTACGAGTTGCGCTACTGGCTTGCGGCCGGTGGTCTGAACCCCGGACTTTACACACCCAGCGATAATTCGGGTCAGATCGGGGCAGACGTCATGTTGTCCGTCACACCGCCACCGCAGATGCCCACAACCTTGGAGGCTGGCACAATCGACGGATATTGCGTGGGCGAGCCCTGGAACCAGCAAGCAGTCGTCAAGGGGATCGGCGTGCCGGTCATTACTGACTACGAGTTGTGGAAAAACAACCCCGAGAAGGTTTTCGGGATCACCGAAGCCTTTGCCCAAGAAAACCCGAACACCACACTGGCACTGACCAAAGCGCTGATCCGCGCGGCGATATGGCTGGATGAAAACGACAACGCCAACCGTGAAGCGGCAGTCGATATGCTGGCACGCCCTGAATACGTAGGGGCCGACCGCGAGGTGATCGCCGCCTCCATGACAGGCACATTCGAGTATGAGAAAGGCGATGTGCGCGAAGTGCCCGACTTCAACGTCTTTTTCCGCTACAATGCGACCTATCCTTATTACTCTGATGCAGTCTGGTATCTGACCCAGATGCGTCGTTGGGGTCAGATCGCCGAACCAAAAGATGACACGTGGTTCGACGAAACCGCGAAATCCGTCTATCGCCCCGACATTTATCTGCAAGCTGCGCGCCTGTTGGTTGACGACGGGTTGGCAAACGAGGCCGATTTCCCATGGGAGACCGACGGTTACAAGGAACCGACGCCTGCGGCCGACATCATTGACGGCATTCCCTACGACGGCAAAGCCCCCAACGCCTACATCGACAGCCTGCCCATCGGCCTGAAATCCGACGAAGCCGCGGGCGGTTGACGCCCTCGTGCCGCCCCGGACCGGGGGCGGCACATTTTTTCCTGATCCTATCCCATCCCGGAGACCCATCATGACTGCCGTCGACCCAGACACCATCGAAGCTCAGCACCGCGAAGCCCGTCGCGCAATCTGGTTCACCCGTCTCAATAAAGCCGACGCCTGGTTCGGTGTTCTCGGCCTTGCTTGGGTCACACCGTTGATGAAAGCCGCAGCCGGTGACAACCCGCGTGGCCAACTCAAGGATGTTTGGCGTCTTCTGGGTGTCCCGCTTCTGTCGATCGCCATCTTCCTGTCACTCTGGTCTGCTCTTGCGCCCAAAGTCGTCACGTCACTTGGCGCGATCCCGGGCCCCGTTGCGGTCTGGGAAGAGGCCAAAGGCCTTCACGCCGACGCCGTGGTGAAGTGGGATAAGGAGGCGGTGTTCAACGAGCGCCTTGCCTTGCGAAACCAGAAGCTTGTCGATGCCGGTCGCGAAGCCGATGTAAAGATAATCGCCTATACCGGATCGCCGACCTACTACGGGCAGATCTGGACGTCGATCAATACAGTATTCTTCGGGTTTCTGATTGCGTCGGTGATTGCCATTCCACTGGGCATTGCGGCGGGCCTGTCACCCACTGCAAACGCAGCACTGAACCCGCTGATACAAATCTTCAAACCGGTGTCGCCGCTGGCATGGTTGCCCATTGTGACAATGGTTGTCTCTGCCGTTTACGCGACCAATGACGGGATGTTCTCGAAATCTTTCCTGGTGTCGGCCATCACTGTCACGCTTTGCTCGCTTTTGCATTGTCGCCAAAACTGCTGCTGCTCGATGAACCGTTCGGAATGCTTGACAGTCTGACACGTTGGGAGCTTCAGGAAGTCCTGATGGAAGTCTGGTCGCGTACCAAAGTCACTGCAATTTGCGTGACCCATGACGTGGACGAGGCGATCTTGCTGGCCGACCGGGTCGTGATGATGACCAACGGACCACAAGCAACCATCGGCAAGATCACCGATGTCAAACTGCCACGCCCGCGCACCCGCAAGGCCCTGCTGGCACATCCCGATTACTATGAATACCGGCAGGAGGTTCTGGATTTCCTGACTGAATACGAGCATGGGGCAAAGCCCGCGCCGAAACCCAAAACCATCGCGGCGGAGTAAATCATGACCAGAAATCTAATCGTCATCGGTGCGGGCATGGCCTCTGGCCGGATGCTTGAACACCTGTTTGAAACCCAGTCGGGGGATTGGAATGTAACGCTTTTCAACGCTGAACCCCGCGGCAACTATAACCGCCTGATGCTGTCTCCGGTGCTGTCGGGCGAAAAGACATACGCCGAAATCGTGACGCATGACACCGCTTGGTATGAAACCCACGGCGTGACCTGCCGTTTTGGTGAAAAAGTGCTGCGCGTTGACCGCGACCGCCGCGTGGTGATCGGCGAACAGGGCGAGGTTCCCTATGACCGCCTTGTCATCGCAACGGGCTCAAACCCGTTTATGATCCCACTGCCGGGCCATGATCTGGCTGGTGTCATCCCCTATCGCGATTTGGAAGACACTGAACAAATGATGGATCTGGGGGCTGATCCCGGCTCCAAAGCGGTTGTGATTGGCGGCGGGCTACTCGGGCTCGAAGCCGCAGCTGGCATGGCAGCGCGTGGAACTGATGTGACCGTTGTGCACGTTATGGGCCATCTGATGGAACGCCAGTTGGATGAGGCAGCGGGGTATCTGTTGAAAAAGGCGCTTGAGGCGAAAGGCATTACCGTCCTGACCTCCGCAAACTCCAAGGAAATCCTTGGCAGCGACGGCCGTGTCAGCGCTTTGCTTTTGGATGACGGCACCCAAATCCTCTGTGACCTGCTGGTGATGGCCGTCGGCATCCGCCCGAACGTCGCATTGGCACAGGCCTCCGGCCTTGCTGTCGGGCGCGGCATCCATGTGGACGACGCGATGGTTACATCGGACGCAAACATCCTTGCCCTTGGCGAATGCGTGGAACACAAGGGCGCGGTTTTCGGTCTTGTGGCACCGCTTTATGACCAAGCCAAGGTTGCGGCAGACACGCTGGGCGAGGTCGCCGCGACCTTTACCCCGAAAGAGGTTGCGACCAAGTTGAAGGTCACAGGCTGCGATCTGTTCAGCGCGGGTGATTTCGCGGAAGGCGACGGTCGGGACGACATCGTCTTTCGCGACCCCGCGCGCGGCATCTACAAGCGGCTGGTGCTTGAAGGACCGCGCCTGATCGGTGCCGTGATGTATGGCGACACGGCGGATGGTGCGTGGTTTCACGGGCTGATCAAAGACCACGCCGACATCAGCGAGATGCGCGATACGCTCATTTTCGGACCGGCTTTCCAAGGGGGTGCCCAATCGGACCCGTTGGCAGCCGTTGCAGCCTTACCGGGTGACGCAGAAATCTGCGGCTGCAATGGCGTATGTAAATCCCGTATCACGGACGCAATCCAGGGCGGTGCCACGACTTTGTCGGATGTCCGCGCCCAGACCAAGGCCAGCGCTTCGTGCGGCACCTGCACCGGACTTGTCGAACAGGTGATGGCCTTGACTCTTGGGGACAGCTTCGAGGTGCAGACCGTTAAACCGATGTGTCCTTGCACGCCTTTGACGCATATGGACGTGCGCCGTCTGATCAAGTCGCGCGAGCTCAAATCCATGCCCGCCGTCATGCAAGAATGCGGCTGGACGACCTCTTGCGGATGCGCGTCCTGCCGCCCGGCGCTTAACGACTATCTGCTGTGCGACTGGCCCGGCGAATACGCCGATGACGATCAAAGCCGCTTCGTCAACGAACGCATGCATTCCAACATCCAAAAGGATGGCACCTACTCCGTGGTGCCCCGCATGTGGGGCGGAATAACCACGCCGGACGAGTTGCGTGCCATCGCCGATGCCGCAGACAAGTATCAGGTGCAGACGGTCAAGGTCACCGGCGGCCAACGCATCGATCTGCTGGGCGTCAAGAAACAGGACTTGCCCGACATCTGGGCTGACCTGAATGCGGCCGGGATGGTCAGCGGTCAGGCCTATGCCAAGGGCCTGCGCACGGTGAAAACCTGCGTCGGCACCGATCACTGTCGATTTGGCACGCAAGACAGCACCGGACTGGGCATCCGCATGGAAAAGGCGCTGTGGGGATCCTGGACGCCCGCAAAGGTCAAGATGGCTGTTTCCGGATGCCCGCGAAACTGCGCAGAAAGCACCTGCAAGGATGTTGGGGTGATCTGCGTAGACTCTGGCTATGTCTTGCACATCGGCGGCGCGGCAGGGCTGCACATTCAGGGCACCGTGGTGATGTGCACCGTGAAAACCGAGGATGAGGTTCTGGAATATACGGCCGCTGTTGTGCAGCTTTACCGTGAGGAAGCCGGCTATCTGGAGCGGATGTATAAATGGATGGAGAACGTCGGCCTTGATCACATCGTTGAACGCGTCGTGACCGATGCGGACAGCCGCAAGGCGCTTGCTGATCGCTTTTATTATGCCCAGAAGTTCATGCAGCAAGACCCGTGGGCTGAACGGACCAAGGCACATTATCGCGCATTATACGCGCCTCTCGCGGATCTGACCCTGGAGGCCGCAGAATGACGGATTGGATCGATATCGGCGCTTTGGGCGACATCCCTGAACGCGGTGCGCGGGTGGTCAAGACCCATGTGGGATGCATCGCTGTGTTCCGCACGCTGGATGACGACGTTTTTGCCATCGACGATGCGTGCCCGCACAAGGGCGGGCCGCTCTCAGAAGGCATCGTTCACGGTAAATCCGTCACGTGTCCGTTGCACAATATGGTTGTGCGGCTGGACACCGGTCTGGCGCAAGGGGCGGATACGGGCGCGGTGAACACCTATCCGATCAAAGTGGTTTCAGGTCGCATCCTGCTGGACACACAAAAGCTTCGCCGTGGGCGGGTCGTCGCGTGACAACGATGCTGCAGCCCGTAGAGATCCGCACCACATGCGCCTATTGCGGCGTTGGATGCGGTGTGCTGGCGCAGCCTGACGGCGCGGGGGGTGTGACCGTGCGCGGCGATCCGGATCATCCAGCGAATTTCGGCCGCCTATGTTCCAAGGGCTTCGCCTTGGGTGAAACGCTGTCTTTGGATGACAGGCTTCTGGCCCCCCGCGTCCACGGTGCCGACACCGACTGGGAAACGGCGCTGTCGCTGGTTGCGGAACGGTTCACCAAAACCATTGCAGAACACGGTCCGGACTCGGTCGCCTTCTATGTCTCCGGCCAATTGCTGACGGAGGATTATTACGTCGCTAACAAATTGATGAAAGGCTTTATCGGATCGGCCAATATCGATACGAATTCGCGCCTTTGCATGGCGTCGACAGTCGCAGGCCAAAAACGTGCCTTCGGCACCGATACCGTTCCGGGCACCTACGAAGACCTTGAACTGGCGGATGTCGTGGTGCTGGTGGGGTCAAATCTTGCGTGGTGCCACCCGGTTTTGTATCAGCGCCTCGCCGCCGCCAAGGCTGCCCGCCCCTCGATGAGGGTCGTCGTGATCGACCCGCGCCGCACCGCGACCTGCGATCTGGCCGACATGCATCTGGCGTTAGCGCCCGGCAGTGATGTTGCACTTTTCAACCACCTGCTGGCCGCGATCAATGAGCGCGGGGCCGTCAATACTGACTACCTGCGTCACGTAAACGGTTTCGACGAAACATTGCATGCCGCAATCGCGCAAGACCGCAGTGTGACAGGACTGAACCCCACGCAGATCAAAGATTTTTGCGATCTTTGGATCGGGACGGACAAAGTTGTGACGGTCTTCAGTCAGGGCGTGAACCAGTCGTCGTCCGGCACTGACAAGGTGAACGCGATCATTAACTGTCACCTGGCCACAGGTCGCATCGGCAGGCCGGGCATGGGCCCATTGTCGGTCACCGGCCAGCCCAACGCCATGGGCGGACGCGAGGTTGGCGGGCTGGCAAACGCGCTTGCCTGCCATCTGGATATCGAGGACGCGCTGCACCGCGATCTGGTCCGCACCTTCTGGAACGCGCCAGTGATGCCAGAAAATGCGGGGCTTAAGGCTGTAGACCTATTTGAAAGGGTCCGCACCGGCGGGATCAAGGCGCTTTGGATCGTCTGCACCAACCCTGCCGTCTCGATGCCTGACGCCGACGCGGTTCGCGACGCGATCAAGGGGTGTGATTTTGTCGTGGTCAGCGACGTGACCGCCCAGACCGACACGGCACGGCTGGCCCACGTCCTGCTGCCCGCAACGGGCTGGGGCGAGAAGGACGGCACCGTCACGAACTCGGATCGGACCATAAGCCGTCAACGGTCCGTTTTGCCGCCTGCCGGGATGGCCCGTGCCGACTGGGCGATCATGGCGGACGTCGGCCGCCGCATGGGCTGGCACGAGGCCTTTGACTATGCCTCGCCGGATGAGATCTTTGACGAATATGCGGCGTTGTCAGGGTTGGCGGCTGCGGCGGGGCGCGACTTTGATATCTCGGGCCTGACCGGGATGGGACGTGCGGCCTATGATGCCCTGAAACCGGTCCGCTGGCCTGTTACTGCCAAAGGCGCGCAAGATAGGTTTTTTGCGAAAGGCCGTTTCTTCACCAACGACGGCAACGCCCGCATGGTGCCCGTAACGGCGCGCGCGCCTGTCGCCCGCACCGGTCCACGCTATCCTTTCCGACTGAACACAGGCCGCATCCGCGACCAGTGGCACACCATGACGCGAACCGCGAAGTCCCCTCGCCTCAACCAGCACTTGGGCGAGCCGTTTCTTGAACTGCATCCCGATGATGCCCTTGCGCTAGGTGTGGGAACTGCCACGCTGGTAAAGGTCAACAGTTCGACCGGGTCGTGTATCCTGCGTGCGTTGATTACGGATCGAGTGCAGCCGGGTCAGGTCTTTGCACCTATCCATTGGACGGGTGAAACGGCCCCAGCAGGCCGCATCGATGCACTGGTTCCAAGCGTCGTCGATCCGACCTCGGGCCAGCCTGAAAGCAAGGCGGCAGTCGTCGCCGTTACCCCGTTTGACGCGGCATGGTTCGGGTTTGCTGTCAGCACGGACGCGCTGAAGCCCGATTGCGCCTATTGGGCTCGTAGCCGTGTTGTTCATGGCTGGCGCTGCGAACTCGCTGGTGCACAGACCC
Organism: Sulfitobacter sp.; assembly: GCA_024636405.1. Next base: position 3,968 of record JAGXHC010000176.1, on the reverse strand, counting down.
CGCAGAGTTGGGAGATGGAAGCCCGTCGTCTTTTTGCGCTGCCGCATGCGCAGTGCCAAAGCATCTCGGACCCGGCCACGGGAACGGTGCGACTGGCATTCCTGGACGGTGACCGCCTGCTGGCCGCCTTGTTCGTCTCTCGCTCACCGGTCGCCTTGTCACGGGATTATCTGGTCGGGCAACTTGGTCAAAGGGCCGTGGCCCCATTATCGGGACGGCCAAGTGCCGACATGCCTGACCCGGGGCCAATCGTTTGTGCCTGCATGAACGTCGGGTTGAATACCATCGGAGACGCAATTTCCAGCGATCTCGCAATGACCGTGGCACAGGTCGGTACCTGCACCGGTGCCGGAACGAATTGCGGATCCTGCCGGCCAGAGATCGCCGTTCTTCTGGCGAAAACCCGAAGGCTGGAGGCCGCGGAATGACCCTTGCCCCCTATGTTGCCATTCTTGGACGCGGCCAAGGGCGCGCACGGTCTCTGACCTTGGAAGAGGCAAAGGCCGCAATGACTGTGATCCTGTCGGGTCAAGCGGCTCCAGAAGCTGTGGGTGCCCTGTTGATGCTGCTGCGCATGAAGGGCGAGGTCGCGGATGAGATCGCAGGTTTTACCGCTGCGGCGCGGGCATCCTTGCCCGCCTGGCAGGGTGCGGTTCCAGCGGTCGATTGGCCATCCTATGCTGCCGGTCGCACGCGGGGACAGCTATGGTTCTTGGCGGCGGCCAAGCTGGTGGCGCAATCGGGCCATCCGGTTCTGCTGCACGGTTGGAATTCCCATCAGGCGACCGGAGCCTCTGTGCGTGCCGCGCTGTCGGACATCGGGATAGGACAGGTCAGCTGGGGGGACGCGCCCGCAGCGCTAAACCGTGACAGTATTGCCTATGTGCCACTGGAAGACATGCAGCCCCACCTCATGGAGCTGCTGTGCCTGCGCGACGTCTTGGGTCTGCGGTCGTGCATCAATACCGTTTTGCGGATGCTCAACCCTGCTGGCGCACCTGTCGCACTTCAAGGTGTTTTCCACCCGTCGTATCGCGAACTTCAGCGCGACGCGGCCCTGCTGCTGTCGCAACCTGCATTACGCGTTCTCAAGGGCGGCGGTGGCGAATTCGAGCACCATCCAACCAAAGACATTGCGCTGCACGGTCTGACAAACGGCGCCTTGTGGGAAGGTCCTACCGGTGCACCACTTTCAGGCCACCAGCGCCTTTCGAATACCGACAGCACGCTTGCAGAAGTTTGGCATGGCGACAGGGCGGACACGTTTGCCACGACGGTCGTGACCAGCACGGCGGGCCTTGCACTGTCGGCCCTTGGCGTTCCCGACCCTTTTCGCACCGCACAGGATTTGTGGCAGCGACGCCACCACGCGCAAGCCGCTTAAGGAGTATCATGCAAAGCTTTCCAATGTTTATCCGCACGACGGGACGCCGCGTTGTTATCGCTGGCGGCGGCGAACAAGCCGCCCAAAAAGCGCGGCTCATTTTAAAAACCGATGCAAGATTGATCTTGCTGGCCACCACATTGGACCCGGAATTGACCAGCATGGTCGCATCCGGTCGTGCGGAACACGAAACCGCACCGATAACACCCGCCAGTTTTGCAGATGCGGCCCTCGTCTTTATTGCCACAGGCTGCCCCGGCATTGATGCGGCCCTGCACACGCTTGCCAAAGCGGGTGGAGCGATGGTCAACGTCGTCGACCAACCAGCCTTGTGCGACATGACCACACCGTCGCTTGTCGACCGCGACCCCGTTGTCGTCGCCATTGGCACGGAAGGCACCGCACCTGTCTTGGCCCGACAAATCAAAACCCAGATCGAGCAAATTCTGGACCCGCGCCTTGGATCTTTTGCAGCGCTGGCGGGACGCCTGCGTGAAGCTGTTGCAGCACAGGTCCCGCGGGCGGACCGCCGCGCATTCTGGCGATGGGCGTTTGGCGATGCGCCGTGGCTCTTGCACAAGACAGGACAGGAACGCGCCGCGGCCGATCTGCTGAAACAGGCAATTGCAACTGGAAACCTTCGCGCACAGCAAGGCCATATCGCGCTTGTTGGTGCCGGTCCCGGTGCACGCGATCTGCTTACCCTTCGCGCCGTCGAACGCCTGCAAGAAGCGGATGTGATATTCTACGACCGCCTTGTCGACACAGAGGTGCTGGAGCTGGCTCGCCGCGACGCCGAGAGGGTTTTCGTCGGAAAGGTCGTCGGTGCCCATGCTTGGCCGCAGGACCGCATCAGCGCCCTGATCGTTGCCGAAGCGCGCAAGGGCCGCCGTGTGGTGCGCTTGAAATCCGGCGACCCGTGCATCTTTGGCCGGGCAGCCGAGGAACTTAGTGCAGCCAGCGCGGTCGGCATACCTGTCGAAATCGTGCCCGGTATCACTGCGGCCAGCGCCGCCGCAGCGCTCATGGGGCAATCCCTGACCGAACGCGGCCAAACGGATACCCTTGTGCTGACCACGGGCCACCATTGCACGGATGATATCCCGGAATCCTGGGCTGAACATGCCCTGCCAGGAACGACGCTGGTATTTTACATGGGTGTCGGCAACGCCAGCAAAATTCGCTTGTCTCTATTGCAGCACGGCATTTTTTCCGACACGCCCGTCACGATCGCATCCGATGTAAGCAAACCCGGTCAATGTTTTCAGACCACGACACTTGATGATCTATCGGACCATCTAGATCAAAGCGGAATAACAGGGAATGCGCTTTTGATGTTGCGCATCCCCCAATCCACAAGAGATGCAGTTGCACGCGTTTGTGACAGAACAAGGCTAACAACAGCGGCACTTTGATCGCGTTGAGTTTTCGTTGGCCGATTGGTTCGGTGGCGGATTGGTTCGGTTTGGGTTCGGGATAATCTGCGCTCTGGGTGATGGTGATTTCAGGCCGAATTTCATCAGCACCCGGAGGATCAGAAAAATATCCAGTTGGCCCTCGCGCAAGTGAAAGACATTTTAATTATTGCGCACTAAGATATCCATATGGATAATCTAAAGACCCGCATCGGCAGTAAAATTGCTCGTTATCTGGAAACGCCCAAGTCGGACTATGTGCCCTTTGCCACGACGCCGAGGGATATGCTGTCTAGAACCCTTCAGCCGGGTGATATCTTGCTTGTCGAAGGCAACACGCGCGTATCAACGGCGATCAAGTATTTGACACAGTCAACATGGTCCCATTCCGTCTTTTATGTGGGCGACAACCATCCCGACGGCGACCTGATCGAGGCACATCTCGAAAATGGCGTCATTCGTGTCCCGCTTGCGAAATACGATGATTTGAATACGCGTATTTGTCGGCCCGTCGGTTTGTCGGATGATGAAATTGGCCTTGTCGTCCAAAGTGTCAAAGTCAGTCTTGGACGGATCTATGATTTAAAGAATATCTGGGATTTAGCGCGCTATCTTTTGCCGCAGCCCCCTGTTCCGGAGCGGTTTCGCCGGCGCATGCTGACCCTTGGATCAGGCGACCCGACCCGCGCGATTTGTTCGACGATGATTGCCGAAGCGTTCCAAAGTATCGGCTACCCGATCTTGCCAAACATCAAAGCCGGGACCGATTTTGAAGAAATTTTACACATCCGCCACCACTCCCTGTTTGTCCCCCGTGACTTTGATTTATCGCCTTATTTTTACGTTGTAAAACCGACGATTGAGGATGGTTTTGATCACAAAGCATTAAATTGGCAAAGTCCAACGGATGCCAGTCTAGCCGATTGAGCTAAAGCGCCAGCTTGGCCTCTATAAACCCGCCCACTCAGCACGATCTGAAGTGAAGGAAGGCAGTCCGGACAAGAAGAAAACGGGGTACTCTGGGCGCTAGCACTAAATCGCTTCGCGATAGGTAGCATGTGGCTGGTGTTGCGCTGAGCAGGGATTTGTTTCGCGATTTGAGGTGTTGGGTGTGTGCTGTTGGTCGAGGTGATTTTGCCTCGATTGACAGAGGGTTTTCCCATGAACAT
>JAGXHC010000175.1 GCA_024636405.1 Sulfitobacter sp. | reverse complement strand
CCCTGGCCGAGCGTCATCCGGATGCGGGCCTTTGGCCGTCTGATCCGGTTGCCCGTGCAAGGGCGCGCTGGATTTGTGCCGAAATGGCAAGCGGCTTTTCGGCGCTGCGGAGGGGCTGCCCAATGCATCTAACCCACGTGAATGCCGGTTTTGATGCGTCAGACAGCGTGCGTGCAGACATTGACCGGGTTGAGACAATTTGGGCCGGAGCACGGCAGATGGCCACTGAAGACGGCCCCTGGCTCTTTGGTCGTTACACGCTCGCCGATGCCTTCTTTGCGCCGGTAGCGGCAAGGATCGTTGGGTATGATCTGCAGGTTTCTGCCGCCGCGCGCGCCTATTGCACGGCAACCATTACAGACCCTGCCTTTCGCGCATGGCGTGCCGAGGCGTTGAAGGTCAGCTATGATCCACCGCGTTATATTTTCACCGACCGTATCGCCCGATGGCCCGGCGATGATACTGCGCACGTTAACCTTTCTTAAATACCCCCTGCCTATCCATTAACCTTGTTTACAGAAGGTCAGGTCCGGCATGGTTTCACGCGCCTACACGGTCGCATTTCAAGGCATGGAGGCGCGTCTGGTGGAGGTGCAATGCGCCGTCACACCCGGCCTGCCCGCTTTTTCCATCGTCGGCTTGCCTGACAAGGCTGTTTCAGAGGCGCGCGACCGCGTGCGCGCGGCGCTGACATCGATGGCCATCGCGCTTCCTTCCAAACGCATCACGATCAACCTAAGCCCGGCGGACCTGCCCAAGGAAGGCAGCCACTTTGACTTGCCCATCGCCATGGCGCTGCTGGCCGCGCTCGATATTCTGCCCGACGATGTGACGCAAACGGTCGTGGCTTTGGGCGAACTTTCACTGGACGGCTCACTGGTGCCGGTGGTGGGTGCCTTGCCTGCCGCCATGGCTGCGGCTGAACAAAACCGCGGCCTGCTCTGTCCCGCGGCATCCGGTGCCGAGGCCGCTTGGGTGGGAAATGCGCAGGTTATCGCGGCCGCCAGTCTGGGCGATGTCGTGCGCCACTACACCGGACAGGTGTCGCTGTCTCCGGCCGAACCGGGCGAGGTTGCGCGCCCACCCGCCGGGCGCGACCTGCGCGATGTCAAGGGGCAGGAACGCGCCAAACGCGCGCTGGAAATTGCCGCCGCGGGGCGACATCACCTGATGTTCGTGGGCACGCCCGGATCGGGAAAATCCATGCTTGCCGCCCGCCTTCCGTCGATCCTGCCGCCGCTGACTGCGGCTGAGGCGTTGAGCACCTCAATGATCCATTCGCTCGCCGGATTGCTGGACGAGGGCGGCATATCGCGCAGCCGTCCTTTTCGCGAACCGCATCACACTGCGTCAATGGCTGCGATCATTGGTGGCGGACGGCGGGCCAGACCGGGCGAAGTGTCGCTGGCCCATAACGGGGTGCTTTTTATGGACGAGTTTCCCGAATTTCCCCGCACAGTGCTTGAAACCCTGCGCCAGCCTATTGAAACGGGCGAAGTCATGATCGCGCGCGCCAATGCCCATGTGAAATACCCGTGCAAGTTCATGCTGATCGCCGCCGCAAACCCCTGCAAGTGCGGATATCTGAGCGATCCGGCCCGCGCCTGCGCACGGGTGCCGCAATGTGGTGAGGATTACATGGGCCGCATTTCCGGGCCGCTGATGGACCGCTTTGATCTGCGTGTGGATGTGCCGCCGGTTTCGTTTACCGATCTTGATCTGCCCGCCAGCGGCGAAGGGTCGACAGAGATCGCAGCGCGGGTGGCCATCGCCCGCGACATCCAAAGCACGCGGTTCCGTGACCAGCCCGCCATGACCGTCAACGCCGATGCCGAAGGCGATATGCTTGAGGCCATAGCAACGCCGGACAGCGATGCGCGCACGCTGCTGACAAGGGCGGCGGAACGATTTCACCTCTCGGCTCGGGGGTATCATCGGGTCCTGCGGGTGGCGCGGACCATTGCGGATCTGGACGGGTCGGAGGATGTGGGCAAACCCCACATCGCCGAGGCGATCAGCTTTCGCCTTGCCAGCCCGGCAACCGCCTGATCCAGCCTGCTACATCGTCCAGTGACTGCCGCGCCTCCGGCAGCATATTATGCAGGATCGGCCAGACATGCGGCAGGTCATGGCGTTCGTCGAATGTAACATCAACGTCGCAGGCGCGCAGCTTTGCCGCCAGATTTCGTGCATCGTCGCGCAGGATTTCGGTGTCCGCAACAGTCAGCCAGACAGGCGGCGCACCAGTGAAATCTGCCCGGACCGGGCTGACGCGCGGATCGTTAGGGTCGTGTCCACAAAGATACATCTGCCCCAATTCAGCCGCGCGTTTGGCTGGCAGCAGCGCTTCACGCGCAGCGTTTTCATGAAAACTTGCACCGTGATCGGCCATGTCGGTCAATGGCGAAAGACCAAAGACACCGCCCGGCATCGCCGCCCCTTCCGCACAGAGCGCGCCCAGCAAGCCAAATGCCAGCGCGCCACCTGCGCTGTCGCCGCCGATGATCACCCGTTCAGGCGCGATGCCGCTTGCCAGCACCGCGTCCCATGCCGCGCGCGCGTCATCGACGGCTGCCGGAAATGGTGCTTCTGGTGCCAAACGGTAACGCGGCAGCACTGCACATGCCCCCACCCGCCGCGACAATTGGCCCAACATCGCGGCATGCGTGGTCGGACTGCCAAAGACAAATCCGCCGCCATGAAAGTACAGGATAAGCCGTCCCGCATGTTCCGCTGGCGTGTGGATGCGCAGCGCCGAAAGCGGATGCGCGCCGTATGCCAATACCTCCCAGTTGCGGTGGGTTCCGCGCGGCGCGAAAAACAACCATCGCGCCTGTGTTTCTAACGCCCGTCGCAGGTTCTCTGGACCTTTTGCGCGCGCCATCCTTGGTTTTTCCACCAGACGCATCCAGTGGTTCAGCAGATGCCGCCTCAGGCTCATCCGCGCCGGGCTTCCACTGCATCCCAAATCTTGCCAGCGATGTTCGTGCCGTCGAAACGTTCCAGCTCTTGGATGCCGGTCGGCGACGTTACGTTGATTTCCGTGAGGTAATCACCGATCACGTCAATCCCGACAAAGACCTGACCTTTTTCTTTTAACAGCGGCCCGATTGCGGCGCAAATTTCATGGTCGCGTTCAGTCATACCGACCTTCTCGGGACGCCCGCCCACATGCATATTCGACCGGGTTTCGCCTTCGGCCGGGACACGGTTGATTGCACCGACCGGCGCACCGTCGACCAGAATGATGCGCTTGTCACCTTTCGACACTGCGGGCAGAAATTTCTGGACAATCAGCGGCTCGCGCGAAAAGCCAGTGAACAATTCATGCAGCGACGACAGATTTCGGTCGGCCTTGTCCAGCCGGAACACCCCCGCCCCGCCGTTACCGTAGAGCGGCTTGAGGATCACATCGCCATGTTTGGCTTTGAAAGCTTTTATCGTGTCCAGATCGCGGGCAATCGTGGTTGGTGGCGTGAGGTCGGGAAAATCCAGCACGAGCAGCTTTTCCGGGGAAATTGCGGACCCAGAAAGGATCGTTGACCACCAAAGTCGTGCCGCGCAAACGGTCCAGCAAATGCGTCGTTGTTATATAGTGCATGTCAAACGGAGGATCCTGCCGCAGCCAAATAACGTCGAACTCCGAAAGATCGACCTCACGCATCTCGGCCAGGTGCGCATGATCACCCTGCACCCGTTGAACGGTGAAATCATGCCCGCGCGCTGTCATCCGCCCTTCCTGATAGGCCAGATGGTCCGGCGTATAGTAAAACAACGTATGACCACGCGCCTGCGCTTCTTCAGCCAACCGAAAGCTGCTGTCAGCGTTGATGTTCACGGCTCCGATTGGATCCATCTGAAAGGCAATCTTCATGCGCGTTCCCCTGCTGCGTTTTACCTAGATGGCGCAGAGGGGCCTGTGGTGCAATGGGGTCAGCCGTGGCCAAAGGCATTTTCAATGATTTGCACCTCACCCGTACCATTCACCAGCGCCACGTCAAATCGCACGTCGGTGAGCGATCCGTTCGGTTCGGCTCCGATGAATTCGGCGGCAGATGCATAAATGCGTAGCATCTGCCGCTGGCTGATCCGCAAAGCGGCGCGGTCAAAACTGCGGCTTTGCTTGACTTCGACAAAAATCAACCCGTCGCCGTCACGCAGGATCAAATCAATTTCGCCGCCTTTGCCGCGCCAACGCTGCCGGGCAACCGTAAACCCGCGTCTTTCATAGTCTTGCGCGATCTCGTTTTCCGCAGCCGCCCCCGCATGGTAGCTCATGCCGCCCCGGTGTCGCTTTGTGCATGAGGCAGTCATGTGGTGTCTTTCCCCAAGCCAAGAGCAGCCTGATAAACTTGCCGCCGCGGCAAATCATGCGCCTGCGCCACCAGGTCTACCGCATCACGCATAGAATGCTCCGTCAGCGCCCGGCGCAGGTCTGTTTCTAAGTCAGCTTCGCTAACAGACTGTGAACGCCCGCGATCCACCAGCACCACGACCTCGCCTTTTGGCGAGGTCTTTGCATAGGTTTCGGCCAGTTCGGCCAATGTGCCCCGGCGGACCTCCTCAAATTTTTTGGTCAGTTCGCGGCACATCGCTGCTTCTCGGGTGGATCCCAACACCTGTGCAGCATCGCGCAGCATCGCGCCCAACCGCTTTGGCGATTCGTAAAAAACAAGCGTGCCCGGCACATCGCGCAGCGTTTCCAGTGCGGTGCAGCGCGCAGACTTTGTATTGGGCAAAAAACCACCGAAGAAAAATGCGTCGGTCGGCAGACCACCGACCGCCAGCGCGGTCAGGACTGCCGAAGGGCCCGGCGCGCAGGTAACGGGCAGGCCCGCGCGCCCCGCAGCACGGCCCAGTTCAAACCCCGGATCAGCGATCAATGGCATCCCCGCCTCAGAGGCATAGGCCACCGATTTTCCCGCGCCGATCTGGTCCAGCAGTTTGTTCTGCGTCGCTTCATTGCTGTGATCGTGCAGCGCTAAAATTCGGCGACCATCAAGTGGCACACCATGAATTTCCATCAGTCGGCGCAGGCTGCGGGTGTCTTCGGCGGCCAGCACATCGGCGGAGGCCAGAACATCCAGCGCGCGCAACGTTATGTCCCGCGCTGTGCCGATCGGCACACCGACAAAATATAATCCCGGCGCGAGAGCGCTCTTTTGATAATTCAACGCTGGACCCGCCTTTTTGACACACTATGATCGCGGCGACTGTCGCCCGGCACCGCGCCGCTGTTTCACGATCGGGGAGTACCTTAGTTATGATCGCTTTTTTGACCATCGCCCGCAAGGCCAGGCAGTTTCTTGTGCTGCCGCTGCTTGCGCTTATTCTGGCCGCCTGCGAGCCCATTGCACTTGGCGGCCTTGCCTCCAGCGGCGGCCCGAAGATTGATACTTCGGCGCCCGTACCTGTGGCGTTGCTTGTCCCGCGCGGCGGCTCTGCCGGGGACAATCTGCTGGCCCAGAACCTTGAAAATGCTGCCCGTCTTGCAATGCGCGACCTTGATGGGGTCAAGATCGACCTGCGGGTCTATGCCACCAATGGCAATGCCGGCACCGCAGCAAGTGTCGCCGCTCAAGCGGTCAATGAGGGCGCCAAGATTATCCTGGGGCCAGTCTATGCCGAAGCGGCCAACGCGGCGGGTGTCGCTGCTGCCGCGCAGGGTGTGAACGTTCTATCGTTCTCCAACAACCCGACCATTGCGGGTGGCAATGTCTTTATCCTGGGTCAGACATTCGGAAATACGGCAAATCGGCTTGTCGGGTACGCGAAACGCACAGGCAAGGACCGCATCGTAATCCTGCATGGGCAGGATGTCGCTGGTCAACTGGGCCGTAATGCGATCCAGCAGGCGATTGCAGCAAATGGCGCAACGCTTGCGGGTTCGGTCGACTATGCGCTGAGCCAGGAATCTGTCATTGCTGCCGTGCCCCGCGTCAAGGCAACAATCGACAGCACCGGCGCCAATGCTCTTTTTATTACCGCGCCATCGGCTAGCGCGCTGCCACTGTTTGCCCGGCTTTTGCCGGAAGCAGGCGTTCAGGCCGCTTCGACGCAATATATCGGCCTGACGCGGTGGGACCTGCCCGCCGCGACGATCGCGCTTCCGGGTCTTCAGGGCGGGTGGTTTACCTTGCCTGATCCCGGTGCCAGTGGCGCGTTTGAACAACGCTATGCCGCCGCCTATGGGTCCGACCCACATCCGCTTGCCGGGTTGGCGTTTGATGGTATTGCCGCCGTTGGTGCGCTGGTCAAAACCGGGAAATCAAACGCGCTGACCGGTGCTTCGCTGACCCAGGGTGCCGGGTTCCGCGGCGCCAGCGGCATTTTCCGCCTGCAACGGGATGGCACCAACGAACGCGGACTTGCGATCGCTACGATCCGCAACAAGTCGGTTGTCATCATCGACGGTGCGCCGCGCGCCTTTGGCGGCGCCGGGTTCTGATTTGACAACAGCACCGATCCAGATCGCAGAACCAGGCGCGGGGACCCCTCCGCGCCTGATTTGCGCTCCGGAACTGATCTTTGACACCGATACCGTCATGGCAGGACTGACCGATGCCTGCGCTGGACTGGAAGGCACGCCCCTGCGCACCGCTGCGGTGACTGTCCTGCGCGCAGCGCAGAAATCCGGCCGCGACGAAATCGCCCGCGCCTTTACCCTCAAGCCGTTCGACGCACGGCCAATGACAGCAGCCTATAGCTTTCTG